>NZ_BAAGUB010000036.1:0-394333 GCF_054781615.1 Microvirgula curvata | reverse complement strand
GTAGCGTGAATGTCATATTGCATCGCAGCTATCCGCACGGGACCCGCAAAAGAATACATGCTCGACAACGCTCTCATCCTGCTGCCGGACTTTCTGATCATCCTGTTTGGCTGTCTGCTCAAGCGGTGCTTCGCCTATGGCGGCGACTTCTGGCTCCAGCAGGATACGCTGGTCTTCTGCGGGCTGTTCCCGATCATACTGTTCCGTTCCGCGCGGTTGTGAGCACGAGGCCGGCGGTATAGTACTGGTCGGCTTTAGTAGATTGGGTTTGCTATTCAGTTAAGCGCTTGCTCGCGCACTCGTGGTCGTAATGAGCTGCCAGATCGCAAGATCCGCATCAATGCCGTCAGTCCTGGTGCAAACAACACCCCCATCTTCAAGCTGGAGAGCGCCACGCCCGCTCAACTGGCCGCAAGCGCCAGATGGCTCCGCGGGTTCCAGCACGCGGCATGGGGCAGTTGGAGGAGATCACCCACGAGTGGTGTTTTTAATCAGTGACGAACCTCACTACATGCTCAGCACAGAGATCATTGTCGATGGCGGCTTTGCACAACAGTGAGCCACGCAGTAGCCTGATAGGCACTGCCAGCCTTACCCGCTTGGAAAAATCATGAATGTATGGCTTCGATGAAGCGGTAGGCCGGCGACGCACCAGCTCCATGAAAAAAGGGGCAACCCCGGCAGTTTCTTACGGCCGAGCAAAGCTCCGCCGGTCTGCTAACAATATGGCTGGCCAACTTCCGTTCTGGCTCCGTAACGCGCCAACCATCGACCACTGTAAGGACTCATGCTCCATGGACAGAAAAGAAAAGAACGGACTCACCACCACTATCATCCATCGGGACCGCAGGATCGGCATGGAGCATGGCGCACTGCGTGCGCCGGTGCATACATCGGTCCAATATGGCTTTGAAAAGGTGGAGGATCTGATTGGCATATTTCAAGGCACAAAAAAGGGCAGTTTCAATTACTCCCGCCAAGGCACACCCACCACAGCGTTGCTAGAAGCCAAAATCAACGAACTCGAAGGTGGGGTGGGAACAGTATGCTTTGCGACTGGTATGGGAGCACTCACTGCAGTCTTCTTCAGCTTGCTCAAGGCAGGCGACCATATCGTCTCTAGCCGCCATGTCTTTGGGAACACCAGTAGCCTACTGGGAACCTTGCGACAGCTTGGCGTTGAGGTGACGCTAGTTGACATGGCATCCGCACAGGCTGTCGCTGATGCGCTGACGTCTTCCTCCAAAATGGTTTTTGTCGAAACCATCGCCAATCCAGGCACCCAAATCGCAGACCTGCAAGGTATTGGCACACTGTGCCAAGAGCGTGGACTGCTTTACGTGGTGGACAACACCATTACGTCCCCTGCTCTGTTCCAGCCAGCCTTAGTGGGGGCCAGCCTAGTAGTCAACTCATTGAGCAAAGCCTTATCGGGCCACGGCACAGCGCTAGGGGGCGCAGTGACCGATACTGGACTGTTCGATTGGGCAAGATACACAAACATCGCAGACGAATATCGTCGTGCACCAGCTGCACAGCAAGGACTGCTACAGGTGCGCAAGAAAGCGCTCCGTGACATGGGCGCTTCATTGTCATCAGAGCATGCCAACCAAATCTCGGTGGGTATGGAAACTCTAGAGCTGCGCGTACGCCAAAGCAGCTCAAACGCTCAGGCACTTGCCGAATATTTAGCAGCACATCAAGCAGTCAAGAAGGTGTCCTATCCAGGGCTACCTGGACATCCGCAGCATCAGCGCGCTAAGCAGCTCTTTCGCGCCAGCTCCTGGCTGTTGTCGTTTGAGCTAGGCGATGCTGCACGGACAAACGAGTTTCTCAACACCTTGCAAGTTCCGATTAAGGCAACCGGTCTAGGTGACACCAGAACCTTGATCATTCCTGTGGCATCCACAATTTTCTGGGAGGCAGGTCCTGCCAGACGCAAGGAGATGGAGATTCCTGACGGTCTGATACGGGTGTCCGTCGGTATTGAGGAAGTTGAGGATCTCATTGAGGACTTCACACAGGCATTCCACGGACTGCAGTAAGCTATCGTGGACAATCGGCAGGAACTACCCGCTGCGCAGATACACCCATCCCAAAATTTTTCAGCCACATATCACCTACCCGGTAACAGGCAGTGACACCCCTTCACCGCCCTCCTCCACCCGCCCTGGCCACCACCAGGGCATTTTTCCGGGAGTCTGATATGTCTCATCTCATCGAAACCATGGCCTACGTCGGCCAAGTCCCCTGGCACGGCCTCGGGAACCCGTTGTCCGCCCTGCAACCGCTGGATGTCTGGCAACACGAAGCCGGTATGGACTGGGCCATCGAGCTCAGCGATGCGCTGTTTGAAGTTGAGGGTTGCGAGTCCTTGTTGCGTCCTTATCCGCCAGGTCGTGCAATACCAAGCGGTCGTCGGCGTACTCGGTAAGACTGGCGCCGGCAAGTCTTCGCTGTGCAATGCGCTATTCGGTCAGGAAACGGCCAGCGTCAGTGATGTTGAAGCCTGCACCCGCCATCCGCAGGAGATCACCCTCAGCAATCAGAACGGCAAGGGCCTGTCGCTGCTCGATGTACCCGACGTGGGCGAAAGCACCGCCTGCGACGCCAACTACACCGAGCTGTATGCCAGCCTGATGAAAGAGCTCGAACGCTCAGTCGAGAAGTACAACAGCGAGCGCCACCTGGCACACATCCCGAATGTCGAACTGGTCAAAAGCGACTTCACCCAGACCGCTGCGCAGTACCTCGAAGCCAATCCGCACACCATCATTTCCCTACTCTACCTCGACTTCGACCTGTACGAGCCGACGAAGAAGGCACTGGAGCTGTTCCTGCTCCGAATGCCGAAAGGCGCAGATCGTCACCGAAAGCGCCTAGCTCGGTTCTTCACTAACAAACTTCCTCCGCGGCATCCATAGCTACCATTCAAATCCGGGTCGAGGGCGTTGCACTGGTCAAGAAATCGGCTATCTCATCTGCCGGCATAGGTTTGGCAAAGTAGTATCCCTGAACTTCATCGCAACCATGGCTTCGGACAATATCTAGGGTTTCCGCATCCTCGACCCCCTCGGCAATGGATTTCATACCCATCTCCCTCGCCATCTGGGCAATTGCCCTGATAATTGTATTGTCATCATTATTATGGATGGCTCCCCGGACAAAAGACTGGTCAATTTTTAATTTATCCGCATTGAATTGCCGCAAGTAAGTCAGGCTGGAGTATCCGGTGCCAAAATCATCAATGGACAATCTGACCCCTAGCGCTTTCAAGCCCCTTATTGTAGCCAGTATATTATCCGTATCCTTTATCAGGATAGACTCTGTCAACTCCAGCTCCAGGAGCGATGGATCCAGATTAGCATTGGCCAACGCATCCTGGACACATTGCAGGATATTGCCGCGCTTGAACTGGAATGCCGACAGATTAACCGCAACCACCAAATGGCTGCAAATAGATTGCCATCTTGCAGCTTGCCGGCATGCTTCCTGCAAAACCCACTCTCCGATCTTGATGATGAGGCCACTATCTTCAGCCACAGGAATGAAGATCCGAGGTGGAACCAGACCTTGTTGCGGAGAATTCCAGCGAATCAGCGCCTCAAAACCTACTACCTGACCGCTAGCCAAATCAATTTGAGGTTGATAATGCAGAACAAATTCATTACGTTCCAGAGCTTTCCTCAGCCCGCCAAGAATGCTGACATATTCATTTGCATCAACATTCGATTGCTCGGTAAAAAAGCGATAAGTATTCCGGCCGGAATCCTTGGCAAGATACATTGCACTATCAGCCCGTTTCAGCAAAGTATCAAAATCTCTTCCATTATCAGGATAAACAGAAATTCCGATTGAAACAGACAAAAACAGCTCGGCGCCGTCGATAATAAACGGCTCAGCCATTTGTTCCAAAATCCGGGTCGCCACGCGGTTAATTACATTAAAATCATTCAGACAGGAAAGGATGACAAGAAATTCGTCCCCCCCCTGACGCCCAAGAGTATCAGCCTCTCGTATACAACCCTTGATGCGCTCCGCCGCCATTCTGAGAAGCGTATCCCCAACTGAATGTCCAAGGGAATCATTGACCCATTTGAATCGATCAAGGTCTATAAAAAACAGCGCTACCTTGCAGTTTTCCCGATAAGCGCTCGCCATGGACTGCTCCATACGGTCCCGACTAAGCAGACGGTTAGGAAGCCTGGTCAAATCATCGTGTGAAGCTAGGAATGCAATATGCTCTTCAGCTTCAAGCCTTTTTGTGACATCCTGTTTGATTGCCGCAATATGATTGATGACTCCAGTGTCGTCAAGAATTGGAAAAATAACGGCATCTTCCCAATAAAAGCTACCATCCTTCTTTTTATTTCGGAACCTCCCAGTCCACGGATGGCCATTTCTGACCTGTGTCCATAGAGAAGAGTATTCGCTCGCTGGCGTCATCCCGCTACTCAGTATCCGTGGATTTTTCCCCAGAACTTCACCAAGCTGATACCCGGTTGTCTCGGTAAAAGCCTTGTTTACGTACTGAATATGCCCTTTTGCATCCGTCATCACAACGGTCATCGGCCCCTGCTCCACCACCATGGAGAGCTTACGCAACTCCAGCTCGTCTTTCTTTCTCTGAGAAATATCCCGCCCGATGTGAAAGGCACCAATTAATTCACCAGCAGCATTGAATATTGGCCCGTAATGGGAGTCATACGTGATTTCATTTTCACCTTCGTCATATTTCCACTCAGTAGAAAAATTTTCCCCACTCAGCGCTTTGCGCCATTTATTTTCAAACTCTCCGCGCCGCGGCAGGTTGGCTATGGTTTTCTCCAGAAACAGCGCACCTGGCTCCATATGTTCGCCAAATACTTTCTGAAAACAGCCTACATATGCGGGATTACATACGACATACCTAAGATCGGTATCAAGCACGGCAACAATGTCTGGCAGCGCATTGGTGATGGAGAGGATATGTGCCTGTTGCGTTGCATGTAGCTCAGCCTCCAGTCGTTCAACCTGAATGGCGTTCTCGCGGAACACAACAATTGCTTTTGTCAGCTCTCCAATTTCATCTTCCCGAGTCGTTCGAGGTATGCTAATGGTCAGGTCATTATCTGCCAGACGGCGGACGAGTCCGGTCAAGACAGTCAAAGGGCGAATCACCATCTTGTTGACCCGGAATACGGTGCCAGCGAATACAATGGTGACCACAATCAGACTGGTTAAAGCAAACACTAAATTTACCACTGTTTCCAAGAATAAACTGGAACTCTGGTCATGCGCCACATCCAAGGCCGCATCCCGGAGAATAAGGGACGAGTCCAATGCCGGCCTCACCCATTTGTGCCACTCTGTGGCAGATATGGGGCAAGGTCGTCCCTCCCGTGCCGCGGTGATGATGGAACGAAACCGTTGTTCTCCTTCCATCATTAACGTTGTGCGCATGGTGGCCAAAGCGTTGACCAGTTTCGGTTGATTGCCAAGATCACCAACCATTTTTTCCAATTGCTTCGCCAACAAAGCTACAGCACCGGATTCTTCAATAACGGTGATAACTCTGTCTTCGGCAAATTCCTCACCATAAACAAAAACGGCCAAATTTGCCGCTCGTATCCCATTGACCGTCCGCATCTCTTGGGCCAGACGGGCCAGCACAGCAGCTTGAACCAGATGGCTGTTGCCAGACTGCCCCAACGCCAGAAAGGTTTCATCTGTCGCTGCTGTCAGATGGGTAAGCCCTCGGGCAAAACCGTCCTGAATGTCAGGATGGACATTGTGGGGACGCTTTTCTTTTGGTCTGGCGGCCGCTTCTTTTACTTCGACACGAATTTGTCGAAAGATCGCGGCGCTAGCATCAAGCCTAGTAGTAGCCAATCCCGCAGCGAGCATCGCTTGCCGGGCTGAATTCATTAGTGCATCGGTTTTGGCTATTTCTTTGTTTGCATTATCAATCTGGGCCAGCGTTGCCGGATTTTGTCTTGTCAATGGCACATCCCAGGCATTTCTCTCCCGTGGAATCTGGCTAGCAATTTTCAGTGTGAGTTCAAAGGCAGCCAATTGGTTCGATGCCTTTTTTTGCTTTACAAGATCTTTGACTGCGCTATGGATGTCAACGCCGGCCAAGATCGCTGCCAAGGCCCCTGCTATCAAGCTGCCGGCCAGAATCTTCCATCTCAAGCTCACATTCATTTTCATGGCCCAGTTCGTTAATGATGCCGTTGGCTGCACTGCTTACAGTTTTCATCTGAATACGGTGGCTGGATCGTCACTCCTAGACTGAATACGTTACAGCTCAGCTTCAGCACTGCATTGATCCAGGTCATCTTCATGAAAATGGCATCGCACTGAAGCGCAAGCCATCACCGTGGGGGCACTCCCGTCACGGATCAAAATGATATCAAAGTACAGTTCCGAGGCTGATCACGTCACCATGAGATATAGAATAACAAGTAGCTCTCGCCAGTCTTATTTTTTTATTTTACATCAAATCTCATGAATTTATATCTAACGTTTCATCTAATGAATTTTCACAGATTCCCCCTGCGGCAGCTTATGTGCTTCCTGCTGATAGCGAAGCAGGTTTTCATAATTGGATTAGCTATCGGATCAACAATTTATATTCAGAAAAGGCAAAAAGTCAAGCATGCACCACAGCATCATGACTGGTTTATTCTGCATTCTGACAAGCACTTCCAAATATTGATTATCAATCAAACACATTATTGCCATGCGAGAGGTATCCTCCATGCGAAACCTCTGTTGGCAATTCGCAAAAAAAACCGGCCTCCATAAGCCACCTCCTTCCAGCAGCAGGATAAGTAAACTTTACGATGCAGCAAATACCTATTTTTGGGCATTATATTCCTCGCTTTTTATATGCTCAGAATTTTTGGTGTGCCACCACAGCCAAAATATCCGGGCGTTAACTGTAGTGGATGATTTTTGCCGGGAAAGCTTGGCGATCACGGTGGATTTCGCCCTGAAAGCCGCGGACGTAGTGGCGACAATGCGGCATGTGCAAGCCTTGCGCGGGACGCCGCAACGGATTCAGGTCGACAACGGCAGTGAATTCATTTCGGTGGCGCTGGATCAATGGGCGTACGAACAAGGTGTCACGCTGGACTTCTCGCGGCCCGGGAAACCCACGGATAATGCCTTCATCGAGTCGTTCAACGGCAGTCTGCGGGATGAGTGCCTGAACGTGCATTGGTTTCTGTCGCTGGCTGACACGCGTGACAAGATCGAGCGTTGTCGGCAGGATTACAACGAATTCAGGCCGCACAGTTCGCTGGGCGACCGGACTCCCAGCGAGTTCCGGCTAGCCCATCTTGAAGCCGGAAATCTCCAGCTTAGACCGCCCGGTTAGTCGGGATGAGGTCATCCGTGCTCTCATCGAGCCCAACCATGACGCCAATCTTGTCTCGAGGAATGCCTCGCTATAGGCGAGCTCCTCGTAGTCGTTTACCAAATATCGATGCAGGTGGTTTAGCGCATATTCTACGAATTTCGTAGGATGCCCTTGCAAAGCATCTACGTAAAACGTAGAATCAAGATTCCTACTAGCACCCAGAGCATCTACTTGCTTTTGCACTCCCCCTGCCTATCCGGGTGGTCAGTACTGCCCTGGCTACTTGTGCTTACCTTCTTATCTGAATTTTGTGACTGCCTATGAAAATGAATCGAAAGCCTCTCACCATTTTCACTGCCCTTAGCTTAATGGCGTTATTGACTGCGTGCACGGAGAATGCGCCCAACGACAAACTAGCCTATGAAACCATATTGCCGTATGCCAAAAACGATGAGCTTGATGGACTAGTTATCGACGATTTTAAGAAAGAGAATGGCTGGCAAGACACTTCTGCGGAGAATAAGTATAACGTTCGTTACGAATACAATTTAAAGTTAACCAAGCCCCTCCCGGAAGTTGTCCTCGGGCTTGCGAATGGACTCGTGAAAACGGTCCAACAACGCCATAAAAACTCAGGATTTATGGGGGTTGAGGCACTGCAAACGGACCTCAATATTTATACGGAAGCCGATAACTGGGTAGCGTCTCAAAGAGACACCTTCCCGGCACGAAGAGATGCTCTTTTGCTTAAATGCAAGTTATGCACTGACTTTCTTTCAAGGGGTAGTGAGAATGAACGAAACCTTCACTGGAACGCTTTTATCGTAGCTTGGTCGGAATTGGAGAAGCTAGGATTCAAGGACAACGCAGCTATTGGCGATAGGGTTCCGCGACAAGCCTGGTCCGGATTTATGAAAACTGAAAAAGGATGGCGGGCTATCGTGTCTCAATAGACAACGAAACCACGGCTCAAAGATAAGTTATAAGCCAGTAATTTATCGCATAAGATACAGTGGTAATTTTTCTTTTTAATAAATATCCATTGCATTCGAAAAATTGTAAAAAACAGAATGCTTGATATCATCAATATTTTCTTTTTTCTGAAACGTTTCTCTCAAATATAGCTCTGTATTCTTATGAGAATTATCCATTCCCTGAAAATCGGGCAAGCGTCGTCGCCATCAGCACTCACCGTGAATTGTAGCGTGATGATAGCAATGACAATTGCAAGTATGCAGATACGATGATTCCCTTTGTACGCGACTTGGGAATAAGTGATTCAACATCGCAAAGAAGGTACAACTGTCTTTCCTCCCGAGCCGGACAAGACTGCGGGTTAGGCATTCATCATTAACTGTAAGCTGTGAGTGGACAAAGAGGAACCACTCTTCCGCATGGGTGAGGTGCTAAGTCTGAAGGGGGCGCTCCTCTACAAACACTCTTTTCCTGCCTACGACGTCACCGAGATAAAGCCTGGCCAAACACTCAAGTGGCTGGAACAGGTGCGGCATCGTATCGAACGGATTACCTAGTAGGATGAGGGGGCCAGGGCATTCATTGCGTCCCATGCGGCCACGTCATTGAAGTTGCCGGAAGATGTGGGGCCACTGGTCAAGCACCTCGGAGAGAAGTCTAAGTCACAGAGGCAGACAGCCGGCCTGGACAATGCTGCGCCGAAAAATCCATAGTAATAATCTAGGCTCCAAAATAGAGGATAGAAAAGCCATAGAGAATAAGCATCGCAACTCTGGAAAGCTCATTTCAGTCTGCATGGCGGCTGCACTAATGCGACTCTTCCGCACGTGCATTGCAAATTACAAAGTGAGGTTTGAGTCAAAGGTAGTCAATTATTATGAAACAAAAGAAAGCTATTGAATCCTGGGTGGACATGCATTTTCTGCATAATCCTCTACCAAGTGAGGCGCAAGATTTTACGGTTTTCAAGGAGGAAACAGAGGCCAAGGCCGGAAATTTAACAAATCTGGACTTGATTTATCAATTCTGGAAACAATCTGGCGTCAATATAGTGGGAGAGCCTAATTCTGCGTTCTCTCTCTTTAATGAGAATAAAGGTACCATTATTACATATTTTTTGAATGAGAAATGCGTGGAAAACAGAGCCCCCCCTTGGGCGGAGGAAATTTCCGTAGCATTTGAGCTAGTGCAGAAAGAGGGGGGCACTTTCGATGCAAGCGATGGCAGTGTACGATGCGCTATGGACGGCATCTCTGTAGAAGGTAAAAATTTTGAAGAAGCAGCTATGCGAGCTCTGCTGGTGCTGACCGCGCCTAAATCGTAGAAGCCTACTATCAAGCAATGGCAATCAAACCACTTGCCAGTTGACCCCTTACCAGCCTGAGAGCCGAGCTGATACGGAGCCATAATTTTCTAGCTGGTAATATCCACAATCAATACGCGATTATTTTTCATCACCGATTAACCGCATTCAGGTTGTAGAGGGTCGACCTAAACACGCAAAAATAGCTCGAAATCTCAGAAACTGGCATTTCCCGGCTTTTCATCATTGCCAGCGCTTTTCGTTGTTGTGGTCTATCCCAGCAGTTGCCGGCCCGGGAATATCTTGGGGTGATACCATTCAGCCGTAACAGTTGCTGGTAATCGAACGCACAATACTGACTGCCGCAGTCGGAGTGCTACAGCACTTCACCTTGGGGGCGGCGGCGAGCAACCGCCATCGTCAAGGTGGCCTGCACCAGTTCCTGTCGCATCCGATAATGATAATTTTTAGCATTAAAAACTTAGAAAGGATATAGTGTTAGCTACCGCGTCGAGCGCGGTACCACTCAAGTTCTTTGCTAAGAGCATCTATTTCGGCTTGCATACCCGCAGCTCGCCTGAGCAACTGGCCGACTTGGTACCAGTAGGCGTACCCAAGATCACCATCGGCCAGCGCTAGCTCGTGGATTTCCTTAAGTGCAACTTCCAGGTCGATACTGTTATCTTGAGACATGTCGTCCTCGACTAATCCGCTATCTTGACTGCCACTTCAGCTACTCTAACCGATGCCCCCCTTATTCTCAAAATGCGACAAAGTTAGGCTGTTCTCCTGACGATAGTCGAAATGGGACCACCTTTCCTGATAATTTCAGTTATCAGGAAAGATGCTTGCCGCCTGCTAGTTTGTGACTGATTGAATGGGGAAAGGTCAGGACGAGCATCTAGGGAAATTCATCGAAATTAACCTGCGTATTGGTGTTACCCAAGGGAAGGTCACCAAAATTTTCCTCTTCCACGAGTTCAACCGTGAAATTCATCAAATTTGCGCAGCTTGCCGCAGTTCCGACGCCATATTCGTACAATTTTGGTGACCTTCCCTTCCATTTGCATGCACTGACCGCAGAGTGTGGATGAGCCCCCCGAACGACAGGACACCGCATCCCGCCTAAACTAAGCGGTAGTCTTGAAACCATGTTCAAACCCATGTCCAAAATCGAGCGGGTCGATGTGCTGGCCCACCCAGAGCAACGACGCCGGTTCAGCGTCGAGCAGAAGCTGGCCATCGTGCGGGAAACCTTCGAGCCCGGTCGTTCCGTTTCCACCGTGGCGCGACAGCATGATGTGCACGCCAATCAGGTGTTCAAGTGGCGCAAGCTTTATCAGGAAGGCAGCCTCGCTGCCGTCAGGACCGGGGAGTCTGTCGTCCCGGCTTCCGAGCTGGCTGAGGCCATGAAGCAGATCCGCGATCTGCAGCGTATGCTCGGCAAGAAGACCATGGAGAACGAGATTCTCAAGGAAGCGGTGGAGATCGCCCACTCGCGAAAATGGATTGCGCGCATGCCCTTGTTGCCCGGGGACGACCAGTGAAGGCGGTCAGTGGAAGTCTCGGCGTGGCGCGCTCAGCCCTGATGGTCCGTCTTCACCGACCTGACGACTGGCAGGATGGATGCCGGCACCGGAGCCGGGATGATGCGGCGCTGGTGGCCGAATTGAAGGCTGTCATCGTTGATCTGCCCAGTTACGGCTATCGCCGCACCTGGGGCGTGCTGCGTCGCCAGCGCGATCAGTTGGCCTTGCCGAGAGTGAACCGGAAGCGGGTCTACCGGGTCATGCGGGAGCATGGCCTGTTGCTGGCGCGGCGCATCAAGCGGCCCGGGCAGACGCGCCGGCACGAAGGCCGTGTGGCCGTGGCAGCCAGCGACACGCGCTGGTGTTCGGATGGCTTCGAGTTCAATGCCGACAACGGCGAGAAACTGCGGGTCACGTTTGCACTGGACTGCTGTGATCGGGAAGCACTGAGCAGGATCGCCAGTCGGCGTGGATACCGTGGTGACGACGTACGCGACGTGATGCTGGCGGCGGTCGAGCACCGTTTCAGCCTGGAACGACCGCCGTATGCCGTGCAATGGCTGAGTGACAACGGCAGTGCCTACACAGCAGAAGAGACCCGCCGCTTTGCCCGGGAGATCGGACTGGAGCCGGTGACGACCCCGGTATGCAGTCCGCAGAGCAACGGGATGGCGGAGAGCTTCGTCCGGACGATGAAGCGGGATTACATCGCCTTCATGCCAAAGCCGGACGGGAAAACCGCACTGGCGAACCTGGCGCAGGCCTTCGAGCACTATAACGAGCACCACCCGCGCAGTGCGCTGGGCTACCGGTCACCCCGGGAGTTCAGACGCTGGCGATTCCTTCAACCTGAGGCGGGTACGGGTGTCCTAAGGTACGGGGGCAAGTCCAGTGCGTACAATTTTGGTGACCTTTCGAGGTGCCAGTTTCCAGCTCTTGTCTCTGTGCCGTGTTAATACTTTTTTTTGCAGTGTTTTGATTGGCAATCACGGTAAATGGAGGTAATGCCTGCTTATACTGATTGCAGTCATGTGACTGCTTGCCCAGTACCGTGACTCATGGAGAAACTCCTCTCTCCGAAGACGCTTGCTAACTACCTTGGCCTTGCCGAGCAGACCATTTACAACCGCCACTCGACCGGCGGCGACCTGCCCCAGGCCATCAAGCTTGGCCGCCTGCTGCGCTTCCGCTTGGCTGACGTCGAGGCCTGGCTAGAAGCAAAGCACCAAGCCTGCGCTACACCGCTATCCTTCCCCCCTACCCAGCCTCTCACACCCAGACGACGCGGTCGTCCAACCAAGGCCGAACAGGTCGCGGCACGACAGCGTCACTGAGTTATCCCCCTTTGCACTCAGAAAAATGCCCCGGCGGGAACTGAACTGCACCCCAAGCGTTGGATCGGTGTCCAACTTTTGGGGGCAGTTCACCGCTCAGTGCGGGGACAGAGATTTGTTGCAATACCGAGGACAAAGCTAATTAGTTGCTGCAGGACACACACGAGGTGTGCCCGTGTCTCACTCCTACCCGGTCGGTAGTCGCCCCCTCCACCGAATCGATTGCCCGGTCCGCTGATTCAGGAAGTTCACGTCCTCAAAGCTCAAACACAGGAGGTGACTGAATCCGTCAAGATTGGCTGGTGGACGCCCCGGTTAGGTAATGGAGATGACCGCAATCGAGGCCAAGCACGGCTGCGGGCCTCTACTTGTCCTCGGCTTGTACATGCAGTCAAAGCTTACAAGCCATACCCAAGCAGCTTCTAGGCTACTGGCGGCCCGCCTGTCGCACTACTCCTGCGGCTTCCAATTAGCATGCGCAGGAGTAGGACTCCAGCACGAAGACATACGGACTTTTTTACTGTAAGCCAATGCAACCGAGCCCAGAAGAGCGGCTGTTTTCTTACGATTCTCGTCTGATACGCTGCCAGGAGACCCATCCGCTTTGCAGCGGGGATGAGCCCAATGGCTCCAGTAGGGTTTCTCTCGGTCCTCTGTTATATCAGGCCTACCTGCAATGATTTCTTCTGGGCTAGGAATATTATTTTGCATAGCCTTTGTTGGAATATTGGCGTCAAGCTCAGCAAGAAAATCATTAGGCAGCAACTTGTTTTCAGATTGCCCTCCATTGGTGGAAAGCACTTTGGCTAACCGGCCATACATATCGCCAAAATAGCCTGCAATTTTATAGTCTTCCGAAACTTCAAACAAAAAGAACTCGGACTGGGGCTGAGCCTCTGTTCCTCTTGAGGTTAATGAAAAAATAAAAGGCGTCTCACCCGTTGAGAAAATACATTCAAACGTCACCCCACCTTGCCTACTTCTGAAACGTTGATGCTCTACAGCTTCACCGTGAGCATTAAACATGTTGAGCATGCTCTCATGCAGAGCCTTAAGGTTTTTCATGAACATGGCCATCCCCTTTTTGCAAAGTGACAATGCTGCTACCTAGTACTGTATCGAAGTTTTTTGCTGGTTCATGTTACTCAAACCGAGAATCTATTGGTTGCATTCCAGCTTGTCGCCGTGACAATGCCTCTTGATGATTAATCACACCGCACTTCAGTCAGACGGGCCACCTAAACGACATTTAGAAGACAGTGCACCGACCGCTTGCCCAAGTAAAACAAACATCTCCATCGCTACGCGTAGTCAGCACAAAACGGTTATTGCCAGGAGCACGAAAGTCAGCGATGCCCGTTACCTTACTAGCGTAATATTTCGTAGTTTCCTGAGTGCTGTACTGCTTGTAATCGTCAGAAATAACCACCAGTTGTGGGCGACATCCGTATGTGTCGAACATCTCCTTGCAGATGCCATTCTCTCGTCCATGATGGGACGCGACCAGCACATTGATATTCGGGACAATCTGACGGAACCGAGCATTTGTCGCTAAAAGGTGCTCGAAGCCATTGCACTCCATATCGCCGGGAAAAAGGAACGATGTTCCGTAGACCGTTAGATAGACCACTAGGCTAAGGTTGTTCTCGTCGTCGAAGATGGGGTAGTCGTTATAGAAGTATTCCAGTGATACACCAGGGAAGGTCGGCGAAGGATTGGGCGAGCCACCAGGAGGGAAATAGTTCCCTAGGCTTTGAACCAAGGCATCAATGCCTTTTCCCATCCCGGTTTCACTCTTTAGGTGACGGATGGTCGCTGGCGTCACAGATGTGTTGCGGACTATCCAGTCCACGTTGACTCCTTGAGCCAGCAGGTCGGGATAGCCTGAAACATGGTCCTCGTCGTAGTTGGTGACGATGAATTTTTCAAGATAGGTCACCCCCATGCTGCGCAGGTGACGCCCGGGATACCACCCCGTCGTTGCGTTGTGCCCGCAGTCAATGAGGACCTTTCGCCAGTTGCCAGTTCCCGTAGGTGTGGTCAGTAAGGCACACGCACCGTGCTCCACGTTGAAAATTTGAAGGAGTGCATCATTCACCGAGATAGGAACCATCACGTGTCCTTGCTGTGGGCGTATGAGGTGAAGACCTCTACAGCGTAATGACGAAAGAATTTAAGGTATCGGAAGGTCATGCCCACTCCGACGGTGGCAGCAGCCCAAGAGCAGTACAGGTGCACTTCAGCGCCACCATTCCAGCGGTAGGACCAGTAAAGTAGTACCGCGTCGATGAGCGCAACCAGCGCCGTGTTGCGGCAAAAGCCGTAGAGGTTCAAGAAGTTCTCAAGCCGCGCCATAACCACTGAGTCAGACCGTGCTCGAGCGTAGGCCACCCAGAACATCCCCTCACCCGGGCTCGTCACCCCCTCGGTCGCAGCCTTTTTCAAAACCAGGGCAATTGTCTCATCAGGCAAGGCCTTGAAGTAACCAGGCATGCAGGCTCGCAGCCATCTAGGCGCATTCGAGCGACCGAAGAGCACCCTGCGGGGAAAGCCAAGAACCTTACCAACGAACAGGTGCTCGAAGACCTGTGCCGACATGCTAGCTACTAGCTGGCCCGAAGCGTACGCGCTTGCCACGGCCACCACACCTTGCACAATCGTCCACGAATCCCTGACGAGCAATTCCGTTCCAGCGACTTGGTCGGCAACGAACAACAGCAGGAAGCCCGCGGATAGATAGGCCCAAAAGTCGTAGGAAGTGAACGGAATCTTTTCCATAGCTGCTAGGCCTCAGAGCTGCTCAACCACGACAACAATGCCTTGCGGGGTCCACACCAGAGAGACCGCCGGGCAACCTTCAAAATCCTTGGCAATTCGACTCAAGGTATCCCGGTCTAGGCTCGAATGTTTTCCGCCCATGGGATGGCTATGCCAAGTTCCAACAAAGTGCAGATGCCCTAACGAATCATCATGTGCGCTGCTAAGTGCAGAAACGAGACCAGTAATCCCCAAAACGAACCTCGACTCAGAACGCTTGCTATCTGAAGGGACATCAATCAAGCCCGCCACAATGATGGTCCGAGTAGTATGGGAAACGTGACCGATGAGCGCCCCCCCGGTCTCGAGTCGGCCCCACTGCTTTGCGTCGACGTCAATGGCTTGAGCGACTGAAGCCAAGACACGCACGGTCCAGCCATCTTCATGTGCTGGTGATAACACGACGGAAGGCTGTAGCTCTTCACTCGCCCAGTTCATACCTACGCCAGACGCGTCCTCCAAGCCGAAGCAGAGCTGCCCAAGGACAGGCATTTCCTGCGTCAACCACCGTTCCAGCTGACTCCCCACCATTGCCGCAGCCCTAGAGACCTTGCTATCAGTCATTGGCATTGTTAAAGACCGGCAGTTGTCTCCAACGAAGATGCGGGTTGGGTCTGACGTTTCACCACTAATCCGGGCTCTCAACGCGGCATCATGCCGGCAATGCTCAAACAAACGCGCCCGGAGGTCCTCGGCTGTAACGGACCGTTGTGCTCCTTCTGCGAACAAGTAGACGGCTTTACCCTGCGCATACATACCTGTTTGCACCAAGCGGCGAGACAGCACCTTGGTCAGTGGAACCGATACTGTGGCTGCTGAGGCCACGAGAAGTGAAGCGGTCGTGTCGATAATGACGGCCTCATCCTGACCAAGCAGTTGGTCAGCGATTTCCTCATTGAGCAGCACGTCTGCCGCATCAATTTGATATGACTCGCAATCGTCATGGCCGAGCTCCCCCAAGGCCTGCTCCATTAGTGTTGCCTTGTACGGGTTGAAGGCCATCTGCCTGCGAGGAATCAGGGCATGTCGAGCTCCGTTGTGTGGGGACATGACTTCGTTGTCTATAAAAGTCATGTTGCCTACACCTACACGCCCCAAATGCAAGGCCACCTTTGAGCCCAAGCTGCCACACCCAAGCATCAGCAGCTTTAGCCGCTTTTGGTCTGCAGGCAGGCCAGAGGCAAGCGATAGTAGTGCTGGCGACACCCGATGGGAATGAAACGCCGGATGGGCATGGCTGACCGGCTCCAGCGGTTTCTGCTCATTCAAAGTGAACCGGACTACGTACGGCAACACCTCGACTTGCCTCCCTGGTGAACCAACAAGAGAAGCGGGACGATGAACGAGCAGCACAACGGCTGCGAACACACCGGACGACCAGTCGGCATCCGCCGGGCGCTGCAGCGTCATCTGGAATACATAGCGGTGCAGTACGGACTGAATTTGCTCGCTTCTAGCTCCTAGTGAGGCCGCCCTTTCCAAGAGGGACGGAAGGTCTTCTACTGTTTCTGGCAAGTATTCCGACACAACTCGCGGCGCCCCAGAGTCATCGACACAGCGGGCGAACAAGAATGGCAAATCGCCACCAGCCCACTTAAAAGAACGCCGCTGATAATGCTGCTGACTAAACGCCGGCTCGACTGCCTGCATGTCTTCTGCGGCATAGGCCAACAGGGTACCGTCATAGGCGAAGTAGCTTCCTCGTATAAGCAATAGAGCTCCATCCAGAGGAACCCTCGCGATGGCATCCTCTGCACTGAAAACCACGGTTGACGGAGACGAATCACGCCGCGTAGGCTCCCAGCCTTGCTGCATATCGATGAGTTGCCCAGACGCCGCCTTGCTTAGCCATTCGCTAAGTTGGTCAACGATACGCTCCAACCCAAATCGGTGAAGCACTTCATCCAAGGAACCCTCAAAGAGGCAGGGGTTTACTCTCTGGCCTACCTTGTGCGGGTTTATGTGCGGAAGATTGAGAGGGAAGTCCTCCCGCAACCAGACCTCGGGGGCCCGCATCGGCCAATCAACAGGGAAAGTTAGCCAGCACGGCTCGATAGCGCGAATGCCATTTGGGGTAACTCCATCAACTCGAAAGCGACTAGGTAGAGATACCTCTATCGTCGCCTCAATTTCAAATCCGCCGTTGTCCAACATAGGTTGCCCCACGCTGGACAACGCAGGATGGCGTTGTAGCAGGACCACTGCATCTCGAACGGCCTGCATTGCTATCAACCGTGTGGCATCGGAGACCGGGCCGCGCCGATAATGCCCGCAGCTTTTGCGCCTCCATCCTTCTTCGCAGGCGGAGTCAGCCCCCCATAGCCAACAGTAAATTTTAACGGTTCGACTGCCGATTTCTTCGGGTACTCACCAGTGCAATAGAAGGTTCCACCAGTGGCCTTGAGAATGTCTTCATACTCCTCCTTGGCACGAATGCACGGCGGGTCATTGTCATCATCAAGAATCGGCTTGGAACTCGAAACGATAAACGCCCCCCTCCTCGCTTGGGACAAAGCGGAACGGGCATCGCTGTCGACCTTTGCCTTACGCTTCTTGTCTGACCAGCTGTCTTCAGACAACGTGTGCCAAGAGCAGTGGTGTGGAGCCTGCAGCAGGTCGTATTGAAGAACGTGGGTTTCGTGATTGTGCCTCGCCCATTGCTCCCGCCAGATGTAGACCCCCGCGTCACCGCCAGACAGGAACATTGCCCCATCAGGGTTGGAGGCATCCGCAGCCAAGGCGAAGTTGATGATGACGCTCGATTGGTTCTTGACCAACAACTCTTCCTTGCCCTCGTCGTCTTGAGGCTCAAATGGGCCAAGGAGGTGCGCGGAAAAGTAGTCCGAAGTACGGCCACAGATGGTGCTGAATACGGTATTCACCTTGCGACAGATGGGCCCCAAGTCATCCGTCTTCCTATCGATGTCCTCTCCCATGATTTGGATACGGTCGCCGTGGACCACATTGAACTCAGAATCACGATTCACCTGAACGCGCCGACGCGCCTCCTTGTTGAAGGCCTTTGCATCGTCGCAGAGCGTATGGTTTTTGGAGGCCCGACGAAATACCAACGGTGAGGACCAAATTTCCCGGATAACGATTTTCTTGTCCGCGTAGTCCTTATCATCGTCCGGATAGTCTGCCAGCGGCCCCAAGTGGAAGTGCCGGTCAAGACCGCGGCAGTGGTCTTCATCAGGATGGCTCAACAAGAACGCATCGACATACGGCCGCCCGTTCTCATCCTTCTTCAATCGCTCACGCAGGTCCTTAGCAACATCCCGAGCATCATCATTGTTTGAGTCATCCGCAGTAAGACGGATGTTGGCGTCGATGAGCAAAGTAGTACCAGACACATCCCCCAGCTTCACTAGGGTCATGTCCCCGTTATCAACGGGAAAGAAGGTGATAGTGGTCGGCATTGTTGGCTCCCAGCAAAGACTGTATACTAACTATACGCATAAAAATTATGCGAGTCTAGTTTTTATACGTAAGGGGCAAGACCATGCCTACCACAACAGTGAAGCCCAAGACCTCGTGGGGACAAGAGCGACGCCTGCAGTTCATCGACTTCAGGCTTCGCTGGGAGGGTCGACTCAATCGGAAGGACCTTATCAAGCACTTTGGGGTGTCCATCCCCCAAGCCTCGCTCGACATCGCGAAGTACCTCGAGTTGGCTCCAACCAACCTTAGTTACGATTCCAGCTCCCGAAGCTATCACTCGACAGACAAATTCAGTCCCGTCTATGCACAAAGCTCGGCTGGTCGATACTTAGCCGAGCTTCTGGCTACCAAGGCGGGATTATTGGAATCCAGTGGCTCGTTTATTGGTCCTGGAGTCGAGGTCGACTTTGCGCCGGCTCCGAGCCGCGCGATAGATGAGGAGATAGTGGCATCACTCGTCCATGCCATCAAAGGACGGCGTACGGTTATCGTCCAATATCAATCAATGTCTTCTTCAGATGGGGAGCGGGAGTTATCCCCCCTAGCCTTAGGTCATGACGGATTTCGCTGGCATGTCCGAGCATTTTGCCACCTGAGAAACAGATTCAGCGATTTCGTGCTGACTCGGTTGAGCAATATTCGCGACAACGGAGCTTCCTCTATATGCCTCGAGCAGGACACGGAATGGAACACACAGGTCAGCTTGATACTTATTCCACATCCGGACCTTCCTAAAGAGAAACGTGCAGCAATCGAGTTCGACTATGGAATGGTGGATGGAGAGGTTCTTCTACCCTGCCGGCAAGCGTTATTGTTCTACACCTTGAAGCACTTAGGGCTAGCAGCAGAAGGCAGTCCGGTCACCAAACACATCTGCCTTAAGAATCAGGCGGACGTACAGCCCTATCTCGATGCTATTCGTACCCGAAGTCCTCAAACATGATGAAGTTCATTGAGCAACTGAATGGGCTTGCCCCGTCCCTCCGGACAGATCAGATAGCATGATCATGCCTGGAGAGGGAAGCGATGACACGAAGCAGAAGACATTTCACGGACGAATTCAAACGCTAGGAGGTGCGGCTGAACTAATGCCGAAAGAAGATGGTACCGTAGAAGCAAAAATGGCCGGCATGGCAGCCGGCCTTTTCTCGCTATTCGCGCTGACACCCGATTTTTTGACCGAGAGTCAGATAAATGTGGTTGCGGGGGCAGGATTCGACATTAATTTTACACCCAGTATCCGCATCATCATTCCAGCAAGTGGAAGTCTCTCGAGTAGGAGACCTTCTCTCGAACATGCAGGGTTCTTCATTACCGGATAGGCAGAACTTGGCTGATGGTGGCAAAACGTTTGACGCTGATTGCCATACCGCGCTCTGCTCGAGTCAGGACAACGACTTTAACTCATCACAGGGGAGAAACAATTCATTTCTGGGTGAAATGGTCATTCAAGGCTTCAATGCCCAACCCTTCTTGGGGCATCCAGAAGCCATCTGTCCAGAGAGAGACCAGTAGACCTCCTAATTCTACACCCAGCCACTCCTGAGCCACAATTATCATACTGTGCGTATTACTCTCAGTATCCAGAGGCCGACGTATCCCATGACCCAGAAGCCACCGGTAAAACGAGGTTGCAGGCTTCACTGCAGGCTCACCTCTGATAGCCGTATTGAAATCAAGGGGTATCTGCACCCCTATCGGGTCCAGGTCTCCGAGGTATTCGACATCCACACCATCCACCTCCTGAAGAACCTGGCCCAGAGCCCGTCCGCTGCTCCGGAACCCCTCTCCTGCTCCATAGATTACGGCAGCATACCTACAGGCCTCATGGTTCCACTCTCCAAAGCTCCAGAAGCTATTGTGATTCTCAAGAACTAATACCGGTTTGCCCGGTGCTTCTGCCTGCCGGTAGGGCAATGGCAAAGGTACCTGAAAAGCCCCAAGCGTCGATAGGCGGAGCCGCCCAGCAAACAGGGTGTCGCCCGTGCGCAGGTAGTCCAGACGCTTCTCATCACCGAAAATCTGAAGAGACCGCTCTTTGATAGGAACCTGCCGCAAGGTACCTCGTCGCTTCAAAAGAAACTCGTTGATAGCAAATGCCGCTTCGAGAGAATTGCACTTCAATTCAGGCCAGAACCCAAGTTCGGGCACCCAGGACACCGCCGCATAATCCCGGTGCGGTGCCTCCTCAGCCCTCACTAGCTGAATCCAGTTGGGCATTGGGGGATTACCGCGCTTCTCCCAACTTCCGGTTGCCGGCAACTGGATGAGCTTGGCCACTTCCAGTCCACGCAGGTCAGCCAGCAGCAGGGCATTGCGGTCAGGATTATTCGCGATCTCGGGGCGCAGTTCGAAGAATGCCCGGCGCACTTCCTGCAGGGGCACCCGTTTGCGGCTGCTTTGGTTCAGCCGGGCAAACAGCTCGATGTTCATGCGTGCACCCCATGCTTGTTAAGGTCAAAGTCGGCCAATTCCAGGTGCCAGCGTGAGGTTTTGGAGTTTTTCCCGGCCTTGCGCAGGCGGTTGAAGTGGAAGAATTCGCCAATGGTGTTGTAGTCGGGCAGTGCCGTCGCAAAGATAAGCTGTACGTCCATGGCTTCCGACAGCATCCTCAATGCCCGCCAAAAGACGGGGTTTGTCGCCTTGGCAAAGGGATTGTCTAAGATGAGGGGGCCACCCGACTTCTTGAGCTTGGGCTGAGTTTCAGCACGCAGCTGATTAATGAGGAGATAGAGGAACATGGCCATGGCCACGCCTTCTCCTCCCGACTTCTGAATCTTGTCCACTGGCACGTACTGCAGCTCTGCGTCAGGTACCATCTTGAGTATCTTGAGCCCCAAGGGCTTGCCATGAATAGCGAGCACGGCGGCGGCCACGAACTCGGTGCCCCGGGCGGGTACAACCTTCGATTCGATAAGGGAGTGGATATAGATGCCCACCGCCTGCCGGCGGACTTCCTGAGGAATGTGTTTGAGGTCTCCTTTCATCTGCATGATGGCCTTGCCTCCCACATAGGGGGCGGCGGCCGGCACCTTCTTCTTTTCTAGTGCCGAGCCGAGCAACACAATGGCACTGTTGGCAAGTCCCTGCAGCTCCCCAACACAGGTCTCGAAATCGGCCTGCATAGCGTCCAGGTTTGCCTGGGTGGTTGCAATCCTGTCCTCAATCCCTTCCAGGAGCCTGGCACTGTCGACACAGGCTGCCTCAAATTCATTGTGCTGGAGAATGTTCGCAATATCCGGCTCGACTTCCACCAGGTCCTTGTTCCCTGCAGCCAACCTAAGGGCATCACAGGCCTTCCTCGCCTTCTCCTTGGCTTTGGTCTGCACATCCGCACCGGCCGCTAGCGCCTCTTGGACAGCAAGGACCTGGTTTTCGACGTCTTCCTCCAACTCGACGGGCAAAGCAGCCGGCACCCGATTCTGCTGAAGCTGAGTTGTCAGGGTCCTCGCGTGTTTCTGGGCCAATTTCGCATCCTGCTCGGCTTCCGAAGCAAGCCGCCTTGCTTTCTGGGCCTCTTCTCGGTAGGACTCCACCGCCTTCAGACAGGCCTGATGAGATTCCACGGCCAAATCGATTCGGGCAGTAAGAGCTTCATCCTCTAGGGCCAGCATGGTTTCTGTCGGCAAGAAGGCCGGTGTGTGCTTGACCCGGAAGTCTGTCTGGCGGCTATTCTCCACCGCCAGCAGGCTTTCTGCCTCCCGTAGTACCTTGTCCGCCGCCACGATTTCGCGCCCCACAGCGGGAATAACCTGCTCGAAATCCAAGCCCATGTAGGGTATGACTTCGGAGCGAACAACTCCCCCAAACTGTTTGGTGAAGGCATGGGTTTTGGCAGTAACTGCTTCACGCACCTGCTCCAATCGCTGCTGCAGTAACCCGAGCCGCTGCTTTTCCTCTGTCTCCAGAGTTTCCACTGCCGTCCTGTGGCGGTCCCGTAGGGTCGTGAGGCCCTCGGGCTGCGCCTCCAAGGTTTCCTTGGCATGAAACGCTCTGTTGACATGCTTCAGCTGCCCTCGCTCCTGGGCCAGTCCATCTGCGGCCGCCTCCAGTACCAGTTGCTGTCGGAAGGCTTCTTCCTTGGAGTCCTCCAGCGCTACTTTGGCCTCATCAATCTCTGCGCGGCGCTCCCAGCAGTCCTTCAACGCGCCCTCAATTTCCTGCAACTGGGCCAAGCGGTGGGCATGGCCCTCCTCATGGTTTTTCTGATATTGAGCAATGTCAGCTGCAGCACGCTTGGCGTCCTCTGCCGCGAGAATGCCCTCCTGGCTCGCCTTCTGGCACAGCCTGACTTGAGTCTGGCATTCGGCCACTGTCTGTTCGGCCAGATTAATCTGCTCACTGGAGGCGGCTATATCGAGCGCCTGCTGCTCGGTTTTTACCCGTGCTTCCTGCATCTTGACGGCGCTGTAGCGCTCCAGGAAAGCATGCACCTTCTGCTTGCCGTTCCAAGCATCGTCCCGCAGGTGCACCAGGGCGGTTCGCCGGGCCTCCTCGTCCGTTACCTGCTTTTCCAGGGAAACCAACAGGACCTTGGCAGCTTCCACATTGAACCTGGCATCGTCCTCGGCGGAGAGTACGATGGCGTCACTACGACCCGGTTCCGCATCGAGCGCTGCGGTGGATACCATGACGGGGGCCGTCAGGCTCAGGGGAATTTCCGTGATGCCCCGGGCTTTCTCGAACTCGCTGGCCGCCACGCACACCCCTGCGAAGCGGCTGGGATTACTGGCTACTAAAGTCCGGGCCTTGTCTGAATCGGGCAGCGCTCCGGCAATGTAGCGGTTGTAGGGCTGAGCCGACCGGATGCCCAGGCTCTTAAGAGCAGAGACCACCCAATCCACGTCCCGGGAACTGCCCGCTACGCCAGTTTCCTCAATGGAGGTACGAATGGCTCGCAGTTCTGCCAGCCTGACATCCGAATGGGAGATTTCCCGCTCCGCACTCATCATCATGCGGTCCAGGGCAGTTGGCAGGGCCGGTGATTCGGGGTCCGCCACCTCGGCATCGGCTGCCTGGCGCAGGATGGGCATTTGGGCGAGTGCTTCCCGTTGGGTTTCCCCTTCGCCCAGGTACTGAAGCCCCCGTGCCCTCTCCACGGTGAGATGTGCCCGCAGCTCGGACTCGCTCTTGATGGTGGCTTGAGCGGTCTTTTCCTGCCCCTGCAATTCGGCGATTTCATTTCCCAACCGCACCACGCTCACCCGCTGCTCAGTTTCCTCCGCTTGCCACCGTACGATGCCTGCAGTGGTCGTTTCCTCGTCGAGGAGGTAGCCCTCGCGCACGAGGCGGATGTGAGCGCGCTTTTGCTCTTCTTCTTCGGCATTGAGTCTTGCCAGCTCGCGTTGCAGTCCCTGCTCGGAGAGTCCAATGTTTCCCAATTCCTTGATGAAGGCCTTGAGCTGACTCTTGGCCGATTCTTCCTTTGCATTTTCGGAGGCGGCTTCCTTGCGTTTGGCCTGCTCTTCGGCATTCAGGGCCCATCGCAGCAGGGCACCGGATTGTTCGGCCTTTTCCCGCCAAGGCAACAGTTGGGCCTGCTCCTGCACGGCCAGCTCAGCGAGCTCATCCCGCAGGGCCTCAGCCTGCTTGATATGTGTCACTGCCTCAGCGGCTTGGATATGCTTAAGCTTCAAGTTCATAGCGGTTAGGTGCGCGTCGGCTACCATCATGGCCGCCTCTGCAGCTGCGATGAGGCGCGTTTGCCTGAGGTCCATCAGGACGATGGTTTCGCTGGCCCAGTTGGTTCCTTCCTTTTCCTTGTCCTGGACCGTTTCCTCCAGCTGAGTCCGGCGGGCTGTCTCAGCGGTCTGTTTGTCCAGGAGTTTCTGCTGACGGCTTTCCAGGCTGAGGATGAGACCACTGCCTGTCTTGAAAGCCTGGGACAGGGTGGACTGGGCGGCCAGATATTCCTTGGCAAAAATGCCGAACTGGGAAAGGCTTGTCTGTAGGGTGGTCAGTTGGGCAAGCCGTTTTTCGTATATAGGTCGCTTGTTCTGCTTGGACTGTCCCGGGGTCAGTAGACAAATACCTGCCTCACGCCGAGGCCCGTTCGAAGGCCTCGGGACTGATGCCACCCAGGTGACTATGGCGGCGGGTGCGGTTGTAAAAAGCTTCAATGTAGTCGAACACGTCTGAGCGGGCCAGATCGCGGGTTTTGTAGATCCGTTTGCGGATACGCTCCTTCTTCAGGCTGCTGAAGAACGACTCTGCCACCGCATTATCCCAGCAGTTGCCGCGACGGCTCATGCTGGGCTCCAGGTTATGGGACTGGCAAAAGCGGCGCCAATCGTCGCTGCCGTACTGAGAACCCTGATCCGAATGAACCAGGACCCGGCCGGAGGGTTTGCGGCGCCACAGCGCCATCAACAAGGCATCGAGCGCCAGTTCGCGGCTCAAGGTCGGCTTCATCGACCAGCCCACCACCTTGCGCGAGTGCAGGTCGATCACTACCGCCAGATACAGCCAGCCCTGCCAGGTGCGGATGTAGGTGATGTCGGTGACCCAGACCTGGTCGGGCTGCGCGACCGTAAATGCCCGGTTCAGGTGATTGGGGGCCAACAGAGAAGGACGTCCGGCGATGGGGCGTGGCGCCTTGTAACCGCGCTGCGCCTTGATGTGATGGAGTCGCATCAGGCGGGCAACCCGATGTTTGCCACACACTTCCCCGATCTCGCGCAGGTCGCCCAACACTCGACGGGAGCCGTAGACCCCACCGCTGGCACGCCAGGAATCACGAATCAGGGAGAGCAAGCGGGCATCTTCTTTGGCCCGATCCGACTCTGGTTGGTGCAGCCATTTGTAGAATCCGGCACGTGCTACCTGCAGCAAACGGCACATGGTGACCAGCGACCAGGTATGCCGATGCTCGTTCATGAAGCGGTACTTCACTCGGACTCCCTGGCAAAGTACCGCGCGGCTTTTTTTAGAATATCTCGCTCTTCTTCGGTACGGCGCAGTTGCGCTTTCAGGCGAAGAATCTCGCTCTTGGCCTCGATCAGTTCGGCGGCTTGCTTCTCACTATTGTCAGGGGTAACCGCCTTCACCCACTTGTACAGGCTGTGGCTGGAGACCCCAAGCCGGGCGGCAACCTCGGCGACGGAGTAGCCCCGTTCGGTGACTTGTTTGACGGCTTCCTCTTTGAATTCTGGGGTAAAACGCTGCGTACTCACGGACATCCTCCTATGCTCAAATCATAGGGCAGGAATGCCTACTGGAGCCGGGGCAGTCCAGCTTGTCGCAGATATTGACCACAGAAGTCCGCACAGAGGCGCACTGCTCTGGGTCCAGAGTGAGGTCGTAGAACCTGCAGACGAAATCAGCCTCGGTATTGAAGTTCAGGAAGCCCGTGTCGAAGCCCCCCTCCTGGGCCGAGAAATTGACCTGGAGTTGGAGCATCTCGATGTCAATGAGCCGCTCGTCTCTCACGTGCTGATGCCAGTCCTGCTGCACCCGGGTATGGAAGAAATCAGGGGTTAACTTGCCCGCTTCCTGAATCCAGCCCATGAATTCGGTGTGGGTGTTGGCGGGCGAGGGGCCCAACTTGGGCGCGGGTACGGCATTGAAGTTCAGGGTGTCGTTGGCCACGAAACTGAAATACACCCGGTCGATGATGGACTGCCCGGTTGCTGAAGTTCGAATGGTCACTACCTGGCCAATCACAAGGCGATAAGGTGCCTCTCCCGGGCTCTTGCCAGGCATCTCCCATTCGATGAGCACCACCCCCGGCAACCCATCATGGGAGAAATAGTCCGAAAAGCGGTGGTTCTTGTTCTGTAAATGGGTAAGGAAGCGCTCAATAGGGGTCTCGAAGCAGGAGAAGATGAGGCTCAAGAGCGTTGTCTTGCCTCCTCCGTTTTCAAGGTTGATGATGGTGTCGGTAGGCAAACCAGTGGTAGGGTCCACAAGGCTGAAGGTGATACCGTCATACCAGGCACTCTGTACACCATAGTTCCCTAGGTATATTCGCGTGATTTTCTGCATCTCAGGCCACCTCGCTCTTGGTCGTCACCACATATTGGGCGAGCTCGAAAAGCGCACGCAAAGTCAGCTCTCGCAACTGGACCCGCAGTCGATGAGTCGCCGTATAAGTCATTTGAGCTTCTTCGCTGGCTTCCCGGTCAAGACGTACTAAGCCGCCGTGCTGCATATTATTAAGAGCTATGCTCACCAGCCCAGTGACAGAATTGGGCGAGGCACGCTGGGCGGAAGGTACAACACCAGGTAAGGCGCACACAAGGTCCCAGCCAGGGGCTAGTTCCTGCGGAATTTCTGGGTTCTCTTGAGCATCTTCCTTGAGATGCCGAGCTAGGGTACCGAGAGCATCGCGGAACTCTCCGATGCTCGCCGGCGGCGGCACATAGTTGTCGTCCTCCACACCATCCGTGGTCGGGAAGAACACCGAAGCAATGGCCACATGAGCGAGGAGTAACACCGCCTTCTGGTCAGGTTTCAGCCCAGCCCTCAGGTCGGTCATACGCACTGCAAAGCGGCTGTCCTTGGAGGTAGGGGCCAGCATTAGGCCTCGTTCGCTAAAGTCCAAGACATCCAATTCCAGGCCGGCTGCTATGCTGCGGACCATTTCTGCAAAATTGGGTAAGGCGCGGTAGAGCCCCAGCAGCTCCCGGTACTGGCCGTCAGTTGCCGGCGACTGGCTGCTCTGCAACCCTTTGTACACGAGACGAGCAGCGTTCTCGACCGTTGGCTCAAGCATCATCATGGGCCGCTCCTAAAGGATAGAAGGTGAGATTGACGCCCTCAGCCACATCAAATTTGAACCGACCCTCAGCTTCGGCACGGCGTTGCGGGTAGAGGGTTTCGGATTGGGCAAAGCAGCGGTAAAGAATCAGGACCAAGCACCGACGCTGCACATTGTCAAGGCCATCGGATTGGGCTAAGACCAACAGCTCTTCGACTCGGTAGGGCTGTGGCAAGGCAAACTTCTGGCGCAGCCACTCCTCCACCCCGGCAATGAGTTCCCGGGAAAACTGGTCCAGAATAGGCTGGAAGGGTTCCAACTCTCCATCGTCGGCCTCGGGTTCCGTGTCTTCCGCCCGACGCTCCAGCAAGAGGGAAAACACCGTGTTGAGGTCGTAAACTTTCGGCCAAGCGGGCGGGTAGAGGCCACTGATGACGGTATCGGCCTTCTCCACCAACACGTCCCCAGGTAGGTCCAAGAGCTGTGGCAGGAGCCGCGTTTCCAGGTCAGGCAGACCGGAAGGCCGGCGGGCTCGAAACATGGCCCGTTGCGCGTCAAGGAATCTCTCAGGAGCCACCGTGATGTCACTCACGAGCTGAGAGCGGAGTAAACCGGCACTATGGACCATCTTGAAGAGCGTATGCAGATCCTGGCGGACCCTGGGGTCCTCGGCACGAACCAAGTTATCCCTGACGGACTCCTCCATCCGTTGGTCTTCCGCTTGCCGAGCTTGCACATGCTGGCGAGCATCATTGAGCTTACCGCTCATCTCCCTAGACCAGTTGATAGACCCAGGCGCCCGGTACGCCCTGCTGAGCCGGTCTCGAATGAGCTGGCGATATTCTATGGAGAGCTTGCGTGCCCGCTTCGCCACTTCCAGTGCGGCCTCAAAACGCCCTCGCTGCACCAACAGGTCGAGCATCTTGGCCATTAGCTCCTGGGAGTCTTCCACAGAGAGGTCCAGCATCCCCAGGTAGACCAGATAGCCCTCCGGTGTAGGGCGGTAGTGGTACCGGTCCTCGATACCGGAGGGCTCCCCCTCAATTAGGCGGAAGCGTATGAACTTGGTGCTCCGAGTCGGGGCATCGAAATAATCAGAACTGAATTCCCGTCCCCGATTCCAGAGGGAGTCAAGCACAACATCAGCCACTCTTGTCGCATTTTTCTCACTCAACGCAGGCTTCATGGAGTGGGCCACTTTCTTCAAGTGGTCGAGGGCCTCTTCAAAGAGACATCCCATCTGAATGGTTGTCGCTTCCATCATGAAGTCGAGTACCGACAAGGCAAGATAGTGAGTATCAATTCCCTCGAATAGCCCTTGGTCACCATTCGTATCGGAACCAATGCGCTGTTTGTTCAACTCGAGAAAGAACAAGGGCCGTAGAAGCAGGAGATTACGTTGCTGGCGGGATAAGTCCAAGAGTCCACTGGTAAATGGCTCTAGTCCGACCACAGGTTTGCCAAGCTGTTCTTCATCCTGAGGCAACTGCCCCCGAAAACCTTTCCTTTGAACACTGGCCTCACTATTTAGGTTCGTAGGCACATTGGTAGGCACACCTTCAGTCACATCAGTTCTGGTTAGGTCCATGCCACACCCCATGAAAATCACATAAAAGCACCCATTACTGCAGCATACCTTTAGAAAGCCAGGCACGCATCAAGTCGTGGAAGGCATACACCCCACCCCACCGGCTTGCCTGTCTCAGGCCATGACCCAAGTTAAGTTGCGACCATAGGGTTACTTGATGGTAACCAGCACAATCACGTCTGATGCACACGCTTGAAATGGCATCCCCCTCGCTCCGCGCTATACCGAGAGCGAGCAGATTAATGCCTGCATTTTTTTCTACCGAGCCATACCTGCACCACTGCCTCCTTCCAACTTCAAAGGAGAGGCAAAGTGGACAATAAAAAACGCGTAAAAACAGACTATTACAAATTTTGCAGGTATTTCACTCCGGCGTCTCTAACAGCCTCGCAGACGCCGAAAGAGAAGAAAAAGCGGGCCCATGGAAGGGTCATGCCTCTTACCTACCAACGTCTACTGGACGAGCAAACCCGAAAAATTCAACTGGAAGGCCTGAACGAACAAACGGCCGCCAATCGAGCAACGGCCCTGCGCAACTTCCTTCGCGCCAACAAAATGCGCCTGGATGATGTCGTCGGCGACGAAATGCGCCTCAAACATCCAGAGTCCATTGAGCGGCTTGTTCGCATGCTTGAAGCGGAAGGACGCTCGTCACGCTCCATCTCCAACACCCGTGCCGCTTTTCGCCCATGGCGCGACGCCATCATTGAGCACGACACCGCGCAGGCATTGGCCGCAGAGAAAGGTACGCCGTTCGTCCAGGCTCTCAAGGGTGTCATCGCGAACTCTCCCGTGAAACGCGTTGCCAGACAAGCCGGCGTCCCTCAGGACATGCTGAGGGGATGGCTGCTCGGTAAGCAACCGCGCCCATCCAGTGTCAAGTATCTCATACGCATCGAAGCGTTCTTTGGCTTGGAGCGAAGCAGTCTCATCAACCTAGCCGGCGTGAAGCCACGGGGTTACAAAACCCAACTCGGCGGGCCGCCAGCCCCGATTCAATACAATCAAACGGTCCTAGCGCTTACCCAGCAGCACTACTGCTGCAAGCCGGAACCGGAGTCCCCCTTGCGTCAGCAATGGTACAAATACATGGCGTACAAGACTGCAGCCGTTCCCACCTTAAAGCGGACCAAGCGTGGCAAGTGGAGATTCTCTCCATGTCCGCTATCCTCAAGCACTGATGCAAACTGGTGGGCATTCCATGGTGGCAGAGAAGTCGCCTCAGCACGGATTGCCTGGCACAAAACATCTTCCTACCTTGGATGGCTGTCTCTTCCCCAGGAACGAGGCGGCAAGGGGTTGTCTATAGATAGCGTACAGACGCTGGCCTGGCTGGCCGTCCCTGACTTTCTGGAGGAGTACCTAGACTGGTGCAAGGAGCGGGTCGGGACGCGCAACCGGGGCAGCACTCAGTTTTTGGCATTCGTTGGGTCACTGGTTCGCCCACGCTTTGGCTACCTGTGGCAGCAACCCAGCATGCTGGCGACCTTGCCCGCTCAATACGTCACTGAAGGCTGGACAGCATTCTGTGAGCGGCAATTTGATTTGACCGAGCAACTGGTATCGGCCTACCAGAGTGAAATCGAAGTCTCACGCGACTCGTTTGAGCCTATCCGCAAGCTTGTCGAATTGCGTCAGCCGATGGAAGCTATCGTGGATATGATTCAACGCATGCGCGCCAACCGCCCCGTAGGCTCTCCTTCTCTGGAAGCAATCTGGGCCAGAGACCTCGCCCTTATCAAGCTCATCATCTCTAACCCGCTTCGTCGAAGGAACCTGGCGCACCTGACATGGCGCCCGGACAATACAGGGGAACTCTATCAACGCACTGATGGGTCATGGTGGATTTGCATTCCCAAAACCAAGTTCAAGAATCGTAACGGTGCCGCTGGGGATTCCATCTATGACAGCGAAGTGCAATCGTCTGCTTGGGCAGACCTTGAACGCTATCTGTTCATCTATCGGCCCAAACTACTGCGCTCCCCCACCGACTTGGCCTTCCTGACCAGACTCGAGCGCGGGACTACTTCCCATCGACCTTGGATGGAGTTGAGCGCAAAGATATGTGAGCTGACGGCCAAGTACATCCCCCAGTGTTCAGGTTTCAGGGCCCATGCCTTCCGACACATCGTCGCCACGTCCATTTTGAAAGCAGAGGGCGGCACTCACAAAACGGCCGCACGGGTACTGAACGACCGGGTGGCGACCATAGAGAAGCATTATGACGGGCTAACCAGCAACGATGGCGCGCGAGAAATGGGACGATTGCTCGGTTCTCAGTTCAGCCGGATGTGAAGCTCCTCTGACCTCCTCCCGACTAACCGAGCGGTCTAAGCTGGAGATTTCCGGCTTCAAGATGGGCTAGCCGGAACTCGCTGGGAGTCCGGTCGCCCAGCGAACTGTGCGGCCTGAATTCGTTGTAATCCTGCCGCCAGCGCTCGATCTTGTCACGCGCGTCAGCCAGCGACAGAAACCAATGCACGTTCAGGCACTCATCCCGCAGACTGCCGTTGAACGACTCGATGAAGGCATTATCCGTGGGTTTCGTCTACGTCGCTTTCGTCGTTGACGTCTTCGCCCGCTTTATCGTTGGCTGGCGCGTCAGCCGCAGCATGCACACCGAGTTTGTGCTTGATGCGCTGAAGCAAGCGTTGTGGGCGCGGCAGCCGAGTCGCGCCTCTTTGATCCACCACAGCGATCGCAGCTCGCAATACGTCTCAATCCGTTACAGTGAACAGCTGCCCACCAAAGGGGGAAGGAGCAAGAAGGGAGAAGCCGTCCTGGTGATATTCCCCATCCAGCCTAAGGGTGAACTTGTCTGCGGGTCGACTGGACTTACCCCCGTACTTCAAGCCACTGCCTTGGCTTCGTTTGCCCATATCTGAGGGAATTGCTCGGCGCGGATTGCCGGTGCAATGGCCTGAATGCTGAAGCTGGCCAGTTGGTGGATATCAAAGGGGTCGGCTGCAATCATCTGCTGCATGTCAGTCTCCTGCTCGCCGTGTGCCAGGATAAATCCGCCCGTGCCGCTGACCAACGGGCCTGCGAACAAGATGGGGCCTTGCCGGATATTGTCGGCTAACCATGTCTTGTGGCCTTCCAGTTGTGTTTGGACTTCCTGCTCTGGACGCAGGTAGTTGAGGGTAATGGCAAATAGCATGCGTTTTCTCCGGTAATGAAAGGTGACTTACAGTCCGCCGAGGCTACGGTTAATGGCGCTTTTGGCTTTGGCAATGCCTGCCTCACGGATTTCAGCGGCTTTCGATGCGCCTTCCGCACGGACAAAATGCACATCGTCGATACCCAGAAAGCCGAAGAATGCGCGCAGATAGCCCTCCTGGAAGTCCATGTACGCCAGCGGGCCTGCAGCATAGAAACCACCCCGGGCCGAGGCGACAATCACTCGCTTGCCACCGGCAAAACCAACAGGGCCGCGTTCGGTGTACTGGAAGGTTCGCCCCGCCTGGGCCAGGCGATCCAGCCATGCCTTGAGCTGGCTGGGGACGGAGAAGTTGTACATGGGGGTGCCCACTACGATGACATCGCTGGCCATGAGCTCCTCAAGCAGCAACTCCGATAATTGATGTTCCTGCAGCGTGGCCTCGTCAAACGTGGTCACGCCGCTAGGCCGGAATCCGGCTGCGATGGCACCGGTCAGATGGCGGATTTCCTGCTGCACCACATCGCGGTAGACAAGCCGGGCTTCAGGGCGCGTGGCTTGCAGCTGCTGCACCACGGCAGCAGCCAAGTCACGGGTGATGGAATGTTCGCCAAGGATGCTGGCATCAATATGCAAAATGTTCATAGGAGTCTCTTGATGGGAGAGGTGTTAGCGACTGGCTGCTCTGGCTGCCTGATCCAGCAGGCTGGCGATGGCCGCCGGGCGGGAAATCATGGAGAGATGACTGGATGGCACCGACCAGATAGTGGCGCTGATTTGCCTGGCCATACGTAGCTGTACCTCGGGCTGCAATGCCTGGTCACGCGTGGTGTGCACATACCAGCTGGGCTTGTCGCGCCATGCGACATGCCCGATCTTGCTGCCAAAGCTGGACATGGCGATGGGTTGCTGTACAGCGGCCAACAGTCGCACCTGCTTGATGGGCACATCAGCGGCCATCACCTGGCGAAACTGGACTGGCTGGTCCAGCCAGAGCATGCCATGCTCATCGGCAGCAAGTCCGCCCATGGGAGCGTGCAAGCGCGTCAGCAGGTCACTTACTGATTCATTACTGTCCGGCACCAGGGCCGACAGGTAGACCAGGCCCTTCACATTGGGGGCATTGCCCGCCTGCGTGATAACCGCTCCGGCCCAGGAGTGGCCAACCAGTAGCACATCTCCCCTTTGCCGCTGCAGTACTTTTTCGGTGGCAGCAACATCGTCAGCCAAGGACGTCAGTGGGTTTTGTACTGCGCTGACGTGATAACCCAGGCTCTGCAATCTGCTGATGACTTGCCCCCAACTGGAGCCATCGGTGAATGCGCCATGCACCAACACAATATTGCGGATGGCGGGCGCGGCCTGGCCCGGAGAGCTTGCCAGTGTCAATACCACACCGACAAGGGCAAGCAGTTTCTGCTTCCAGTCATAGGGGGGGCGTGCGCTGGAATTTTTGCTTGAAAATCCTTTTGGATCATTTGCTTGTGACATTTCTTTTATCCTGGTGGATCAATGTCATACAGTGTAGCCGGGAGGATGAAGGTAAATAAGATGGCGAATTTGACATTGTTCATGGAAAATTCGCCAAACAGGCAATGGAGAAGGTGATGCAGATCGCAATCGTGGCACTGGAAGGCAGTTTGTTATCCGCCATCAGCGGCTTGGCGGACATGTTCTGGATCTGCAATCAGGCTAGCCACAATCCGCCACCTGGGGTGGAGGTGGGACTGGCAGGCATGCCGGGTCCGGTGTTTCATACCAGTATTGTCAGTGCCGATGGCCAGCCCTTGCGCGATCCACAATCTCGGTTGATTCCGGTTGATGCGACATTCGATACAGAAACCGCCTACGATGCCATCTTGATTGCCGGCATGGCACTGGGGCCTGACGGCTTGCCCCCGCATGCCGAGGCACAAGCGGAGGCTGCTCGCTGGCTGTCATCCCGCCATCAAGATGGCGTGCTGATTGGCGGCGCCTGTGCTGGCACCTTTGTGCTGGGAGAGGCCGGTTTGCTCGACCGGCGTCGTTGTACCACCACTTGGTGGTTACACCATGTATTCAAGCAGCGCTTTCCTGCTGCCGGCCATGTGTGGGGTAGTGCAATGGAGGAGCAAGATGGCATCATTACCACGGGAGGTCCGCTCTCCTGGGTGGATCTGGCCCTGCATGTCATCCGGCGACTGGCCGGCCCGGAACTGGCCCGACTGGCCGCAGACATTGCGGTAGCCGATAGCCTGCCCTTGCCCCAATTGCTGTATGCCCCGCGTGGCTTCGTCAACACTACCAACCCCCTGCTTTTGCAGGCAGAGCAAATCATCCGCCATGCCCAGCCCGGGATAACGGCGGAGGCCTTGGCCCAGGCATTGCACCTGAGTGAGCGCACCTTGCACCGCCGCCTGAAGCAACTGACCGGTGAGTCACCCAAAGCCTTTATCACCCGCGTCCGCATCGAAACGGCCTGCGTGTTGCTGGGTACGCCGGGCATCGGCATCAAGCAGGTGGCCAGCCAGTGTGGTTATGGTGATGAAACCGCTTTCCGACGGGCCTTCATACAGGCCATGGGTCTGACCCCGGTGGATTACCGCCGCAGGATGCAAAGCCGCCACAGCTAAATAGTTAACTTCAGTAGTGTCCACACCTGCTCACTTTTCATCAGAGCCTGCCCGAGTTCAATGTAAACCAGCCATTAACCCGTCGACTGTTAAAAGGCGGCTTTACAACGCTAAGGTGTCATTGATCAGCCAGACATGAACTTCTGCTTCGGCTGAGGAACTGCCATTAGAGAGAGACGCGGCGATGGGTGGCTTCTGGCCAAACTCAGCCGGCGCATAGCGGCGGCTGAGCCAAAAATTTCTGGCACAATCAGCATGCTTATTACCCGGACGCCCACCGTATCGGCACCAGCCCGCATATCTAGTGGTGCGGTGGCCAGCCAGATGGTGTCAACGCGAATCATCGTAGCCACTCGCGCAGGCAGGCGCTTCGCTGGTTGGCCATGACACCGTCGCCAGAACCTCGCCGCGTTGCAGGCGGATCTCGATTGAGCGGCTCGTGGGCATCATGGCTGGTAGCACTCCGACTGGCACGAATGCCCGCGCGCTTGCCTGAGAGCGAGCGCGGTCGAGACGAATCCATTTGTGCAGCAGATGGAATTGATGCCGTGCGGCAGCGCGACTACCGCGATGGAGGCGCCGGGCTGGGCACGCTCGGCGACGATTCGGGCCTTGAGGGATTTGGGATAAGAGTGCCGTTGGCGTAAAGAGGAGAGATCGGTCTTCGGCATGGTGCCCACCAAAAAGAGGTGGACACTAAGCAGGACTGAACATGGCCTCAAGAGTGGTTGGCCGGGCGCTTACATCTTGCTGACCAGCGCCAGGCCGTTTGCTTATGCACTCGCCCTTGTTTCAGTTTGGTTGCGGACATATGGCTTAACCGGCAGGCCAATCGTGGTGGCGACCGAGGTTAAGCCAACATAGCTTCGCTCAAGATGCTCTTCTCAATGACGCCTGCCGCCGTGCCTCCACTGCTCCTCCCGAAGCGTGTTTTACGTACCCCTTATCATGCGGACCTGGCAGCCAGGCGGGCCGGTATCGGCCCGGCATTCAGGTCTGTCAGCATTGCTAACGGGGGCTGTGCGTTGCATGATGCTCGTCTTGGGCAGCGAATCGCTGTTTTCCACATGCGTTTCCTTTTTACAAGATGAGGCGCAGAGCCAGGGGGATAGCGATGGTGAGGATTAAGAGATTATTAGATTACCAGCGGCCGGCAGACTGAAATCACCTTGTGGGGACAGTTGCTTTTTCCGGTCTGTGAGCACAAGCCGGCAGCCTCCCGTTCCACGCCGCCAGAAGCTCTTCAATTACGCAGCACCTCACCAGCCTCCAAGCCTGGCTAACTGGGCTAACGATACTACAAAGTCTATAAATACTAGTCGGGCGTATATACGTGCGAAAACACCCCGTATTCAGATGGATTTTTCTTCTTTTCTAAGCCAAAGGAGATGCCGCCCCCAAGCAAAATCGATGCCGCCCCCAAGCAAAATCGATGCAGACCCCAAGCACAACCGATGCAGACCACAAGCACAACCCTCTCCAGAAAAAACCTAGCCGCTTTTAGTTCTCCTTTTACCTGAGATGGCTATGCAATACTGCCTTTGGCGAAATAATTCAGGCCAATTTTGTATATACACAGGGGTCTCAATTAATGTATGTAGATTATGAACCGCCAAAAAACTTCCCGTCACTCCTCCAGTACGCTCCAGCTCGCTGTCCGCATCCCATCCTCGCTTCACGCACAGTTTTACGATTCTTGCAAAAGTCGAGGGACAATCGGTTCCAAGATGATACGGACGTTGAGGGAGCTCTTTGTTCAAAAGGCCAAACAGCAATAATGAATAAGCAGACTGCACCAAAAGCCACCCAGGACCAGGTCAACGAGCTACGAGCGCTGGCGCGCCGAGCCTCTGATGCCGCTCTCACCGCTGCGCCAGACCAGCAATTGACCGTTCTGGAAGCTGCAGAGCGTCTTGACCGCATTGCTGGCAACATCGAGCGTAAGGCAAAAAAGGAGGCTGTCGAACCAGCAATCGCCATGCTCCCATCGGATGCCACAGCGGAAGAAGTACGAACGGCACGTCGCCGTCAGGCTACTTGCCGAGGCGCCGATGTCTATCTCCCCAGTTGGTCCGCTATGTCCCAGGCCCTACCAAATGCCTTCCTGCGGTCCGCCCTCTTCTCCTCCTGCCGCAGTGTCCAAACTGAGAATGCCAAGGTGCTGGCAGGTGACCAGACCCTTCTGATAGCAGAAAAAGTGATTGTGACCTTTCAGAATGTGACCCTGACCTTCAGTGGGTATGAGCTCTGCCAGTTCGACCGCCAGGTCTATGCAACCTGCCTGGACTACTATCGGGAGAGACCACTCTCACCTGAAGCGTGCACACATCACATCCGCACCTCATTTTACGAGTTTGCCACTCACATGGGCGGCAGCTACAGCCTGGACACCCACAAGGCCATCCGGGCCAGCCTGCTTCGCTTGAGCTTCGCCCAGATGCGGCTGCGCTTCAACCGACTGAATCTTGAGGTCCCAAAGCTACTCACAGTGAGCTTTGCCGATGGAGAAGTCGGGGAGGGCTTTAAGGGCAGTGACATACTGCTACTGCGAGTCACAGAATCCGTTGCAGAGCTATTTGGGCCCGGAGCCTGGACAGCTGTCGACAAAGAAGCAGTGAGCTATGACGGACTCATGGGCTGGCTGGCAAGCTTCTACGCCAGCCACTCGGGACCTCAATGGCTACCAGTTATGCGCTTATATCAGCTATCTGGCTATGAATCACATATGCGCAACTTTAAGGCCAGTCTCGTCCGCGCACTGGACAAACTTAAGCATGAGAAAAGGCCAGCCTGCAGCAGGGTAAGTGCCTATCACTTCTCGAAAGATGGCACAAAACTGATGGTCGTTTGCTCAGTCTGGAGTACAAAAGTGCTTTCCGAGTAACCGCTCCTGGCTGCAAATTTTCTCAGAATGCCACCCCCAGCCTCGAATGACCACAAAATAAAAAGCACAGTAAAATACAATTCCCTTTTCGCGATAACTATTCACCCCAGCTAGTGGGAGTTGTTTTATTGGCGACGTCCGCTTGTACTGCTTGATGGCTACCTGACGCCGCAGCTTCGTTCTGGAGTTGTGACTCGTACGCTGTGATGTCGTCGAGCACCTGCTTCGCGCTCGGATTCTGTGATGCCGCACGTTCGATACGCTGGATTACTTGCCCAAACCACTTCGGACGCTGGTCTGGCCTCATCCCGTAGAAGCTTTGCGTGGTCAGCGTATGGCCTTCGGCGAGGCGAGAGACGGCCCGGTAATCTTGGTCTACGAGCAACACGCGCTCTTCCGGCTTGCCCTTGCATTTCATCTTCGTAAAGATGTAGGCCTGCCCGACCGTCTTGTCCGGCTCTGGAGGCAGGACAACTTCCTGTCTCCCCTGGCGGACAGTTTCCGGCCAATTCCGCGCGTATGGAACTGCCACACCCTCAGCATTGCACGTCGAGAACCACGGCCCTCCCTTATAGGCGCTAACCGCCGTCACTGTGTCGACGTCATTCAGGTTAACGTTCGGATAATACGTCTGGGATAAGTGAAGCGTGATACTGAATGCCATTGCCGCAGACCACCCTAGGAGGTTGGCCCCAGCCATGATGAGTTCAAACATATTCAACTATTCAAGAGGGATAGACGATACACCGGCGACTTGAGCAAGGCCGGTACCTAGATAGGGGAGCACGCACGCTGCTGAAATTGGCAGCGGCTCGATTTGGGAGCGGACACCCATCCGACCCAACACGCATCCTTCCACCATCAATAAATGACGTTTAATTCTACGAATTACGTAGAGATATTGCAAGTCCATCCTACGAATATCGCAGGATGGTAAGAAAACAGCCAGCTACCGTCCTTGGCCATCGCTTGCGTGAAGCACGACAACGGGCAGCCATGCCCCAGGACCGCCTGGGCATCGAAATTGGCCTGGATGAGGGAACTGCAAGTGCAAGGATTAGCCGCTATGAAACGGGTGCACATGAACCACCATTTGACATCGCAGCTAAACTGGCGCATGTGTTATCGGTGCCTACGGCATATCTCTATTGCGAAGATGATGAGCTTGCGGACCTGATACTCACCTTCGGCCGCCTAGCACGACAAGACCGTGAACGCATCAAGCATCTGATTGCAACCATGCAAATGGGCGACGAAGACTTACGGGATGCAGCTGACTGACACGCCCCGGCAGGACCGGTGTCAGTCCAAGGCGCGATTCTGATTGCTCTACCCTGCACATCCTGCCCTTTGCCGAGTTCTATGAGCGTGTTGGCTTGCCCGTACAAACGGCTAAGACGCAGCTCATCGAACTATTGAAGCAAGGCAAGCACTCGGCCTGCTAGGGAATGACTAGAAGAGTGAAGATGATTTCGTCACGTCGACAGGTAGCAGCCTTGTCTACCGCACTATCTACATCATCAACAGCCTCATAGGATTTTCATTGAGCCAGCCGATGTATATGCAGTCCAAGAGCAATTTGAATCGTCTTTACCCTGTGCCGCCTAGTGCGGGTACGGTGTGCACTGTGGTGCGTCAGGCTGTATTCTTTCGTACCGCACCCAAAACTACAGTCTCCCCGAAGAGTTTCCGCGCTTAGCGGCAATATCCACTAAAGGGAGAGGCGTCCTGAACTACAGAGGTCAAACCTAGTTCACTCTCCGCTTAGCAGCAGGAAGGATGATAATCCCTGGCCTTTGGCGGCCAGGCTGCGAAGACGCAGGCAGCCACTCATAGAGATTGCGGGACTTAAGACCGGGAAAATTCCCGGTCTTTCTTTATGAGCAATCAACGCTCTTTGCTAACAAGTAAGAAGCTCCGGCAAGCAAATTTTACTCAACAGGCCAAGGGAAATCTGCTGTAAGTGGGCAAACGACATAGTCAGGTGGGCACAAGGCTCATTGAAATGGCGCTTGTTACACTGCCTTTGCCTTCCGTACGGCATGAACCAGCTCTGCATCGGTTGGATTGTAGTAGCGCATTGCCATCTGCAAAGTTTTCCACCCCATGACTTTTGCCAGCGTTGCGACCTCCATCTTCGGTGCCATTCTGGAGGCTGCTTCATGCCGCAAGTCGTGGAAACACAACCCTTCAATGCCTGCTCGCACGCAATCCCGCCGAAAGGCTGCAGACAAGCCGTTCGAGTCATGAAACGTCATGAGTCGCGTACTGCGGTCTAGCGGACATGGAAGAACACATAGCAACCTCTCGGCCTTTTCGGACAGAGGCACGATTCGTGCGGCACCGTTCTTGGTCCTGTGTAATCTGATGACTTTGGCTGCCAGGTCGATTTGCCTCCATGTCAGTTGCACCATTTCCCCTGCGCGCATCCCGGTTTCAATGGCGAGCTGGATTGCAAGCAAAAGCGATGGAGTCATGCTATTGCTTGCTGCGGCAAACAGACGTGCCTCCTCATCGTCGACCAGGCGGCGGCTTCGTCCTGGCGGCAGCTCCGGTTTGCGAATGGACGTAATAGGATTATCAACGGGGATACTCCACTCACTACGCAGCGTCGTGAACAAATGCGACATGAGCGCCAACTCAAGACGCACCGCGTTCGCACCGACTTCTTTCAGTCTGACATCACGATAAGCGGCAAAGTCAGCACTCCGGAGCGAAGCCAAAGTTCTCGTAGCCAGGGGATGGGCAAGCCATTTGCGAAGGGTGTTGAGCTCCTTTGCCGCACTCTTCTTTCGAGGTGTTACCTCCCGGGCGTAACGCTGAAGCGCCTCCCCTAACGTGGTGCGCTCGGCTTCCGAACGATCAACGAAGATACCCCGAGCCATCTCCGACTCGATGGTATTGGCCCAAACTTGCGCCTCCCGTTTTGTTTCGAACGTCCTGATTTGCGCAGGAAAACCTTTGCGACGAATGGTGACTTGATACTGATGCGGACCGCGATGAGTGATGGTTGCCATATTCCTGTTCCTTGGTTGGATACAGGGTATAGCTTGGGAAGTGCAGCATAATTGCAGCAAAAACCCGTCACATATGAAAAGGGGTTAGCGAAAAATCGCTAACCCCTTGATTTTACTGGTGCCGTTGAAGTGAATCGAACACTCGACCTACTGATTACGAATCAGTTGCTCTACCAACTGAGCTACAACGGCAACCTGACCTGCGGAATGTCGATGAATCGGCATTCCATAAACTGTCCCGAGCCGCGAATCGTTCGCTGACTGAGGGTGCGAATAATAAAGACTGCCGCCGCCGCCGTCAAGCCCCGCAAGCCAGTAGCGGCGGGGCCTGGCGGGGATCAGCGTGAGCCGACGCCGGCGATCTGCAGCACGATGCGCGCGGCCAGGCTGGCGCCGTCGCGCTGCAGCTCGCGGTGCAGGCTCGCAAAACGCTTCGACAGCCATTCGCGGTAGCGCGGGTCGTCCAGCGCGTTCAGTGCGGCCTGGGCGATGTTGTCGGCGGTTGCGTCATCCTGCAGCAGCTCCGGTACGACAAAGCGGCCGGACAGGATATTCGGCAGGCCCACGTACGGCAGGCGCAGTTTCTTTTTCACCAGCCGATACGTGCTGTTGGACACCCTGTAGCTGATGACCATCGGCCGCTTGGCCAGCGCCACTTCCAGCGTTGCCGTGCCGCTGGCGGCCAGTACCAGGTCGGAAGCGACCATCGCTTCACGCGCATGGCCAAACAGCACGCGGATCGGCAGGTCTTCGGCCTTTTCGGCGTAAAGGTGGTGGCGGAAGCGTTCCATGGTCGGACGGGTCGCGATCGGCACCACAAACTGGGCATCCGGGCGTGAGGCCAGCAGCCGGCGCATGGTGGCGATGAACAGCGGCGCCATGTAGTCGACTTCGGACACGCGGCTGCCGGGCAGCACGGCGAACACCGGCACGTCCTGCGCCACGCGCAGCACCTTGCGCGCCGCTTCGCGGTCCGGTTCCAGGTCGAAGTTGTCGGCATACGGATGGCCGACATAGGTGACCGGCACGCCGGCAGCCTTGTACAGCGGCGCTTCCATCGGGAACAGCGCCAGCACATGGTCGACCGCGCGCTTGATCTTGTGGATGCGTTCGCCGCGCCATGCCCAGATCGACGGACTGACGTAGTGCACGGTGCGCACACCGCCACGCTTGAGTGCGGTTTCCAGCCCGAGGTTGAAATCGGGTGCGTCGATGCCGATGAACACGTGCGGGCGTTCATCGAGCAGCGCGCGTTTGAGGCCACGGCGGATGCGCAGCAGGCGCGGCAGGCTGCGGATCACTTCGGCGTAGCCGCGCACGGCCAGCGCCTCCTGCGGGTACAGGCTGTTCAGCCCCTCCCCCTGCATCCGGGGTCCGCCGATGCCGACGAACTCGATGTCGCGATGCAGCGCCTTCAGCGCCGCCATCAGGGCAGCACCCAGGCCGTCTCCGCTGGCTTCGCCAGCGACCATGGCTACTCGAAAGGAAGTCGTGCGGTGAAAAAGCGTCATGGTTTAGCGGATGATGCCGCGCGTGGTCCGGGCGAAGAATTCGTTGAAAAGAGCCAGCTCGGTCACCGTTTCCGACCCCTTCGCGATCTGCGCCTTCGCATCGTCGAAGCTCAGTCCGTTGCGGTAGAGCTGCTTGTACGCCATGCGGATGGCCTTGATCGCCTCGGCGGAATACCCGCGACGCTTCAGCCCTTCGCTGTTGATGCCGACCGGCGACGCATGGTTGCCGGCGGCCATCACGTACGGCGGAATGTCCTGCACCACGATCGAGCCGCCGGCCGTCATGGCATGGGCGCCGACATGGCAGAACTGGTGCAGTGCGGTCAGGCCGCCAAGCACCACCCAGTCGCCGAGGGTCACGTGACCGGCCAGCGTGGCGTTGTTGGCCAGGATGCAGTGATCGCCGACCTGGCAGTCATGCGCGATATGCACGTAGGCCATGATCCAGTTGTCGTTGCCGACCCGGGTCACGCCCACGTCCTGCACCGTGCCGAGGTTCAGGGTGCAGAATTCGCGGATGGTATTGCCGTTGCCGATTTCGAGGCGGGTTTCCTCGCCGGCGTATTTCTTGTCCTGCGGCGCCTGGCCCAGCGAGGCGAACGGGAACACGGTGTTGTTCTCGCCAATGCGGGTATGGCCTTCGACCACGGTGTGATGACCGATCTTGCTGCCCTTGCCGACACTCACGTGCGGACCGATGACCGCGTACGCGCCAATCTCGACATCAGTGTCGATCTGCGCGGCGGGGTCAATCAGGGCCGTAGGGTGAATCGACATGTCAGATCTCCCGGCGGGCACACATCAGTTCGGCTTCGCAGGCGACTTCGCCATCGACCAGGGCACGGGCGGAGAACTTGCCGATACCGCGGGCGACGCGGAGCATTTCCACTTCGAACACCAGCTGGTCACCCGGCACCACCTGGCGCTTGAAGCGGGCGTTGTCGATGCCGACGAAGAAGTACAGCGCATTTTCCTGGCGCACGTCGCCATCATGGGTCTTGATGGCCAGGATGCCGGCGGCCTGCGCCAGCGCTTCGATGATCAGCACGCCCGGCATGACCGGGTACTGCTCGAAGTGACCGACGAAGAACTGTTCGTTGGCGGTCACGTTCTTGATCGCCCGGATACGCTTGCCGATTTCGATGTCCAGCACGCGGTCGACCAGCAGGAACGGATAGCGATGGGGCAGCAGCTTCATGATGCCGCGGATGTCGATATGGTTGGAGACGTCGCTCATGAGGGTCTTCCTGTCTTGAATTCGTAAGTTGCTGCCAACGGTTGGCACAGCACCGTGGCACTGGTGTTCATTCGCCGCTGCCGTCCCGGCGCTTCAGGGCGTCAAGTTCTTGCTCCAGCGCCTTCATGCGGTCGAACAGGCTGCCGATCTGGCGCACCCGCGCGGCATTGGTCAGCCAGTCGCGATGTTCGGCCAGCGGGTAGACGGCGGTATAGACGCCGGGGGTGCGGATGGATTTGGCCACCAGCGTACCGCCGGAGACCTGCACCCGGTCGCCGATATCGAGATGGCCGGAAATCATCGCCGCCCCGCCCATCAGGCAGTACGCGCCAATGCGGGTGCTGCCGGCCACGCCGACGCAGGCCGCCATGGCAGTGTGCTTGCCGATCCGGCAGTTGTGCGCGATGTGGATCAGGTTGTCGAGGCGGACACCGTCCTCGATCACGGTATCGCCCAGTGCACCACGGTCGACCGTGGTGTTGGCGCCGATCTCGACGTCGTTGCCGATCAGCACGCGGCCGATCTGCGGAATTTTTTCCCAGTGGTCGCCGGCAAACGCGTTGCCGAAGCCGTCGGCGCCAATCACGCAGCCCGGATGCAGGATGCAGCGCAGGCCGATCTCGCAATGGTGCTCGACCACCGCATGCGCATACAGCAGCGTGCCGTCGCCGATGACCGCCCCGTCGCCGACGCAGGCGCCGGCCGACAGTATGACACCATGGCCGATAACGGCATTTTCGCCGACAAATACGTTCGGCCCGATCTGCGCATCCGGCGCCACGCGGGCGCTGGCGGCGACATGGGCGGAAGGATGCACGCCAGGCACCGCGACCGGCAGCGGGTGAAACAGCGTGGCGACACGGGCAAAGTACAACTGCGGATCGCGAACGGCGACATGCGGCTGTGCCAGCGTGCCCGCCAGTGCGGTCGGGACGATCAGCGCCGCAGCGGCGCTGGTCGCCGCCTGTGCGGCGTGCTTGATGGTCACGAAGGCGATATCGCCATCCGCGGCTGCGGACAGCGTGTTCACGCCGGTGATGACCCGTTCGCCATCACCATGCAGTTCGCCGCCCAGCCGGGCGACCAGATCGTTCAGGGTCAGCATGATGGCCTTGCAAAAAAACCGCGGCCGACTAGGCCGGCCGCGTGTTGCACCGTACGCACAGTGCTCAGTTGTCCATCGCCTTCAGGATGCGTTCGGTCAGATCGTGCTTCGGGTTGACGTAAACCGCTTCCTGCACGATCAGGTCGTAACCTTCCTTCTTGGCGATGTCGAGCACCGCCTGGTTGGCACGGTCCAGCACCGAAGCGAATTCCTCGTTCCGGCGCGTGGTGAACTCCGCCCGCAACTGGCCCTGCTTCTGCTGGAACTCCCGCTCGATGGAGACCAGATCGAGCTCCTTCGACTTGCGGTCGTTCGCGCTGAGCTTGCCCTTGTCGAGCGTCTGCTTCAGGTCGCGGGCCTTGTCAGCCAGCTGCTTGAGTTCGCCATCGCGACCGGCGAACTCCTGCTCAAGCCGCTTCTGCGCGGCGACGGCCGGCGCCGCCTCGCGGTAGAGGCGCTCGATATTGACGTAACCCATCTTGAAATCGGCCAGGGCCGGCATCGCAATGGTCAACGCCAGCATCGGCAGCAAAATGCGGGACAGATTCATGCATCCCCCTCAGGTCAGAACGTTGTGCCCAGCGAGAACTGGAAGCGCTGCAGATTATCCTTGTTTTCACCGCTGTCTTCACTCTTCAGCGGGAACGCGTAACTGAACTTCATCGGGCCCATCGGCGACAGCCACGACAGGGCCAGACCGGTAGAGTAGCGCACATTGTCACGCCAGGTTGCGGTCGAACCATCGCCGCCCCACAGCGTACCGGCATCGAAGAACGCCGACGCACGCAGCGTCTTGTCATCCTTCATGCCCGGGAACGGGAACAGCAGTTCGGCATTGATGATGGCACGACGGGTTGCACCGTAGGCATCGTCATTCTCGTCCTTCTTGCCGATCGACGCGTTCTCGTAACCGCGCACCGAACCGATACCACCCAGGTAGAAGTTCTGGAAGAACGGCACCGAATCGGTCTTGCCGTAGCTCTGCACCGCACCCAGTTCGCCATTCAGCGCCAGCACCAGCCGCTTGGTCAGCGGGAAGAACGTCTGCTGACTGCCAACCAGGCGCATGTAGTTGATGTCACTGCCCGGGACCGACATTTCGTAGTTGATGCGCGAAATGCGGCCGGTGGTCGGCCACAGGTAGCTGTCGCGCGTGTCGCGTGCCCAGCCTACCTTCCAAAGATAGTTCAGGTTGTTGGTGCCGAAGTCATCAACATACTTCTTGTAGCGGCTCGGGCTGCTGTCGAAGACCTTGACCTTGGTCTGCTCGACACCGAGGCTGGTGTTGATCGTGTCGTATTCGGTGATCGGAATCCCGAAGCGGACGTCGGCGCCGACGGTGTCGGTGCGGTACTGCTGGGTATTGGTCTCGTTCGGCGAGTAGCGACGATAGTAGGCATCGTAGCCGATCGACACGCCGTCTTCGGTGAAGTACGGGTCGGTGAAGGAGAAGTTCAGGTAGCGGTTCAGCTTCGACGTGTTGAACGACGCGCTGACGGCCTTGCCCGAGCCGAAGAAGTTCGACTGCGAAATCCCGGCGGACAGGATCAGACCTTCGTCCTGCGCGTAGCCGGCGCCCAGCGTCACGTTGCCGGTCGGCTTTTCCGTCACCTTGAAGTTCACGTCGACCTGGTCGGCGGTGTCGGGCACGGCCGGGGTCTCGACGTTGACGTCGGTGAAGTATCCAAGCAGGTCGAGGCGTTCCTTCGAGCGCTTGATCTTCTTGGCGTCGTACCAGCCGGCTTCCATCTGGCGCATTTCACGGCGCACGACTTCGTCGCGGGTCCGGGTGTTGCCGGTCACGTTGATCTTGCGCACATAGGTGCGGCGGCCCGGGTCGACAAAGAAGGTGAAGGCGACTTCGCCCTTTTCCTTGTTCACTTCCGGCACGGCGTTGACGTTGGCGAACGCATAGCCGTCCTGGCCGAGGCGATCGGTCAGCGCGGTAACCGACTGGTTGATCTTGTCGCGGGTGAACACTTCGCCCGGCTGGATGACCAGCAGCGGCTTCAGTTCACTCTCGGGCACGATCAGGTCACCGGCCAGCTTGACGTCGGTCACCTTGTACTTCTTGCCCTCGGTCATGTTCACGGTAATGAACATGTCCTTCTTGTCCGGGCTGATGGAAACCTGGGTCGAGTCGATGTTGTACTCGAAGTAGCCCTGGTTCAGATAGAACGAGCGCAGCTTCTCCAGGTCACCGGTCAGCTTCTGCTTCGAATACTGGTCGTCCTTGGTGATCCACGAGAACCAGCCCGGGGTCGACAGCTGCATCTGGTCGGTCAGATCGTCGGCATCGTAGGCATTGTTGCCGACGAAGGTGATCTGCTTGATGCGCGCGGCAGCGCCTTCGCTGATATCGAGCGTGACGGCAACCCGGTTGCGATCGAGCTTGCTGACCGACGGCTTGATTTCGACCGAGTACTTGCCCCGGCTGAAATACTGCCGTTTGAGTTCCTGGACGGCCTGGTCGAGCAGCGCCTGGTCGAAAATCCGGCTCTCGGCGAGACCGTTTTCCTTCAGGGCCTTCTTCAACTGTTCCTTGTCGAACTCCTTGGAACCGTTGATGCTCAACTGGGCAACGACCGGGCGCTCGTCAACCGACACGATAACCACGTCGCCTTCGGTCTCCACCCGGACATCATTAAAGAAGCCGGTGGCGAACAGCGCCTTGATGGAGGATTCGGCCCGATCGTCGGTAAACGTATCCCCCACCTTGAGCGGCAGGTAGTTGAATACCGTGCCGGGCTCGGTGCGTTGCAAGCCCTCGACCCGGATGTCACGGACAACAAAGGGCGCTACGGCCCAGGCCGGCAGCGCGATCAGCCCGATGACGGCCGCGGCAATGTGTGTCAATTTCATAAGGTGGCGGTTATCCCGCAAAAAGACGGGTTATGTCGTTGAAAAAAGCAAATAACATCAGGGCGGCCAGTGCCGAGAACCCGATGCGGCGGCCGATTTCCTGCGCTCGCGCAGACAGCGGCCGACCACGAATGATCTCGGCCGCATAATACAGCAAATGCCCGCCGTCCAGCAGCGGAATGGGGAGCAGGTTGAGTACGCCGAGGCTGATGCTGATCAAGGCCATGTAATCCAGGAAGGCTTCCCAGCCGGCGCGCGCGCTCTTGCCGGCGTAGTCGGCCATGGTGATCGGCCCGCTGATGCTGGCCGGTGACACGTCTCCGGTCACCATGCGTCCGATCATCCGCGTGGTCAGCGATACCGACTGCCAGGTCTGGGTGAAGGCTTCGCCGATCCCGCCCAGCAGGCCGGGATCGCGGCGGAACTGCAGCCCGTTCATCCAGTCGGCGTCCGGTGCCGGCGCAATGCCCAGCCGCCACGGACCGTCCGGCGTGGCACGCTGCGGCGTGACGTTGACCGTGCGCGGCGCGGCGCCACTGTGCTCGACCGTCAGCGCCAGCGGCTTGCCGCCGCTGTGCAGCACGGCGGTCACCAGCCGTGTCCAGTCACCGTCCAGTGCCACGCCATTGACGGCCAGCACGGTGTCCTCGGTCCGCAGCCCGGCGCGGTCGGCGGCGCTGCCGGCCTCGATATAGGCCAGCCGGGTGGTCAGCCGCAGCGGCGACAGGCCGAACGGCCCGATGCCGCGTTCGATGTCCAGATTGGCCAGCTGGGCTGGCGGAATGCTCACCTTGCGTTCGACGCCGCCATCGCTGATGCCGACCACCAGCGGCGAGCCGCGATCGGTCACGCCGTCCACCAGTTGCAGCCGCAGTTGCTGCCAGTCCTCGACCGCTTCGCCATTGATCGACACCACCGACTGTCCGGCGCGCAGCCCGGCCATGGCCGCCGGCGTGTCCGGCGCCACCATGCCGATGACCGGGCGGATGCCTTCGACGCCATTGAGCAGGGTCAGCCAGGTCAGCACCACCGCCAGCAGCATGTTGGCAACCGGCCCGGCCGCCACGATGGCGATCCGGTGCCAGACCGGCTGCAGATCGAACGCCCGCGCCCGCTCCTCCGGCAGTACGGCCACGTCCTCGCGGGTGTCGAGCATCTTCACATAGCCGCCCAGCGGGATCGGTGCCAGCGCCCACTCGGTCTCGCCGCGCCGCCAGGTCACCAGCGGCTTGCCGAAGCCGATGGAGAACCGGACCACCTTGACGCCAAGGCGTCGGGCGACCCAGTAGTGACCGAACTCGTGGAACGTGACCAGCACGCCGAGTGCGACCAGGAAGGCAAGAAGGGTTGTCAGCATCCAGGCAAAATCCTTGTTGAGTCAGCGGGTCATGGCGAGCGCATCGCGCAGCGCCCGCGTCGCGTGTTCCGGCCGGTCGACCGGCAGATTGTGGCCGGCCCCCGGCACCACGATCAGCCGCGCATTCAGTGCGCGGGCCAGACGCTGGCCGATCGGCAGCGGGAAAATCCGGTCATCGCTGCCCCAGATCACCACCGGCAGCGGCCACGGCTGCGCCGGGTCCAGGGTGGCAACATAGTGATCGCGGTTGGCATTCAGTTCGCGGATCAGCGCAAGTTGCGACGGCCGGCGACCGGCGAAATAGTACTGGAGCACATCGCGCAGCACCCAGTCCGGGGCATCGCGGGAAGAATGCGAGTAGACCAGCCTGACCAGCCGCCGCAGCGCTTCCGGCGTATCCGGCACGAACAGCGCTTCGGCCGACGGCACCCCGGCCCGGGACAGCAGGTCGCGGGCATCGGCGTCGGTGTAGATCCAGCCCGGCGAGTCCACCATGACCAGCTGGCTGATCCGCTCCGGCACCCGGCGCGTCAGTGCCTGGGCGACAAATCCGCCATAGGACAGGCCCACCACTCTGACCTCGCGCAGGTCCAGTCGTTCGAGCAGCGCGGCCAGCGCCGCCGCCTGCGCATCCAGCGAGGGCGGGCGCTGCGAGGTCGACGCGCCGAACCACAGCAGGTCCGGCACCAGCACGCGGTGGTCGCGCGCCAGGTCAGTCATCTGCGCCTGCCAGTTCACCAGCCCGTTGCCGCCGAAACCGTGCAGCAGCAACACCGGCTGGCCGCTGCCGGCTTCGCGCCAGGCCAGTCGCCCGTCGGGCAGATCCAGCGTCTTCGACACGAACCCCTTGCCGCTGACGACCGAGTCGGCCCACCACGCCTGCATCGCCGACGGCGAGCACGCGGTCAGCGACACGGCCAGCAGAGTGGCGCTCAGCCAGCGAAGTACGGTCTGTGACGAAAGTTTCATGCGGATGCCGGATGAAAAGCAGGCGGCAGAGTCTAGCATGGCGCGGCGGCATCGCGCGCCGCATGCTGATCGGCTGACGGGCCGGGCCCGAGCAGTTCGACCAGCGCCAGCAGGGCGCGTGGCGCCCGGTCGCGCCGCCACACCAGCCAGGTTTCCGCATCGGCAACGGCACTGGGCAGGCGGTGCAGCGCCAGCGGCAGGTGCATGTCGCGCTGGGCATCGACCACCGTCTTCGGCAACAGCGCAATGCCCATGCCGGCGGCCGCGCAGCCGAGGATGGCCTGGAAGGAGCCGAATTCAAGAATCGAGGCCGGAAACACGCCTTCGGTACGGCACCAGTGCTCCAGCCGTTCGCGATAGGCACAGCCGGCGCGAAAGGCCAGCAGCGTCGGCGCCGGCAGGTCGGCCGCCTGGCCGACCGGAGCGTGGCCGGCTTCAGTCACCAGCACCAGCTCCTCGCGCCACAGCCGGCAGCCATCCAGCTGCGGGTCGGAAACCGGCCCGGCAATGAACGCGGCGTCCAGCCGGTAGTCGCAGACCTGGTCGATCAGCGTCCGCGTCGGCCCGGTTTCCAGTGACAGGTGAACGGCCGGATAACGGCGGTGATAATCAGCCAGCGGCAGTGGCAGACGTATCGCCGCCGTGGTTTCCATCGAACCGAGCCGCAGCTGGCCCGACGGCGCCGCACCGCGCACCGCCTCGCGCGCTTCATCCGCCAGCGCGGTCAGCCGCCGTGCGTAACCGAGCAGCTCGCGCCCGGCCGGGGTCATGATCATCTGCCGCCGGTCGCGATGGAACAGCGCCGTGCCGAGCTCGTCTTCCAGCTGGCGCAAGCGGGCGGAGACGTTCGACTGCACGCAGTGCAGCGCCTGCGCCGCCCGGGTCACGCCCCCCTGCTCGGCCACGGCGGTAAACAGTCTGAGGCTGGACAATTCCATTGCAACGGCCTTCCGGATCATCAATAACGAACGATGTGTTCATATTAAATCGTTTCTGATGATGATCAATATTGGCTAGTCTGAAGATCAGCCCAGCCCGGAAGCCCCCATGCCCGTCCACACGTCCCGCCCCGGCCTCTACGGTCTCGTCGCACTCTGCCTCGCCATGGGGCTGGGACGCTTCTTCTATACCTCGATGCTGCCGCCGATGCTGGCCGAGCAGCGGCTGACACTGGCCGACGGCTCGGCGCTGGCATTCTGGAACTATGCCGGCTACCTGGCCGGCAGCATGGTGATGGCACGCTACCCGCTCGCGCGCCGGCTCAGCCTGCGGCGCGGGCTGATGGCCGGCGCCGGGCTGACGGTGCTGACCATGGCCGCCATGATTCCGGACTGCCCGCCGGCGCTGTGGTCGGCGCTGCGCTTTGTCGCCGGCTTTGCGTCAGCGCTGATGTTCGTCTGCATCTCGACCCTGGTGCTGCCGCGTGCGGATGCCGCCACCCGGGGCATATTGTTTGCCGGCGTCGGCGTCGGCATCGTGCTGTCCGGCCTGCTGTCCGGCCTTGGTGAAGGACTCGGCCTGTCGTCGGCCGTCACCTGGGCGCTGGGCGCGCTGCTCGGACTATTGTCGCTGGCCTGGATTGCCCGGCCACTTGCCGCACCGCGCTCGGCGCAGGCCGCGCCGGCCACCCGGAGCGCCGTGTCCCAGTCCGCGCTGACCTGGCTGTACGGGCTGGCCGGTTTCGGCTACATCATCGCTGCCACCTATCTGCCCACTCTGGCGGCCGAGACACTGGGCAACACCCGTGCCGGCGGCTGGATCTGGCTGGTCGCCGGCCTCGCCGCCATGCCGTCGCCCATCCTGTGGGCGAAAGCCAACCACCGCTACGGCACCGCACCGATGCTGACGCTGAACCTGCTGCTGCAGGCGATCGGCGCCGCCCTGCCCGCGCTGTGGCCGACCCAGGCCGGCCTGTACCTGACTGCCGTGCTGATCGGCGGCACCTTCATGGGCACGGTCACGCTGGTCATGCCGCTGGCCCGCTCGCTGCCGCTGCGGCCGAATCATCATCCGCTGGCCTGGATCGTCGCCGCCTATGGCCTCGGCCAGCTGGCCGGTCCGCTGCTGGCCGGCTGGCTGCGCCACAGCAGCGGCAGTTTCGCCCTGCCGTGCCTGATCGCCGGCGCCGCCCTGCTGCTGGCGCTGCCGCTGGTGCCGGCCGCCTGCGGCAGCCGCCGCTCCGTTTCCCCACCCCAACCCTGAACTGGAACCCGCCATGCCTTATGTCAATATCCGCATTACCCGCGAAGGCGCCAGCGCCGAACAGAAACAGCGCCTGATCGAAGGCGCCACCCGGTTGCTGGCCGATGTGCTCGGCAAGAACCCGGCCACCACCTTTGTCATCATCGACGAGGTGGAGACCGACAACTGGGGCATTGCCGGCGAAAGCGTGACCGAACGCCGCAAGGACGGTCGCTAGCACCGGGCGCCCGCCAGGCCGCTGGCCGCGCCGGAACCGCCCCCGTATCATGGCCGCGCCATCACTCCTCCTGTGCGCACCATGCTGCTGAATGTCATCTGGGCCGGATTCATTCTGGTCGCCGTCGTGTCCGCCTTCGTCCAGACGCTGGTGTTCGGCAATGCCGATATCCTGCCGGCGCTGGTGCGGGCCATGTTCGACACCGCCCGCACCGGCTTCGAGATCGCCCTCGGGCTGACCGGCGTCATGACACTGTGGCTCGGCATCATGAAGATCGGCGAGCGCGCCGGGCTGATCGCGCTGATGGCACGCGGTCTGGCGCCGCTGTTCCGCCGCCTGTTTCCCGGCGTGCCGGACGGCCATCCGGCGCTGGGCAGCATGACCATGAATATCGCCGCCAATATGCTCGGCCTCGACAATGCCGCCACGCCGCTGGGTCTGAAGGCGATGCGCGAGCTGCAGACGCTGAACCCGGTGCCGGATACCGCCACCGACGCGCAGATCCTGTTCCTGGTCATCAATACCGCCGCCGTCACCCTGTTTCCGGTCACCATCTTTGCCTACCGCGCGCAGCTCGGCGCCGCCGACCCGACCGATGTGTTCATCCCGCTGCTGCTGGCCAGCTATATCGCCACCCTGGCCGGGGTGGCACTGACCGGCGTCATCCAGCGCCTGAAGCTGTTCGATCCGGTCGTGCTCGCCTATGCCGGCGGGCTGACGCTGCTGGTCGGCGGCGTGACTGCCTGGTTCGCCAGCCTGCCGCCGGAGCAGATGCAGCGCCAGTCGGCCATGTGGAGCAATGGTCTGCTGCTCGCCGTGGTCACGCTGATGATCGTTGCCGCGCTGTGGCGGCGGATCAATGTGTACGAGGCCTTTATCGACGGCGCCAGGGAAGGCTTCCAGGTTGCGGTCGGCATCATTCCGTATCTGGTGGCAATGCTGGTGGCGATCGCGCTGCTGCGCGCCAGCGGCGCGCTGGAACTGGCCATTGGCGCGGTGCGTGCCGCGGTCGCGGGTTTCGGTTTCGATACCCGCTGGGTCGACGCACTGCCGAACGGGATCATGAAATCGCTGTCCGGCAGCGGCGCACGCGCGGTGATGATCGACAGCATGAAGACCCATGGTGCGGACAGCTTTGTCGGTCGTCTGGTATCCATCATCCAGGGATCGAGCGAAACCACCTTCTATGTGCTGGCGGTGTATTTCGGCGCAGTCAATATCCGCAACACCCGCTATGCCGCCGGCTGCGGGCTGTTTGCCGACCTGATCGGCTTTATCGCGGCGGTCGGCGTTGCCTATCTGTTCTTCGGCCATCTGGCATGACACCATGGGGGGTCGGCCGGTGGGCATTGAGACAGGGATCTGCAGCAACGCGAACCCGCGCTTGATGTCAGCCGTCGCCACACGTTACCGTCCCCGCCCCATTACTGAAGCCAAGGCCCGTCATGTTGGAAACGATCACGCTGTTCTTCAGCAAGGTGCTGTTCATCATCGCTGCGCTGTTCCCGATCCTGAATCCGCCCGGACACGCGCCGATCTTCCTGTCGCTGACGGCGCACAACACCCATGAAGAACGGGCCATCCTCGCGCGCAAGGTCGGCATCTACAGCTTCGTGCTGCTGCTCGCTGCCATGTATGTCGGCGGCTATGTACTGAAGCTGTTCGAGGTCTCGCTGCCGATCGTGCAGGTCGGCGGCGGCTTTCTGGTGACGATGGCGGCATGGGAGATGCTGACCGACAAGCACGACATCGCCCGCGACCAGGGCGATACCGGCCACCTGACCCGTGACCAGCTGTCGCAGCGCGCGTTCTACCCGCTGACCTTCCCGATCACCGTCGGGCCGGGTGCGACCACCGTGGCCATCACCGTCGCCGCCAACCTGCGCGGCAGCGGCACGCTGGCCAGCGCCAGCCTCCAGCACGTGACGGTGCTGGTACTGGCCAGTCTGGTCGGCACCGGGTTGATCGCCTTCTCGCTGTACGCCTGCTACCGCTATGCCGATACCCTGCTCCGCGTGCTCGGCAATACCGGTACCATGGTGTTCATGCGTCTGTCGGCCTTCATTCTGATGTGCCTCGGCGTGCAGATCATCTGGGACGGCCTGACCCAGCTCGTGCTGCAGTTCGGCCTGGCCCACCTCAGCGGCTTCGTCAAATGAGTGACATGAAAACCTATATCGTCGGTGGCGCGGTGCGCGACCGCCTGCTCGGGCTGCCGGTACGCGACCGCGACTGGGTCGTGGTCGGCGCCTCGCCCGAAGACATGCTCGCGCGCGGCTTCATGCCGGTCGGGCGCGACTTTCCGGTATTCCTGCATCCGCAGACACACGAGGAATACGCACTGGCGCGCACCGAGCGCAAGACCGCGCGCGGCTACCACGGCTTCAGCTTCCACGCGGCCCCGGACGTGACGCTGGAACAGGATCTGGCCCGCCGCGACCTGACCATCAACGCCATTGCCGAAGACGAGGATGGCCGGCTGATCGATCCGTACCACGGCCAGGAAGATCTGCAGGCCGGCATGCTGCGCCATGTCGGCCCCGCCTTTGTCGAGGACCCGGTGCGCATCCTGCGTCTGGCGCGTTTCGCCGCCCGCTTCGGCTTTGCCACCGCGCCGGACACGCTGGCGCTGATGCGCAGCATGGTTGCCGATGGCGAGGTCGACGCACTGGTGCCGGAACGGGTGTGGCAGGAAGTGGCCAGGGGACTGATGGAAGACCGCCCGTCGCGCCTGTTCTCGACCCTGCGCGAATGCGGCGCGCTGGCCCGGGTCATGCCCGAGGTCGATGCCCTGTACGGCGTGCCGCAACGGGCCGACTACCACCCCGAAGTCGATACCGGCATCCATATGGAGCTGGTTCTGGATGCGGCGGCCCGCGAGGGGCTGCCGCTGGCGGCACGCTACGCGGCACTGTGCCATGACCTCGGCAAGGCGCTGACGCCGGCCGATGTGCTGCCGCGCCATATCGCCCACGAACAGCGAGGGGTTGCCCCGGTCGAGGCCCTGTCGGCACGACTGAAAGTGCCGGCCGAATGCCGTGATCTGGCGCTGATCACCTGCCGCTTCCACACCCACGTTCACCGGGCGCGCGAGCTGCGTCCGGCCACGGTGCTGAAGCTGTTCCGCGATGCCGATGCGCTGCGCCGGCCGGCGCGCTTTCTGGATTTTCTCGCCGTCTGCCGCGCCGACTGCCATGGCCGCACCGGCTATGCCGATGCCGTGTATCCGCAGGCCGACTATCTGCTCGCCCTGCTCGCGGCGGCCCGCGCCGTCGATGCCGGCGCCATCGCCGCCGCCTGCACGGACAAGGCCTCGATTCCGCAGCAGGTCGACGCCGCACGCGTCGCCGCCATCACCACCGCCCAGGCTGCCTTCCCGTCATGACCGCCATCCATATCCTGCCGGCCACGCTGATGCGCGGCGGCACCAGCAAGGGGCTGTTTTTCCGGGCCGACCGGCTGCCGGTTGCGCCGGCACTGCGCGAGTCGCTGCTGATCCGCGCCATCGGCAGTCCCGATCCCTATGGTTCGCAGATCGACGGCCTCGGCACCGGCATTTCCAGCACCAGCAAGGTGGTGCTGCTGTCCCGTTCCGAACGTCCCGGCCACGATGTCGACTACCTGTTCGGTCACGTGGCCATCCGCGAGGCGCTGATCGACTGGTCCGGCAATTGCGGCAACCTGACTGCCGCCGTGCCGCTGTTTGCGCTGATGGAGGGGCTGGTAGCCCGTGACGACGGCCCGGCCGAAATCCGCATCTGGCAGGCCAATATCGGCAAGACCATCATTGCCGGACTCGATGTCCGTGACGGGCAGCCGTGCTGGACCGGCGACTGTGCCATCGATGGCGTCGCCTTCCCGGCCGCGCCGATCCGGCTGCGCTTTCTCGATCCGGCCGGCGGCGGTGCCGGGCGCCTGTTCCCGACCGGCCGCGCCATCGATACGCTGCGGCTGCCGGACGGTCGTGCCATCGAAGCGACGCTGATCGACGCCGGCAATCCGCTGGTGCTGATCGATGCCGCCGCACTGGGTCTGGCTGGTGATGAAACCGCGGATCGCATCGATGCCGCCACCCAGGCCGCCCTCGAACACCTGCGCGCAGCCGGCAGCGTGGCAATGGGTCTGGCCGACAGCCTGGAACAGGCCAGTCGCCAGCGTCCGGCCACGCCGAAAATCGCTTTTCTGAGCCGGGCACGACGCCCGGACTGCCAGTTGAATGCCCGCATCCTGTCGATGGGCCGGCTGCATCATGCCTTTACCGGCACCGGCGCCATCGGCCTGGCTGCCGCCGCCGCCCTGCCGGACACGCTGGCCAGCCGTTTGCTGGATGCGCCGGCCACACCGCTGTGCTTCAGCCACGCCGCCGGCAGCCAGACGCTCAGCGCCGTGGTCAGCCGCAGTGGCAGCGACTGGCGCATCGACGAGGTGGTGATGACCCGCACCGCCCGGCCGCTGATGCGCGGCGAACTGTTCATCCCTCTCGACTACTGATCCCCGGAGTCCGCATGTCCATTCGCTTGCTAGGTCTGTATACCGGCCGCGCCGCCCCGCTCGGCGACGATGGCCGCCTGTCCGCCATCGTCAAGAGCGCGGTTTCCTCCGCCCATATCGGGCCGACCGGACTGGATGGTGACCAGCAGGCCGATCTGAGCGTGCATGGCGGTCCGGACAAGGCGGTGCATCTGTACCCGGCAGAACACTACGCGCGACTGGCCGAAGCCTATCCGGCGGTGGCCGACCGGCTCGGCCCCGGCTTTCTCGGCGAAAACCTGTCCCTGACCGGCCTGCTGGAAACGACGCTGCGCGTCGGAGACCGGCTGCGTGTCGGCGAGGCGCTGCTGGAAGTCAGCCAGCCGCGCAGCCCGTGCTGGAAAATCGACGCCCGTTTCGGTTGCAAGGGAGTGGCGGCGACCGTTGCCCGTCAGCGGCTGACCGGCTGGTACTGTCGGGTGATCGAGACCGGCGGCATCCACCTCGACAGCCGCATCGAGCCCCTGCCCGGCGACAGCGAGGCCCTGACCCTGGACGCGCTGATGGTACTGATGGCCTCGCACCGCCCCGACCCGGCGCAGTTGCGTGCCGCCGCCGTGCCGGCGCTGACCGCCTCCTGGCGCAAGCGCCTGCTCGACCGTGCCGACTGGCTGCAGCAGAACCAGGCTGACAGCGTGCAGTGGCCGCCGGCACATACGCCCGGCGCCCATGGCTGAGGCGACGCCTCAGTCGCCACTGCCTGTTCGCCCGGCAGCCACGGCACAGGCTTCGTTGCCTTCCCGCCGACCGATGGCAAGGACGGTGACGAGGATCCCGTCACCGTCCACCCGGTATGCCAGGCGATAGCCCGCACGCCGCAGCCTGATCTTGTAGCCGTCCTTCATGCCGCTCAAGCGGGATTTTGGCACGTGTGGATGGCGCAGCCTTTCCGCAAGCTTTTTCTTGAACTGCGCCCGGACTGCGCCGTCAAGCCGCGGCCCTTATACCGTCAGCACGACCTTGCCCAGATTGCGGTTGGCCTCGACATAACGATGGGCTTCGGCCGCCCTGGCCAGCGGGAACGAGCTGTCCAGCGTGATGCGGACTCGCCCACTGGCCAGGGCCGGCAACACGGTATCGCCCAGCCGCCCGGCCAGCCGCGCCTTGTCGGCCAGCGGCCGGCTGCGCAGGGTCGAGCCGATCAGCGTCAGATGCTTGACCATCAGTTGCGCCAGATCGAGTTCGGCCAGCCGACCGGCCATGAAGGCGATGACGACCAGCCGGCCGCCCGGATTCATGCAGGCCAGGTTGCGTGACAGCGAATCCCCCCCGACCGGGTCCAGCACCACATCGGCCCGACCGGCCGCCTTCAGCGCTGCGACCACGTCGTCGTCGCGATAGTTCAGTGCCAGTTCGGCGCCAAGCTGACGACAGAATGTGCATTTGTCAGCCGTGCCGGCGGTCGCAATCGCGCGCGCACCGACCAGGCCGGCCAGCTGGATGGCCGCCGCACCGACACCGCCGGCACCGGCATGGACCAGCGCTGTCTCGCCCGGCATCAGCCGTGCCAGGTCGATCAGGTTCAGCCACGCCGTCATCCAGGTCTCGGGCAGCGTTGCCGCTTCGACAAAGCCGAGTTCGTCCGGCAAGCGCACCGCCAGCGGCGCATCGACCAGCGCATATTCGGCATAGCCACCGCCGCCGACCAGTGCCATGACCCGGTCGCCGACCGCGAAATCCTTGCTGCCGATACCGACCGCATCGACTTCGCCGGCCACCTCCAGCCCCAGCGTTTCCGGTGCGCCCGGTGGTGGCGGATAGCGGCCTTCACGCTGGGCAATGTCAGCCCGGTTGATGCCGGCCGCGCGCACGCGGACGCGCAACTGGCCGGGCCCCGGTTCCGGCATCGGCAGTTCGCCGACGATCAGGGTGTCGGCATCACCGGGGGCGGTCTGGATGATCGCTCTCATGACGGTTGTCTCCTCTGACATGAATTCAGCATCCAGTCTGCCCCGATCCGGCGACAACGGCAAACCACTAACGAGTTGCAGCGCAGCACGAAAAAAGAAAAACGGAGCCAGTAAATGGCTCCGTTTCCGGGCAGAAAGCCTGTCGACGCCTATTCGGCAGCCGGCTTGCTGTCATCGATCAGCTTGATCAGGTCGTTCAGCTCGGCCTTGACCTCCTCGATCGCCTGCTGGCGTTCGCCGGCCGGCACTGCATCGGCAACCGCCGCTGCAGGCGCAGCGTCGGCAGGGGCCGCGACAGCGTCCTTGCCGGTACCCATGCCGTCCAGCCGACGCTTGGCGTCGTCCTTCTCGGCATCGGTCAGTTCAGCGGCGCGCTTGCCGTCGAGCTTGTAGCGATACTGTTCGCGCTGCATCGCCTTCAGGTAGCGCGCGGTGCAACAGTGGCGCTGAATCACGCGCTGAACCACTACCGGATCAAACTGGGGCAGTTCGGCGATGAGCGCCTCGTGGATGCCGATTGCCAACGGCTTGAATTGACGCAACACGCCAAAGCGCTTGTAGATCAGGTCGGTTGCTTCCTTGACCTGCTGACGCTTGGGTTTGTCACGCATCGCCTGTTGCAGGGCAAGTTGGAGCACGGGATTATGTTGTTGGGACATGAATCAAACAAATCTGATGAAACGGATTGGCCGCGAGTATAGCCGTGTTACGCCGGTTTGCCTGCTAAAGCTGACATCTTATGACGTACGACAACCACACTCACGGTTTCAACAAGGCGTCTGCCGGCGTTATTCCGCCGCCTGGACCGGGATGCCGTCAGGCAATTCGACGATCCGGTTCCGTTCGTCGACATGAACCAGACGGGGTTTGTGCGCCGCCAGTTCGGCGTCCTCGAACATGCCGTAGCTGGCAATGATCAGCAGGTCGCCGACTGCCGCACGCCGGGCGGCCGAGCCGTTGACCGAGATCATGCCGCTGCCTCGTTCGCCGCGGATGGCGTAGGTTGCGAACCGTTCGCCGTTGTTGACGTTCCAGATCTGGATTTCTTCGTACTCGCGGATGTCCGCGGCTTCGAGCAGATCCTCGTCGATCGCGCACGAGCCGATATAGTGCAGTTCGCACTGGGTCACGCTGACCCGGTGCAGCTTGGACTTCAGAATAATGCGTTGCATGCTGGTTCCTGCCGGTGTTCGCGGACGACGTGTCCGCTAGCGATGAATTTCAATATTGTCGATCAGCCTGGTCTTGCCCTGACGCGCGGCAGCCAGCACCACCAGCCGTTTTTCGCCGGCATGGGCCAGTTCCAGCGTGTCGGCCTGGCGGATTTCGACGTAGTCGACCTGCCAGCCATGCTGTTCCAGCGTTGCGCGTGCCGCCTGCTCCAGCCCGGCGTAGTCGTTGTCGCCGTCGATCAGGCTGTCGCGGATGCGCGCCAGTTCACGCTGCAGTCGCGGCGCCTCGGCGCGTTCGGCGGCGGACAGGTAGCCATTGCGCGACGACAGCGCAAGGCCGTCGTCGGCACGGCCGGTGTCCACCGGCACGATCTCGACCGGGATGTTCAGGTCTTCGACCATCGACTTGATCACGTGCAGTTGCTGGAAGTCCTTCTTGCCGAAGCAGGCGACGTCCGGCTGCACGATATTGAACAGCTTGCTGACCACGGTCGCCACGCCCCGGAAATGCCCGGGGCGGAATGCGCCGCACAGCTCGTTCTGGATATGCGGCGGCTCGACGTTGTAGTCCTGGCGGATACGCGGATACAGCTCGCGTTCGTCCGGCAGGAACAGCGCGTCGACCCCGGCCTGTTCGAGCCTGGCACGGTCGGCTTCGAAGGTGCGCGGATAACTGTCGAAATCCTCGCCCTGGCCGAACTGGATGCGGTTGACGAAGATGCTGACCACGACACGCTCGGCGCGCTTCTTCGCTTCGTGCACCAGCGCCAGATGGCCTTCGTGCAGATTACCCATGGTCGGCACGAGCGCGAGGCGGCCGGCCGTCTTGCGCCAGGCGCGCAGATCGGAAATGGTGCGGATGATGTCCATAGTTCTGAGAAAAAGGTATCCCGGTCAACGGGGGGAACGGGCTGGCGCCGCGAACGGCGCCGGTCGGGGAATCAGGTCAGAAACTGTGCTCTTCGCCAGGGAAGGCGCCAGTCTTCACTGCCTTGACATACGCTTCGAAGGCACCGGCGATGCTGCCGGCCTCCTGCATGAAATTCTTGACGAAACGGGCCTTCTTGCCCGGGAAGGCGCCGAGCATGTCGTGCATGACCAGCACCTGGCCGTCGACGTCGACACCGGCGCCAATACCGATGGTCGGCACCGACAGCGCTTCGGTCACCTGGCGCGCCAGGGCGGCCGGCACGGCCTCCATCAGCACCAGTGCGGCGCCGGCATCCGCCAGCGCACGGGCGGCAGCCAGTTGCACGGCAGCGCCTTCTTCGGTCTTGCCCTGAACCTTGTAGCCACCAAACACATTGACCGACTGCGGCGTCAGCCCGATATGCGCGCAGACCGGCACGCCGCGCTCGACCAGGAAACGCACGGTATCGGCCATGCCCGTACCGCCCTCGAGCTTGACCATGTGCGCCCCGGCCGCCATCAGCCGGACCGAGCTGTCGAACGCCTGCGCCGGCGAGGTCTGGTAGCTGCCGAACGGCAGGTCGGCCAGCACCAGTGCATTCTTCGCCCCGCGCGCGACCGCACGGGTGTGGTAGATCATGTCGTCGAGACTGACCGGCAGCGTCGAGTCATGGCCCTGAACGACCATGCCCAGCGAATCGCCGATCAGCAGGATTTCGACCCCGGCTGCATCCATCAGCGCGGCAAAGCTCGCGTCATAACAGGTGAGCATGGTGATCTTCTGGCCATCGGCCTTCAGGCGGGCCAATGTGCTTACGGTGACTTTCATCGGGTGTATGTATCCTGGTGACGGAGGGCCTAGGCGCCGGCGCCCTTGTTGAAGTAGCTGCGGGTTCCCTGCATGTCGGTGATACAGCGCAACAGCAGTTCGAAATCCTCGTCACTGTCGACAAGGTTGAGATTGTCGGTATTGACGATCAGCACGGGCGCGCCGTCGAAGTGATGGAAAAATTCGTTATACGCTTCGGCGACACGGCGCAGGTAACCATCCGGAAAGTTGTACTCGTATGCCAGACCGCGCTCGGCAATGCGTCTGGCCGCCGTATCCGGCGACACTTCCAGCGCGATCAGCAGATCCGGCAAAGGATACTCTGGCAGGACTTTACGCTGCAATGCACGATACAGCGCCAGTTCATCGCCCTCGAGGTTCAGCTGCGCGAACAGGAATTCCTTGTCGAAGCAGTAATCGGCAACCACCGGGTGCTCGCTGACGGTATCCATCAGCTGGCGGCGCTGCTCTTCCCGCTGCAACAGGAACTGCAACTGGGTGTGCAGCGCGTAGTGCTTGCGGTCCTGGTAGAAGCGCGGCAGGAACGGGTTGTCGTCGATCACCTCTTCGAGCAGGCGGGCCTGCCAGTGCGCGGCCAGGCGGCGGGCAAGCGTGGTCTTGCCGGCGCCGATAGGGCCTTCGACGGCAATATAACGGTATGGCGACATGATTCTCCCTGGGCGGTTCACCCGGCCGCCGCAACGACGACGGGGCCCGGGCATGATAGCGTCATTTACCGGCCGAACGACCGCCGGAATGCAGACAACTTCCTGCTGGCTGACTGCCGGTCAATCAATACGTTCCACACCGCTGCAATCCAGGACGGACAGCAGCTCGGCCACCCGGCCGCGGCCGGGCACGGACAGGTCCGGGGCGATGTCGGCCAGCGGCGCCAGCACGAAGGCACGCTCGTGCATGCGCGGGTGCGGCAGCGTCAGCGCCCGGTCATCGCGCACGAGTTCGCCCCAGGTCAGCAGATCCAGATCCAGCGTGCGTGGCGCATTGCGGAAGGTGCGCACCCGGCCGCAGTCGCTTTCGATCTCCAGCAGCGCGGCCAGCAGCGCATCGGCGTCCAGCGTGGTCTCGACCAGCGCGGCGGCGTTGATGAAATCCGGTTGCCCGGCATAGCCGACCGGTGCGGTGCGATAGCGCGGCGAGCGGGCGATCACCCGGGTCGCCGGCAGCAGGTCCAGCCGCGCGAACGCTTCGTTCACGGTCGCAGCGGCGTCGCCGAGGTTGGCCCCCAGCGCCACGGCAGCCAGTGTCATGCGTCCACGCCCGGCGTATCGCCGGCCGGCTTCTTGCGCCGGCGGCGGCGCTTCTTGCGCGCCGGGTCCTGTGACGGTTCGTCGGTGACCATCATTGATTCGCGACGGTCGCCATCGGCAAACTGGAAGTGCTCCCACCACTCGGCCAGCGCCTTCGGCACCTCGCCGACTTCGGCGCGCAGGCACAGGAAGTCGTAGCCGGCGCGGAAGCGCGGCTGTTCCAGCAGGCGGTAGGGACGCGAACCGTTGCGGATCTCGAAACGCGGCTGCAGCACCCAGATCTCGCGCATGGTCGCCAGGAAGCGGCGCGGGATGGCCAGCCGGTCACCGAGCCTGGCTTCGACCGTGTCCATCGCATCGAGCAGGGCCGGAATGGATTTTTCACCGGTATCGAGACGACGCTGCCACTCGGCGTTGACATTGCTCCACAGCAGCGCGGCAAACAGGAAGCCGTCGGAAATGCCCTTGCCTTCCATCAGCCGGCGATCGGTCTGTGCCAGCGCCAGCTTGACGAAGTCCTCGCCGCCCGGCTGGTCGATGATCGCGTCCAGCAGCGGAAACAGCCCCTTGTGCAGCCCTTCGGCGCGCAGGCGGGTCAGACAGGCCCAGCTGGCGCCGGAATGCAGCATCTTCAGCATTTCGTCGAACAGCCGCGCCGACGCCACGTCCTTCAGCAGTCCGGCCAGATGGCCGATCGGCTTGCGGGTCGCCTCGTCGATCGAGAAGCCGAGCTTGGCCGCCAGACGCACCGCGCGCAGCATGCGCACCGGGTCTTCCTTGTAGCGCTCGATCGGCGGGCCGATCATCACCAGCTTGCGCGCTTCGACATCGCGCACGCCATGGTGATAGTCGTGAATGGTTTCGTCGGCGGTGTTGTAGTACAGCGCATTGGCGGTGAAGTCGCGACGCCGCGCATCCTCGGCCATGCTGCCATAGGTATTGTCGGAGACGATGCGCCCGGACTCGGTGGTCTCCAGATCGCTGCCGTCGCCGCGGAACGTGGTGACCTCGATCACCTCGTCCCGACCGAACACCACGTGAACGATGCGGAAACGGCGACCGATGATGCGCGAACGGCGGAACAGCCGGTGCACTTCTTCCGGCGTTGCGTTGGTGGCGACGTCGAAGTCCTTCGGTTCATGGCCGATCAGCAGATCGCGGACCGCGCCGCCAACCACGAAGGCGTCGAAACCCGCCTCCTGCAGTCGCGTAGTGACTTTTAGCGCGGACGGGCTGAGCTCGTCGCGCCGGATACCGTGCTGGGCGAACGGGATGATCTTGGCGCGTGCCGCACCACGGGATTTGCCCGGCAGGCGGAGCACACGACTGATAAATTTGCGAATCATCGCGGAGGTCGGATTCGTACGGATGGCCAGAGAAGCCGGCGATTATACCGCCATCCGTCGCTTTGGCTTCATCTGTTCTGCCGGAGGGGGCGTTTGCAGTCACCGGCTACTGCGATGACGGCAGGGACGGGCGCGGAATTAACCACACTTTTACCGATAACAAAAGCCCCTCTTGCGAGGGGCTTTTGGGGATCACCGGTTTCTCTTGTCTATCCCACTCCCGAGGCTTTCCCGCCACGCCCCGCCTCAAACCACCCCAGCCGTTTCCAGCCTTACCGGCAGGCGGAAGCGGAAGCGACAGCCGCCGCCCGGGGCCGGCTCCAGTTCGAACTCGCCGCGGTGGTACTCGATCACCGAACGGCAGATGTTCAGGCCGATGCCCATGCCCTCGGCCTTGGTGGTAAAGAACGGCATGAACAGCTGCTCGGCCAGTTCCGGCGCGATACCCGGGCCGTTGTCGGTCACCTCGACCTCGACCATGCTGCCGGCCTCGCGGGTGCAGATCGACAGCATCGGCTTGGCGATGCCGGCATCGCGCATCGCCTCGACCGCGTTGTTGACCAGGTTCAGCAGCACCTGCTCGATCAGCACCCGGTCGACGTCGGCGGCCCGGCATTCGGACAGCGAGGCCTCCAGCCGCACGCCCTGCACGCGCATCACCGGCCCGGCCAGCGTCAGCACCGACTCGACCACGGCATTGATGTCCACTGGCGCCAGCTGTGGTGCCCGTTTTTTCACAAAGCCGCGAATGCCGTGAACGATCTGGCCGGCGCGGCGCGCCTGCTCGGCGATTTTCTCCAGCGGCGCACGCAACTGCTCGCGGTCGAAACCGGGCAGGTCCATCTTCTTCAGGCAGCCGGTCGAATAGGTGGCAATCACCGCCAGCGGCTGGTTGATCTCGTGCGCCAGCGTGGACGCCATCTCGCCCATGGTGACCAGCCGCGCGGTACTCTGCAGCTTCTCGGCGTGCTGGCGTTCGCGTTCGGCCAGCCGCTTGGATTCAGTGATGTCGGCATAAATGCCGAGCCATGCCGCCTCGCCATCAACCCATTCGATGCGTCGGCGGTGAATCTGGTACACGCGCGGCGACCCCGGGAAAGTCAGCTCGCAATCGATCACGTCCTCGTCGTTGCGCGTGTCGCGCGGCCACGGCAGTACCACGCAGAACGGGGCATCCTGCTCGGCCCGAACCATGTTTTCCTCGAAGGCGCGGTTGGAGAACAGCAGTTGCCGGTCGACGCAGCGGCTGACGCACACCGGCGCATCCAGCCCGTTGAGCACCGTCGCCAGCCGTTCCTGCGCCGCGGCCACCGCCATCCGCTTGCGCTTGTGTTCGGTGATGTCATAGAAGCTCGCCAGCCAGCCGGTCTGCCGGCCGCCCTCGTCCACCAGCGGCGTCAGGTACAGCCGCACGTCGAAACGTCCGCCATTGCGCCGCTCGAACAGCAGCTCGAAGCCCAGGCTGGGGATGCGGTCCTCGGCGATGCGGGTCAGCATCTCGTCCAGGTCAGCCTGGCGGTCGGCCGGCCAGAAGGAATACGGCGGCGCCTGGCCGACCAGCATCTCGGCCGGCACGCCAAGCATGTCGCACAGCGCGCGGTTGACGCGGGTGATGCGGCCACTGAGGTCGATCGCGATCAGGCCGTTTTTCATCGAGTTTTCGATCGCGCTGCGCAGCGCCATTTCGCGCCGCAGCGCACGCTCGACCCGGTTGCGGGTCTTGATGTCGAGGCGGATCTTCCACAGGCTGGCGACCAGCAGCGCCATCAGCAGCAGGGACACGCCGCCAAGCACCGGCATCGCCATGCCGACGCCGACCCGGTAGGCGGTCGCCTTCAGCCGCAACCCGTGCCCGGGCGGGGTGAATTCGATTTCATGGCTCAGCGCGCCGGGCCGCTCGGCCAGCTGGAATTTGGTCGCCAGCACCTCGCCGCCGAGGTCGACCACACTGATCTGGTATTTCTGCCCGATCCACCACGGCACCTGGTGGTACAGCAACTGGCTGAGGCTGAAGGTCAGCCGGATGCCGCCGGCGAACTGCTTGCCGATATAGATCGGCGCCACCAGGTCGACCAGCGGTTCATGATCGGCCAGCCGGTACACATCGCTGTAGCTTGGTTCGGTCAGCCGGCGTGCCACGTCCAGCGTGTCGAGCAGCGAGTAGCGCCCGCCCTTGTCGCCGCCCTGCTGCGGGACATCGACAAAGCGGCCGATATGCCAGCGCACATGACCGTCGGTATCCAGCCGCTCGATGCGGGCGATTTCGGGGTTTTCCCGGATCAGCAGTTTCGCCGCGGCGGAAAAATGGCTTTCCGTCATGTCGCGCTTGGCAATCTCGCTGCCGATCATGCCGCTCCACTCTTCCAGCGAGTCGAAGCGCAGGCGGAATGCCTGTTCCAGCCACAGGATGTCCTGGATCAGCGTGTCGCGACGCTCGTCTTCCCAGTCGCGCCAGACCGCCGCGCCCAGCAGGCCGAGCACCAGCAGCAGCACGCTCAGCGCCGCCGTCGGCAACCAGACCACGCCGCGCGAATCGGCCAGCGAGAACGTCGGGCGCCAGCGGCGCGGTTTGTTCTTTTCAGGCTGCTGATTGCTTGCATGGGGCATGGCGAGTCCATCCGGCCGGTGGCGACAGGCTGATCCGGCGTCGCCGGAGACAGGGGGCAACGGGACGGCGTTTCAGTGATCGGGGCGGCAATTGTAGCGCGCCCGGCCGCGGCGGGCAGGGCGGCAGCGGCCAGTCCGGAAGCATAATTATTATTCCATTAGGGCATTCCCTAATAGCCATCCGGTCTTGTGCACACTATGTTCCGCCCAGTGTCCGACAAAAGGACACTCGCATGACACACAACAACAACACCCTGATAGTTCTACAAATTATGGAGACAGGAATGAAACTCAAACTAGCCGCCCTGACCGTCGCGCTCGGCCTCGGTCTGTCGCAAGCCGCCGTCGCCGCCGGCGAAATCGTCATCAAGTTCAGCCACGTCGTGGCCGTGAACACCCCGAAGGGCAAGGCTGCCGAGTACTTCAAGAAGCTGGCCGAAGAACGCACCAAGGGCAAGGTCAAGGTCCAGGTCTACCCGAACAGCCAGCTGTACAAGGACAAGGAAGAGCTCGAGGCGCTGCAGCTGGGCGCGGTGCAGATGCTGGCCCCGTCGCTGGCCAAGTTCGGCCCGCTGGGCGCCAAGGAGTTCGAGGTGTTCGACCTGCCGTACATCTTTGACGACTACAACGACCTGCACAAAGTGACCCAGGGCCCGATCGGCAAGCAGCTGCTGGCCAAGCTGGAACCCAAGGGCATCAAGGGCCTGGCATTCTGGGACAACGGTTTCAAGAGCTTCTCGTCCAACCGCCCGATGAAGACGCCGGCCGACATGAAGGGCCTGAAGCTGCGCATCCAGTCGTCCAAGGTGCTGGAAGAAGAAGTCCGCGCCCTCGGCGCCATGCCGCAGGTGATGGCGTTCTCCGAGGTGTACCAGGCGCTGCAGACCGGCGTGGTCGACGGCACCGAGAACCCGATCTCGAATTTCTACACCCAGAAGATGCACGAAGTGCAGAAGAACCTGACCCTGACCAACCACGGCTACCTCGGCTATGCGGTGATCGTGAACAAGAAGTTCTGGGACGGCCTGCCGGGCGACGTGCGCACCACGCTGGAAGGCGCGATGCGTGACGCCACCACCTACGCGAACCAGATCGCCGAGAAGGAAAACAACGACGACCTAGCGCGGGTCAAGGCCAGCGGCAAGACCCAGGTCTACACGCCGACGCCGGCCGAACGTGCCGCGTTCAAGAAGGCGCTGGTGCCGGTGCATCAGAAGATGTCCGACCGCATCGGTCCGGACCTGATCAAGGCGATCTACAAGGACACCGGCTTCAACCCGGCGCAGTAAGCCCCCTGCCCCGGCGCCCCGACACGAACGGCGGACGGTTTTCCGTCCCGCCGCGGGCGCCGGCGTCCTCCGATACCCGCTCTTCGCAGTGATCTGCGACCGGATACCGTCATGCTCAAATTTCTCGACCACCTTGAGGAATGGCTGATCGCCTTTCTCATGGGGGCCGCAACCCTGCTCATTTTCGTCGCGGTGGTACACCGCTACGGCATGGGTATCGATGCGTTGCAGCCCTATCTCACCCACATTCATCTCAGCTGGGCGCAGGAACTCTGCATCTACATGTTCGTGTGGATGGCCAAGTTCGGCGCCGCCTATGGCGTGCGTACCGGCATCCACGTCGGTGTCGATGTGCTGATCAACAAGCTGTCCACGCCGAACCGCAACAAGTTCGTGATCTTCGGCCTGCTGGCCGGTGCGCTGTTCACCGCCACCGTCGGCACGCTGGGCGCGGACTTTGTCTGGGAAATCGGCCACACCGAACAGACCTCGGCCGACCTGGAACTGCCGATGTGGATCGTCTATCTGGCCATCCCGGTCGGTTCCTACCTGATGTGCTTCCGCTTCCTGCAGGTGGCGTGGAACTTCATCCGCACCGGCGAGCTGCCGCACCATGACCACAGCCATGTCGAAGGCATGGACGACGAAGACGAAGTCAGCATCGGCGAAGCGATCCAGATCGCCGAAGAACGCGAACACGGCCATGCCGGCCTGTCCGACGAGGCGTGGGACAAGCAGCGTCGTGACGACGACAAGGAGAACAAATCGTGAGCGCGCTGATTATCTTCACCTTGCTGATCGTGCTGATGCTGACCGGCATGCCGATCTCGATTTCGCTCGGTCTGACCGTACTGACCTTCCTGTTCACCATGACCGACGTGCCGATCACGTCGGTGGCGCTGAAGCTGTTCACCGGCATCGAGAAGTTCGAAATCATGGCGATTCCGTTCTTCATCCTCGCCGGCAACTTCCTGACCCACGGCGGTGTGGCACGGCGGATGATCCGTTTCGCCACCAGCATGGTCGGCCACTGGCATGGCGGTCTGGGCCTGGCCGGCGTGCTGGCCTGCGCCCTGTTCGCCGCCGTGTCCGGCTCGTCGCCGGCAACCGTGGTCGCCATCGGCTCCATCCTGCTGCCGGCGATGATCAAGCAGGGCTTCCCGCCGCGCTTCGGCGCCGGTGTCATCACCACCTCGGGCGCGCTCGGCATCCTGATTCCGCCGTCCATCGTCATGGTGATGTATTCGGTCGCCACCAACACCTCGGTCGGACAACTGTTCATGGCCGGCGTGATCCCGGGCCTGCTGCTGGCCACGCTGCTCGGCGTGACCACCTGGTGGCGTGCCCGCAAGTTCGGCTATCCGCGCCTGGCCAAGGCGTCGGCATCGCAGCGGCTGCACGCGCTGCGCGAGTCGATCTGGGGTCTGCTGCTGATCGTGGTGGTCATCGGCGGCATCTATACCGGCATCTTCACGCCGACCGAGGCCGCGGCCATGAGTGCGGTGTACGCGTTCTTCGTCGCGGTGTTCGTGTACAAGGACATGAAGCTGAGCCAGGTGCCGAAAGTGCTGCTCGACTCGGCCAACATGTCGGCGATGCTGCTATACATCATCACCAATGCCGTGCTGTTCTCGTTCCTGATGACCAGCGAGCAGATTCCGCAGAACATGGCGGAATGGATGCTGAACCAGGGCATGGGACCGATCGCCTTCCTGCTGGTGGTGAACGTGCTGCTGCTGCTGGCGGGCAACGTGATGGAACCGTCGTCGATCGTGCTGATCATGGCGCCGATCCTGTTCCCGATGGCCATGCACCTCGGCATCGATCCGGTCCACTTCGGCATCCTGATCGTGGTCAACATGGAAGTCGGCATGTGCCACCCGCCAGTGGGGCTGAACCTCTACGTGGCGAGCGGCATCACCAAGATGGGCATCACCGAGCTGACCAAGGCGGTCTGGCCATGGCTGCTGACCATGCTCGGCTTCCTGGTGCTGATCACCTATGTGCCGGCCATCTCGCTGTGGCTGCCGAGAACGCTGGGCATGATGTCGTGATCCTGCGCTGCCCGTCCCCGCCACGGCGGGACTGACGCACAGTCCGGCGCGCGGGCGGTCATTTTTCTGGCCGCCCGCGTGCGTTATCTTTCATGCATTTTCAATATCTGACATTTGACGTTTTTCTGGCCATCCGGTGACCGAAATCAAAATCGGTCATACCAATGGCTTGTCACGCCGCTGAATGGCTATAATGGTCGGCTCGCGGCGAACTTGTCAGACAACAATACCACCGTGTTCACAACCGAAAAGCCTCAACCAGGAGTGTCTTTCATGGACGAGCAACTGCGCCAGAGCGCCCTCGACTATCACCGTTTCCCCACTGGCGGCAAGATCCAGGTCTCGCCGACCAAGCCGCTCGCCACTCAGCGTGACCTTGCGCTCGCCTATTCCCCCGGGGTCGCCGCCGCTTGCGACGCCATCGTGGAAAACCCGGCTGAAGCCAACACCCTGACCGCGCGTGGCAACCTCGTCGCCGTGATCTCCAACGGCACGGCCGTGCTGGGCCTGGGCAATATCGGCGCACTCGCCGGCAAGCCGGTCATGGAAGGCAAGGGCGTCCTGTTCAAGAAGTTCGCCGGCATCGACGTGTTCGACATCGAAGTCGACGAGCACGATCCGGACAAGCTGGTCGACATCATCACCTCGCTGGAACCGACCTTCGGCGGCATCAACCTTGAAGACATCAAGGCGCCGGAGTGCTTCTACATCGAGAAGAAGTGTCGCGAGAAGATGAACATTCCGGTGTTCCACGACGACCAGCACGGTACCGCGATCATCACCACTGCCGCCGTGCTCAACGGCCTGCGCGTGGTCGGCAAGGACATCGGCTCGGTACGCCTGGTGGTGTCCGGCGCCGGTGCCGCCGCCATTGCCTGCCTCGACCTGCTGGTGGCCCTCGGCCTGCAGCCGAAGAACATCATCGCCTGCGACTCGAAGGGCGTGATCTTCAAGGGTCGTGACGAGAAGCTCGATCCGTCCAAGGCCCGCTTCGCCATCGACGACAACGGCATGCGCAAGCTGGCCGACGCGATGGTCGATGCCGACATCTTCCTCGGCCTGTCCGGCCCGAGACTGGTGTCGCCGGAAATGGTCAAGACCATGGCCGCGCATCCGCTGATCCTGGCCCTGGCCAACCCGGAACCGGAAATCCTGCCGCCGCTGGCGAAGGAAGCCCGCCCGGACGCCATCATCTGCACCGGCCGTTCGGACTTCCCGAACCAGGTCAACAACGTACTCTGCTTCCCGTTCATCTTCCGTGGCGCGCTCGACGTCGGCGCGACGACGATCAACGAGGAAATGAAGCTCGCCTGCGTGCGCGCCATTGCCGATCTGGCCATGGCCGAGCAGAACGACGTGGTCGCCAGCGCCTACGAAAACCAGGAACTGAGCTTCGGCCCGGAATACCTGATTCCGAAGCCGTTCGACCCGCGCCTGATCATCAAGATCGCGCCGGCCGTCGCCCAGGCCGCCATGGATTCCGGTGTCGCCACCCGTCCGATCGAGGACATGGATGCGTACATCGAGAAGCTGACCCAGTTCGTCTACAAGACGAACCTGTTCATGAAGCCGGTGTTCGCCGCGGCCAAGAAGGACAAGAAGCGCGTCGTGCTGTGCGAGGGTGAAGACGAACGCATCCTGCACGCCACCCAGGAAATCGTGTCGACCGGCCTCGCCTTCCCGATCCTGATCGGCCGGCCGTCGGTGGTCGAACAGCGTATCGAGAAGCTGGGCCTGAAGCTGCGCCCGGGCATCGACTTCGAGCTGGTCAACAACGAAAACGATCCGCGCTTCAAGGAATACTGGAGCGAGTACTACGAGATCATGAAGCGCCAGGGCGTGTCGCACGAGCTGGCCCGTCGCGAAGTGTCGCGCAAGACCACGCTGATCGGCGCGCTGATGGTTCGCCGCGGCGAAGCCGACGCGATGGTGTGCGGTACCTTCGGTACCTACCCGATGCACCTCGAGCTGATCCGTCAGGTGATCCCGATGGCCGATGACTGCCCGACGCTGGGCGCGATGAACGCGCTGCTGCTGCCGACCGGCAACATCTTCGTCACCGACACCTACGTGAACCCGGCACCGAGCGCGGAGCAGATCGCCGACATCACCCGCATGGCCACCCAGGCAATGCACCGCTTCGGCATCGCGCCGAAGGTGGCCCTGCTGTCGCATTCGAGCTTCGGCAGCGGCACCCTGTGCTCGGCCCAGACCATGCGCGACGCGCTGGACCTGATCCGCGAACGCCAGCCGGACCTGGAAGTCGACGGCGAAATGCAGGGTGATGCCGCTCTGGTCGAGCACATCCGTGCCCAGGCCATGCCGGACAGCCCGCTGAAGGGCAGCGCCAACCTGCTGGTGATGCCGAACGTCGAGTCCGCCAACATCAGCTACAACCTGCTGCGCGTGTCGGCTTCCGACGGCGTGACCATCGGCCCGATCCTGATGGGCCTGTCGAAGTCGGTCCACATCGTGACGCCGATCTCGTCGGTCCGCCGCATCCTGAACATGGTGGCCATCGCCGCTGTCGGGGCGATCGAACAGGCGTAATCCTCGCCGGCCGGCACCAGGGCTATACTGAACGGGCAACCCCTTGCGGGTTGCCCGTTTTTCTTTGGTTCAAACTGCCTGGAGCCGTCATGAGCGCCGATTTCAACCCGTCCGATCCGTTTGCTTTCCTGCGCCAGTTCTGGCCGCAGGGTGGCAGTCCGATGCAGCCGTTCATGCCCCCGCTGAGCGAGGAGGAAATCGAACGCAAGATAGGCGAACTGCGCGTGATCGAAAACTGGCTGACCATGAGCATGGGCATGCTGTCGATGCAGATCAAGGCACTGGAAATGCAGAAGGCGGCGATTGCAGCGCTGAAGCCCCGGGACGACGCCCCGCCGCGCTGACGCTCAGCCCAGTTGCTGCTTTGCCAGCTCGCCGACCCGTGCCAGCGCGGCGCTGTAGCGGGCGTCGAGCGGATAGCAGCACGACAGCCGCATCGCATTCGCGTAGCGGCCGGACGGCGAGTACATCGTGCCCGGCATGACGCTGATGCGTTCGGCCAGCGCCGCGTGGCACAAGGCCACGGTATCCACCTGCTCCGGCAACGCCACCCACACCAGAAAGCCGCCGCTTGGCGACGTCGCCCGCGTGCCGACCGGGAAAAATTCACCGACCATGCCGCGCAGCCGCTCGACCTGGTCGGCGTAGCGCCGGCGCAGGTTGCGCAGGTGATGGTCGTAGCCGCCCGATTCCAGAAACAGCCCGATCGTTTCCGCCAGTACCGCCGGTTCGGCGACCGACGAGCTGAACTTGAGCCGGCGAATGTCGGCGGCAAAGCGCCCGCCCTCGACCCAGCCTACCCGGAAGTCCGGCGCCAGCGTCTTGGTATAGCTGGCGCAGACAATGATCCAGCCATTGCGGTCGAACGCCTTGGCCGCCGGGGCCAGCGCCGGCGCGAACTGCAGCTCGGCATACAGCGCGTCCTCGATCAGCGGTACCCGGTAGTCGTTGACCAGTCGCGCCAGCCGCTGCTTGGCCGTCAGCGACATGCTGAAGCCGAGCGGATTGTGCACGTTCGGCATGGCCACCACCGCATCCAGCCGCTTTTCCGACAGCAGCAGCTCCAGCACATCCAGTGACATGCCGTGTTGCGGATCGGTTGGAATCTCCACCGCCTTGAGTCCGAGACTGGCCAGCAACGGCAGCAGATTGAAATAGGTGGGCGACTCCAGCCCGACCGTCCCGCCCGGCCGGGTCACGGCGCGCAACGCCAGTTGCAGTCCTTCCATGCAGCCATGCGTCAGCACGATATCGTCCGGAGCCAGCGTCATGCCGAGGTCGAGCCCGCGCCGGGCAATCTGCTGCCGCAGGCGTTCCGACCCCGGCGGCATCGAATAGGTGCTGATCAGTTCCGGCTGCCGGCGCAGCAGGCCGGACAGGATGCGGGCGAGCTTGCCGCCCGGGTAGAAATCGCCGCCGCGCGGACAGGCCAGCGCCAGATCGATAAAGTCCGGCCGCTGCTGCGAGCCCAGTACCGCCCCGATCAGGTCGAGCACGTCGCCCGAGGTGGCCCGGGCCGGTTCGGCCACCGGCGAGCCGAGCGCGCCACGCGGCGACGGCAGCCGGGCACGCACGTAGTAGCCGGACTGCGGACGCGCCTCGACCAGCCCGCGATCCTCCAGCGTGCGGTAGGCAGCCACCACCGTGTTCAGGCTCAACTGCCGGCTTTGCGACGCCTGTCGCACCGATGGCAGACGGCTGCCCGGCGCCAGCGTCCCGCGCAGGATGGCATCGCCGAGTTCGTCGGCAACGCGCAGGTAGTACGGCAGGTCGGGGGTGGCGGTCGTATTCATGGTGACAATCCGGTGGCAAAACACGGGTTACAGTTGAAAACAAATGCAATTGGCACCAATACAATACGTTATTACTGGATCTGTAACCATCCGGCGGGGCCTTTTACCATGGTGTCCATCTACCAAAGGATCCCTGCCATGCTGGATTTCGCCCTGTTGAGCTATGTCGCGGTGATGTCGATCACCCCCGGCCCGAACAACCTGATGCTGGCCACCTCGGGAGTCAATTTCGGCTTCCAGCGTACCCTGCCGCACGTCTTCGGCGTCAGCATCGGCCATGCGGTGCAGGTCACGCTGACCGCCACGCTGCTGGTCTTCATCCTGGCCGGCATGGATTCGGTCCGCCTGCCGCTGGCGGTCGCCGGCTGTGTCTACCTGCTGTGGCTGTCATGGCAGATCCTGCGCGCAGGCAGCCCGGAAGCGCGCGACAGCGCCCGGCCGATGAGCCTGTTCGGCGCCGCCCTGTTCCAGTGGGTGAACCCGAAAGCCTGGATCATGGTGCTGAACGCCGCCATCCTGTTCATGCCGCGCGACGGCCACGACCCGGCGACGGCACTGTGGCTGGGCCTGGTCTGCGCGGCGATCAACCTGCCGTGCATCGCGGTATGGGCGCTGGCCGGCGACCGGCTGCGCCACTGGCTGTCCAGCCCGGCCGCCCTGCGCGTGTTCAATACGGTAATGGCGACGCTGATGGCGGCAACGGCACTGTGGCTGCTGGTGGACGAGTTGCCGGCGCTGGCCTAACCGGGCTGGCGGGACATGGCCGCCAGCACGCGCAGAATCTCCTCGGCGGTTCCCTGCGGCAGCTCCAGCGGAAACAGGTGACTGCCGGGCACCGGTTCGACGCGCATGCCGAACCGGCGCTCGACGAAGCGCAGATCGGCCGGGCCGATGACATCGGATGCGGCACCGGCCAGATACACCGCCGGCATGGCCAGCGGACGGGCGATGCGCGGAAAGATATGCGGCAGCGTGCAGTACACCTTGTGTTCGATCTCCGGGCGGAAGGTCAGCCGGACACCGTCGCCACTCGGTTCGCTGCCGAAGCGGACATAGTCGTCCAGCACCTCGGGGTCGAAGCGGGCGAACAGCGGCTTTCTGGCGAAGTGGGCATGCATTGCCTCGACGCTGTCGAACTGGTCGCGCCGCCCCAGCGCGATATGGGCCGGCGTGACCCGCTCGATCCGGCCCAGCCGCTTGGCCAGCCACAGTCCGCGCGAGCGCCAGCCCGACAGGATGGGCGAATCGAGGATCACCACGCCCGCGAACAACTCCGGCCGCTTCAGCGCAGCCAGTACGGTCAGGGCGCCGCCCAGCGAGTGACCCACGCCATAGACCGGCCGCCCCAGGCGTTCGACCGACTGGATCAGTTCGTCGGTCAGATGCGGCCAGTTGTCACTGACCGGAAAGCGCGGGTCGTGGCCGATGCGCTCGATACAGGCGATATCGTACTGGTGGCCCAGCGTCTCCAGCAGCTTGCGGTAGCAGCCGGCCGGGTAGCTGTTGGCATGGGCAAAATGGATCAGTTCACGCATGAATTCAAACAATCGTTCAATTATTGTCTGACAGTCTAGCACCCGGAATCCGGGGTCCGGCATGCCGGACCCGAAAAAACGGTCGCGCCGGTCCGGACAAACGGAATTAACCATTGAGCCGCTCTCCGGCTTTTGTCATGATCCGCGTGTCTTGGTCCTGTCGGAAGCCGTACCTGCATGGGCCCCCTGAAAAAGAACCTGCCACGCGACAGACCCGAACGTCCCCGTCTCGGCGAAGCCTTGCGGACACTGCCCACGCGCTACTGGCTGCTGGCCGGCGCAGTCTGGCTGGTCATGGAACTGGTGACCGGCATCGGCTGGTACAAGCTCGAACACCAGCGCCTGCAGCGCAAGTTCGTCCAGGACACGGAAGAGCTGTACCTGCAGCTGTCGCAACGCTTCGACCGCAACGAAGGCGTGCTCAATGGCCTGTCGGCGCTGTTCGGCACCTTCGACCGCCTGTCGTTCGAACAGGTCCGGCGCTTTTCCGCCGCCATGCTGCGGCTGAATCCGCACCTGTACACCATCGAGCTGCTGCGCCGGGTCGACGGCAAGGAACGGGCGCGCTTCGAGGCCGACATGAGCGCCGAAATCGGCCGGCCGTTCCATATCCGCGACTTTGCCGGCAAGCGGCCGTCACCACTGCGTGACGCACCGCCACGCGACCTGTACTACCCGATCACCCTGATCGAGCCGGACATCATTGCCGCCCGCCCGATCATCGGACTGGATGCCTATCACGACAGCGCGCTGCGCGATTCGATCACGGCCGCCCTGACCTCCGGCGTGATGGTGCCGTCACAGGGCTTCACCCAGATAGAAGGCGGCCGCAGCTACGCGTTCAGCAAGATCATCGAGACCCACGGCATCCCGCATTACTCGTCCAGCGGATCGGACAGCCTGCTGATGCTGCTGGTCAACACCGAGCGGCTGCTGGCCACGCTCGGCCTCGACCGCAACCAGGACCACATTGCGCTGTGGCATCACCAGCTGCCGAAAAGCCACCCCGGCGCCCTGCTGTACGACAACGGACGCCTGGCGCCGCCGGGACCGATGATTTCGCTGTTCACGCTGAAGTACAGCCGCAATCTGTCCAGCCGCCACCAGCCGTTCGAGCTGACCGTCAGCCGCACCATCACCCCGGTGCAGCTGAACATGCTGCCGTTCGCGCTGCTGACGCTGACCAATCTGACTGCCGTATTCCTTGGCGTGCTGTTTCTGCTGCAGCGTGCCGAGCACCGCCGCGTCGCCCGCCAGGCCACCGCCGAGCTGTTCAAGAGCCGCGAGCGGGCCAGCGTCACGCTGCAGGCGATCAACGATGGCGTGATCACCTTCGGCATCGACCGGCGCATCGAATATGTGAACCCGATGGCCTCGGCGCTGAGCGGGGTGATCGAGGCCGAGGCGGTCGGTCGCCTGGTCGATGACGTGGTGCGGCTGCGCTACGACTTTGCCCAGGCCATTCCGGCCAATCCGTTCACCCTCAGCCTGTCGACCGGCCATGCCATCGATCTGGCCGACAACAGCCTGATGATCAAGGCCAATGGCGAGGAATTGCTGCTGGAAGGCAATGTGTCGCCGCTGTTCGATCCGGCCGGCAATGTCACCGGCGCCGTGTTCGCCTTCCGCAATATGGGCCCGGTCCGCCTGCGCGCCCGCGCCGCGCTGGAAGAAAGCCAGCGCCGCCTGCGCGAACACGAAACCCATCTGGCCCATGTTGCCCGGCTGCATACCATGGGAGAAATGGCGAGCGGCATCGCCCATGAAATCAACCAGCCACTGACGGCCATCGTCAACTACAATCAAGCGGCACTGCGATTGCTGGCGGACGAGGAACCGGAGTTCGACACCATCCGCCATGCGATCCGCGCGACGGCCAACCAGGCACAGCGTGCCGGGGAAATCATCAAGCGGCTGCGGGCCTTTGTTTCGCGCCAGTCCACCCAGCGGGCAACACTGGACCTGAACCGCCTGATCAGCGACGTGCTGGCGCTGGCCGATTTCGACCTGCGCAGCGCGGCCGTCACCATCGATACCGACCTGACCGAGCCGCTGCCGCTGGTCGAGGCCGATTCGATCCAGATGGAGCAAGTCGTGCTGAACCTGCTGCGCAACGCACTGGACGCGATCAAGCCAATCGAGCCCTGGGGACGAATTTTCATCCGAACCCGAGCCAGCGCAAAGCATGTGCAACTGGAAGTCGGCGACAATGGCACCGGGCTCAACACGGAAACGCTGGAAAGCCTGTTCCATCCGTTCTTTACCACCAAATCGTCGGGGATGGGCCTGGGCCTGACCATCTGCCAGTCCATCGTCGAATCGTTCGAAGGTTCCATCAGGGCCAGCAACCGCAGCGCCGGTGGCGCCCTGTTCACCATTGAAATCCCGGTCGCCAGCCGACCATCAGCCGATTCCAGCCCGAATGCTCAGTCCAGCCTCCCCTACTCCACGTGATCCGACCATCCACGTCGTCGACGACGACCCCGCCGTCCTCGACTCGGTCACCCTGCTGTTGCGTTCCCACGGCCTGCAGGCCGTGCCGTATGCATCGGCGCGCCAGTTCCTCGATGCCTACCAGCCCGGCCAGATCGGCTGCCTGGTACTCGACCTGCGCATGCCCGGCATGGGCGGGCTGGAACTCCAGCAGGCACTGAACGAGGAAGGCATCGACGTGCCGGTGGTGTTTCTGACCGGTCATGGCGATGTCCAGCAATGCAGTCGCGCGTTCAAGGCCGGCGCCATCGACTTTCTGACCAAGCCGATCGACGAGCTGGCCCTGGTCAATGCCGTGCGGCGCGGCATCCAGAGCAGCATCGACCGCCACGTCAAGCTGACCCAGACCCGCGAAATCGAGGAGCAGCTGACCCGGCTGACCCGGCGCGAACTGGAAATCCTGCGCTATATCGTCGATGGCCGCTCCAGCCGCGAGATCGCGCTGATTCTCGACCTGTCGCCGCGCACGGTGGAGGCGCACCGCGCCAACGTCTACAGCAAACTCGAAGTGCTGACCCTGGCCGATCTGGTGCGGCTGTACCTGATGGCGCTGTCCGACCAGCGACTGGCCGAACGACTGGCCAGCGGCCCGGCTTGAGCCGGACCGTGCCGGACCGCGGCCGGCGCGTATAATGGCCCGTTTTGCCCCTGACTTTGCCGCCGATGTCCCGCGAACTGCTCGACCCGATCGACCGACTGATAGCCGATTGCACCGCCCGCGACCGCCAGGCGCTGACCCGTCGTCGCCGTGAACTCGCCGACCGGCTGAAGGCCGGCAAGCCCGCCGAACGCCTGGCCGCGCAGCTGCAGGCCGAGGCCGGACGCTCGGCCGCCCGCGTCGCCGAACGCCGTGCCCGGCTGCCGGAACCCGAGTTCGACCCGATCCTGCCGGTCAACCAGAAGAAGGACACGCTGCTTGCCGCCATCGACAAGCACCAGGTGGTCATCGTCTGCGGCGAAACCGGCTCCGGCAAGACCACGCAGATTCCCAAGCTGTGCCTGGCCCTCGGCCGCGGCACGCGCGGGCTGATCGGCCATACCCAGCCACGACGCCTGGCCGCACGCGCCGTTGCCAGCCGCATCGCCGACGAACTGCACTCCAGCATCGGCGAGCTGGTCGGCTTCAAGGTCCGCTTCACCGACCGCACCTCGGACGCCAGCTTCATCAAGCTGATGACCGACGGCATCCTGCTGGCCGAAACCCAGACCGACCGCTTCCTGTCCGCCTATGACACCATCATCATCGACGAAGCGCACGAGCGCTCGCTGAACATCGACTTCCTGCTCGGTTTCCTCAAGCAGTTGCTGCCGCGTCGCCCGGACCTGAAAGTGATCATCACCTCGGCTACCATCGACGCCGACCGCTTCAGCCGCCATTTCAATGGCGCCCCGGTCATCGAGGTGTCCGGCCGCACCTATCCGGTCGAGATCCGCTACCGGCCGCTGACCCAGCGCGACGAGGACGATCGCGAACGCGAGATGGAGGACGCCATCGTCGACGCCGTCGACGAGATCGCCCGCCTCGGCGCCGGCGACATTCTGGTGTTCCTGCCCGGCGAGCGCGAAATCCGCGATACCGCCGAGGCGCTGCGCAAGGCGCGCATCACTACCCGCTACGACGTGCTGCCGCTGTTCGCCCGCCTCAGCAACGAAGAACAGAACCGCATTTTCAAGCCCGGCGGTGGCCGTCGCATCGTGCTGGCCACCAATGTGGCGGAAACCTCGCTGACCGTGCCCGGCATCAAGTACGTGATCGACACCGGTCTGGCGCGGGTCAAGCGCTATACCCCGCGCGCCAAGGTCGAACAGCTGCTGGTCGAAAAAATCTCGCAGGCCGCGGCCCGCCAGCGCGCCGGTCGCTGTGGCCGGGTCGAAGCCGGGGTGGCGGTGCGGCTGTACGACGAGGACGACTTCAACGCCCGCCCGGCATTCACCGACCCGGAAATCATCCGCTCGAACCTGGCGGCAGTCATTCTGCGCATGGCCGCGCTGCGGCTCGGCGCGGTGGCCGACTTCCCGTTCCTGGAACCGCCGTCGTCGCGACTGATCGCCGATGGTTACGACATGCTGCACGAGCTGGGGGCGGTGACCGAACAGGGCGAGCTGACCCCGCTGGGCAAGGAGCTGGCACGCATCCCGGTCGACCCGAAGATCGGCCGCATGCTGCTGGCCGCGCGCGACTTCCACTGCCTGCGCGAAATGCTGATCCTGGTCAGCGCGCTGTCGATCCAGGACCCGCGCGAGCGGCCGTTCGACGCCCGCGACGCCGCCGAGCGCGCGCAGGCCCGCTTTGCCGACGACAAGTCCGATTTCCAGAGCTATCTGGCGCTGTGGGACTTCTTCGACGACGCCCTGAAACACAAGAAATCGAACAAGCAGCTGGTACAGCTGTGCCATGACCACTTCCTGTCGCATCTGCGCATGCGCGAATGGCGCGAGCTGCACGGCCAGCTGTCGCAGATCGCCGGCGATCTCGACCTGCGCGCCAACGATACCCCGGCCACCTTCGAGCAGTTGCACAAGGCGCTGCTGACCGGCCTGCTCGGCAATATCGGCATGAAATCCATGGACGGCGACGATTACCTCGGCGCCCGTGGCATCCACTTTCACATTTTCCCCGGTTCCGGCCTGCGCAAGGCCAGGCCGAAATGGCTGATCGCCGGCGAACTGACCGAAACCAGCCGCCTGTATGCGCGCTCGGTCGCCGTGATCCAGCCGGAATGGGTCGAATCACTGGCCCTGCACCTGGTCAAGCGCCACTACTTCGAGCCGCACTGGGAAAAAACCCGCGGCGAAGTGGTTGCCAGCGAACGCGTGACCCTGTACGGCCTCAATATCGTGCCGCGCCGCATGGTCAGCTATGGCCGCATCGACCCGGCCGAAGCCCGGCAGATCTTTATCCGCGAAGCACTGGCCAATGGCCAGTTGAACAGCAATGCGCCGTTCTTCCGCCACAACCAGCGCCTGATCCGCGAGGTCGAGCAACTGGAGCACAAGGCGCGCCGCCAGGATGTGCTGGTCGACGAGGACACCCTGGTCGCGTTTTACGACGAACGGCTGCCGGCCGAACTGTGCGACACGCGCAGCTTCGATGCCTGGCGCGAAAGTGCCGAGCGCGACGACCCGCAGGTTCTGTTCCTGACCCGCGAATACCTGATGCAGCACGCGGCGGAGAACATTACCGAAGAACAGTTTCCGCCGACGCTGGACAGCGACGACGGCCCGCTGAAGCTCAAGTACCGCTTCGAGCCCAACCACCCGCTCGACGGCGTGACCGTCGACGTGCCGCTGGCGGTGCTGAACCGGCTGCCCGGCGCACGGCTGGAATGGCTGGTGCCGGGCATGATCCGCGAAAAACTCACGCTGCTGATCAAGTCACTGCCGAAGCAGAGCCGCCGTGCCTGCGTGCCGGTGCCGGACTTCGTCACCCGCTTCCTTGCTTCTCAGCCGGATCAGGACGCCCCGATCCTGCCGCAACTGGCGGCCTTTGTCCGCAAGGCGACCGGCCTGACACTGGAAGCAACCGACTTCGATCCGTCCGCGCTGCCGACGTACTGCCAGATGAATATCCGCGTGCTCGACGACGGTCGTCAGGAGCTGGGGCTGGGCCGCGATCTGCTGGCGCTGCAGAAGCAGTTCGGCGCGGCAGCGCAACTGACCTTCCGTGACTCGTCGGCCGAGTTCGAGCGCGACGACGTCCAGGCCTGGGATGTCGGCGATCTGCCGGAAAGCATCAAGTTCGCCCGAGGTCGCCAGCAACTGGAAGGCTTCCCGGCGCTGTGCTGCGAGGACGAGCGCATTGCCCTGCGCCTGTTCGACACCGCGCAGGCCGCCGAGAGCGCCCATCGGCGCGGCGTGATCTGCCTGCTGCAGCGTGAGCTGAAAGAGCACATGAAGCAGATGCAGAAGGGACTGCCCGGCTTCACCCAGATTGCCCTGCAACTGCGTGGCGTCGCCAATGCCGATGCGCTGCTGGATGATGCGATCCAGTGCATCTGTGACCGCGCCTTTATCGGCGAGGATGCGCTGCCGCGCAGCAAGAAGGCCTTCGACGAGCAGAAGAAGCGCGCCCGCACCCGGCTGCCGGCCGTGACCCAGGCGGTCACGCAGATGCTGAATGCCATTGCCGCCGAGTATCCAAAGACGGTACAGATGGCCGAACGGCACAAGCTCGGTCCGAAACTGGCCATCGAGCTGCGGGAACTGGTCTACCCGGGTTTCCTGCTGGCGACACCGTGGTCGCAACTGCCGCAGCTGCCGCGCTATCTGAAGGCCAAGCAGTTGCGCATGGAGAAGTATGCCGCCAACAGCCAGCGCGACGGCCAGCGCGGCGCGGAAGTCACCGGCCTGTGGAACCGCTGGGCCGACAAGGTTGCCGAGCTCGATGCGCGCGACGGCGCGCCGGAGCAGCTGCGCGACTACCGCTGGCAGATCGAGGAGCTGCGCGTGTCGCTGTTCGCCCAGGAGCTGAAAACGCCGTACCCGGTATCGGTCAAGCGGCTGGAGAAAAGCTGGCAGGAACTGAAACTCGGCAGCTGACACAGAAATGGCATGGCTTGCGCCATGCCATTTTTTCATGCGACTAACGGATTTCATCAAATGAAAACCGTAATCCATTGCTGGATGATCAGCCCTGTTACATGAAGGTTAAGAAGGGAAGTAAAAAATCCCAGCTGTTCAACCGTGCCACCACGAATTAACCCAAACATCCCACGGGTCCATTTTGACCTCCCGGCCTGAAAGATTAAGAAAACCCTGATCAGGGCTTTAATCATCAGCAACGACGGGCTTGAAGTCAATCCGCAACACAGTCAGATAATTCTGATTTATTAAACAGAATTATCCAGACCTGCATCTGCAATACTGTCCTGCATTGCAGACCATTTCCGATTTTCAGGCTGCCTGCCAGTAATCCACAAACAACTGCAATACCTGTTCTCCGCGCCATTCATTCGCATTGAGCTGGAATACCGCCTCGATCCGTTCCGGCAGCCAGTCACACTGGTTGAACAGCATGGCCTCGAACTCGGCGCCATCCTTGCCCAGCGTCAGCTTCAGGTGTTTTTCGCCGACAATGCGCTGGCCAAGCACGCGGAAGTGATCGCGGAAACTCGGCGCCGGAAAACCCTGGCCCCAGGCGGTCGACGCCAGCTGCAGCGCCGTTTCCAGCCGCATGTCGCAGGCGGCGATGGCGCCGTCGGTTTCAATGCGCCGGGTCAGCATGCTGGCGTCCAGCCACTCGCGTGCCACTTGCTCGAAAGCGGTGACGAAGCGGGAAAAATCGGCCTCGTCCAGCGTCACCCCGGCCGCCATGGCATGGCCGCCGAATTTTTTCAGCACCCCCGGTTCCCGCTTGCTGACCAGATCCAGCGCATCGCGCAGGTGGAAGCCGGGAATCGAACGGCCCGAGCCCTTGATCTCGCCGCTGTCTCCGGGTGCGAACACCAGTGCCGGACGATGGAAACGCTCCTTCAGCCTGGAGGCGACAATGCCGACCACGCCCTGGTGCCAGTCGTCACGGTACAGCGAGATGGTGTAGTGCTCGGCCGGATCGACTTCGGCCAGTTTGGCCAGTGCCTCGTCCTGCATGCCGTGTTCGATCTGCCGCCGCTCCTTGTTCAGCCGGTCGAGCTCGCGCGCCAGTCGCAGTGCCTGTTCTTCATCGTCGCTGAGCAGGCATTCGATGCCGAGCCGCATGTCGTCGAGCCGGCCGGCCGCGTTCAGCCGCGGCCCGAGCATGAAGCCAAGGTCGAAGCTGGATGCCTTGTGGATCGGCCGGCCACTGGCCGTGAACAGTGCACGGATGCCGGGTGAGGCGCGTCCGGCGCGCATGCGCTTGAGCCCCTGCTCGACCAGAATGCGGTTGTTGTCATCCAGTCGCACCACGTCCGCCACCGTGCCGAGCGCCACCAGGTCCAGCAACGGCGCCAGATTGGGCTGCCCGGCCGGATCGCCCCAGACTCCCCGCTCGCGCATCTCGGCACGCAGCGCCATCAGCACGTAGAACATCACGCCGCAACCGGCCAGGTTGCGCGACGGGAACGGACAGCCGGGCTGGTTCGGGTTGACGATCAGCGCATCCGGCAGTGTGTCGCCGGGCAGGTGATGGTCGGTCACCAGCACTTCAATGCCGCGCGCCCGTGCCGCATCGACCCCGGCCACGCTGGCGATGCCGTTGTCGACGGTGATGATCAGGTCCGGCTCGCGCGTCGCCGCCAGGTCGACGATTTCCGGCGTCAGCCCGTAACCGTATTCGAAGCGGTTGGGCACGATGAACTCGACCACCCCGCCCAGCAGGCGCAGGCCCTTGACCGCGATCGCACAGGCGGTGGCCCCGTCGGCGTCGTAGTCGGCCACGATCAGCATGCGCTGCCGCCTGGCGATGGCATCGGCCAGCCGGGCGGCCATGCGGGTGGCGTTCTTCAGTTGCCGGAACGGCAGCAGCCGGGTCAGGGTGTAGTCGAGCTGGATGGCGTCGTCGACACCGCGTGACGCATACAGCCGCGCCATCAGCGGGGACAGGCCCTGCCCGGCCAGGTGGCTGGCCAGTTGTTCGGGTACGGGACGGGTAACGATCAGGGACATAGGCTTTGCAGGCGCGCCACGCCGCCACGGAAGCGGACGGCGATGGCTCGCGGAAGAATTACAACAATCGGGCCAGCGTACGCGGCCGTTTCCAGCATTGCCAGCGCGCGGCCGGCGTCAGTGTAGCGCTGAAACCGCGCGGACCCGGCACCAGGATGCGCAGATGACCGGGCCGGCCGGCCCGCAGCGCGGCAGCCAGCGGCACGAACCAGTCGCGCTCCAGTGCCTGCAGCGCCTCACGCCAGCCCCAGGCATCGCGATACTGCGCCGCGCCCTCCAGCCGGTCGATCAGCACCAGCGTATCGCCGTCCATCGCTCCGGCCGGCAGTCCGGCAAAGGCAAAGGGCGCCGTACCGCTTTCGACTCCGGACAGCGAAGCCAGTCCGCGCAGCAGCGGCGCATCCGCCAGCACCTGCCGGTAGCGGGAGGTCGGCGTGACCGACGGCCAGTCGCCCTCGCCCCAGAACCAGACGCTGTTGATGACCGGCTCACCGGCGCTTTCGCGTTCGGCATTGACCGGCTCGGCAAACAGCAGCATCTGCACTTCGTTCAGCCAGCGGTGCCACTGCATCGCTTCGGCGCCACGCGGCAGGTGACGGTCGATATTGTCACCGATCACCGACTCCAGCCGGGTGAAGCTGGCGCCAAACGGCGATGGCCGCTCGACATACCAGCGATCCGGCGCCGGAGCATGAAAGACCAGCCCGTCCCCGACGAAGAAACGGTTCAGTGCCGCGACCAGTGCATCGGCCTCGCGCTGTTCGATATGCATGATCCCGCTGTCGGCCAGCACCAGTGCATCGCGTTCCGGCCGCAGGAACACCGGATCGGCCCGCAGCCAGTGCCCCTGCCGGGTGTCGAGACCGTCAGCCAGGCCGCCGATCCGCGCCACCGGTGCCTGTTCGAGCCCGAACAGGCCGGCGGCCACCTCCTCGAATGCCGTTGTCGCGTGCGGCGACAACGTCGCCCGCGACAGCAGCCAGCCCAGTGCCGGCAGGTCGAGGTCGCGGGTGACGTCGCTGACATTGTCGGCCGGCCACGCCAGCCCGGGCAGCAGCAGGTCCAGCGTCATTGCTGCCCGTACGGCTGGCCGTTGTTCATGCTCGGATTCGGCGCGATGGCGCTGAAGTGGAACACGATGCCGAACACCACCAGCGGACCGGCGGTACGCTGCCAGCGCATGACGTAGCGCGGAATGCCGCCGCCCTTTTCAGGCGGAATGCGCTCGATTTCCGGCGCCGCCAGCGGCGGATGGCCGGCAGCCGGCGGCGGCGGGGCGAAGCGCTTCTCCAGCGCCGGCACCGTATCGCCGGCCACGACCGCCTGCTCGAACTGCTGCCGCATGACACCTGCTTCGTCATAGAACGGTTTTACGTAGGTGAAATAGGTCCAGCCGATGCCGAACAGCACCACCCAACCGGATGCGGTGACAAACAGGGCGACCAGTTTGCCGAGAAAAAGCAGGAGTTCTTTCATGGGATCCATCGACGCCGCAGACCGCGCGGCACAAGGGTTGATCCCCGCCACACGGGGTGCGGAGCGGGGTGGAGGGCAGGCCATTCTGGCCGCCGGCATATCGACAAGCACTTGATTTATGTAATTTTCATTGCAAAAATCCGGTTCACCATGCCTGCGATTTCTTATAGAATCGTGCGCTGTTTCGACCCCTACTCGACGGGTCCCGGCAAGCAGGGAGCGGCCGGGGCTCCCGGTCACCGAACCTTGGGCGCGTGCGGAGAGGCATGCAACCAAGCTAAAGACCAGCACAATGGATTATCGCAAACTGCTCAGATTCCCGCAAAACCACGAATACAACTTCCATCTGGCGCATGCCGGCTGGCTCGCCGTTGCGGCCATGCCGCTGCTGCTCGGTGTCGCCACCGCATTTGCCGTGGCGCCGGGCAATGCCAGCCTCGACGTGCAGGTGGAAACCGTTACCCAGTCGCTGGCCCTGCCGCGCTTCGAGATGCCGGCGTCCAGCGGCACGCGCTACTGGCGCGCCGACACCATCTCGCGCGGCGATACACTGTCCGGCGTCATGCAGCGCATGGGCGTCAGTGCCAGCGAAGCCATGGGGTTCATCAAGCAAAGCCGCGTCGGCCAGGGCCTGCTGCGCCTGCCGGCAGGCGAAACGCTGCATATCCAGACCGATGACGCCGGCGAGCTGTTTGCCGTCCGTTATCTGAAGGATGACCAGAACGGCGAAAAGAACCTCATCAACATCCGCAAGACCGCATCGGGCGAATGGGCGGTCAATGCCGATGCCATCGAGGCGGTGGCCATCGACACGCCGTCGTCGGTCCGCGTGCTGAAGTCGTTTGCCAGTTCGGCGGCCAGCAGTGGCTTGCCGAAGGATGTCCGCGCCCAGCTCGATGAAATTTTCTCCGACCAGATCGACCTCGACTCGCTGCAGCGCGGCGACGAAGTCAACCTGGTCTACCAGACCCTGTACTACGACGGCGAAACCATCGGCGCCGGCCGCGTGCTGGCCGCCGAGGTCAAGCGCGGCAACCGTACCTGGCATGCGTACTACGCGGCACACGACGACGAGTCGGGCAGCTATTACGACAGCAACGGTCAGCCGCTGCAGAAGGGCTTCGATGCCCGCCCGGTCGACAATGCACGCGTCAGTTCCGGCTTCGGCTACCGGCGCCACCCGGTGCTCGGCGGTCTGCGCCTGCACCAGGGCATCGACTACGCCGCGCCGTCCGGTACCCCGATCCGCGCGGCAGCCGACGGGACGGTCGCCAACGCCGGCACCGAGTCGGGCTACGGCAATGTGGTGCGACTGCGACACAACAACCGCTATGAAACCGTCTATGCGCACATGAGCCGGTTCGGCAACTACCGCAGTGGCCAGACGGTAAAGGCCGGCGACATCATCGGCTATGTCGGCTCGACCGGGCGGTCGACCGGCGCCCACCTGCACTTCGAGGTCCGGGTTGGCGGCACGCCGGTCGATCCGACGGTGAATGCCGTGCCGGCGCCCCGTCTGACCGCCAGCGCGCTCAGTGCATTCCGCAAGGCCAATGTCGCGCTGAACCAGCAGATCGACGTCGTCGCCAGCGCGCCGAACACCATCACGCTGGCGCGGCTGGACTGACTCCGGCGGCCGGCAACCGCTACAATCACCCCGTTGCCAACGCGCGGGGTTTTTCATGTCCGGTCCTTCCGAATACTTTATCGGCCTGATGTCCGGCACCAGCATGGACGGCGTCGATGCCGTGCTGGCCGACTTCGCCGGCGGGCACCCCCGGGTGGTCGGCGATGCCCACCGGCCGTATCCGCCCGGACTGGCGCCGCGCCTGCTGGCGCTGCAGGCGCCGGGCGGCGATGGCGACGCGCTGGACGAAAGCCTGCGCCTGTCACTGATGCTGGGCGCGCTGTATGCCGACGCCGTCGACGCCGTGCTGGCACGCTGCGACATGCCGGCGACGGCGATCCGTGCGGTCGGCTGCCATGGCCAGACCGTGCGCCACGCGCCACAGCACGGCTATACCCTGCAACTGAACGCGCCCGCCCTGCTGGCGGAGCGCTGTGCCATCGACGTTGTCGCCGATTTCCGCAGCCGCGATCTGGCGGCCGGCGGCCAGGGCGCGCCGCTGGTACCGGCCGTCCATGCCGGGCTGTTTGCCACCAGTGGCGAGTCCCGTGTCATTCTCAATCTTGGCGGAATTGCCAATCTGACCCGGCTCGATCCGGCCCGGCCGGTCATCGGCTTCGATACCGGCCCGGCCAACATGCTGCTGGACGCCTGGTGCCAGCGCCACACTGGCCGCAGCTACGACCAGAATGGCGACTGGGCCGCCAGTGGCCGGGTCGACGGCGCGCTGCTGCAATGGCTGCTGGCCGACCCGTATTTCGCCGCGCCGGCACCGAAGAGCACCGGCCGCGATCTGTTCTCGCCCGGCTGGCTTGATGCCCGCTTGTCCGGCACCGAAGCGCCGGCTGATGTGCAGGCCACGCTGGCAGAACTGACCGCTGCCAGCGTGGCCGACGCGATTCTCGCCTGCAGCCCGGACGTCGACGCGGTCTTCGTCTGCGGTGGTGGCGCCTTCAACCGCGATCTGATGGACCGGCTTGCACGCCGGCTGACGCCACGCGTGCGGCTCGAACACACCGGCCGGCTCGGCGTGCCGCCCCAGCAGGTAGAGGCACTGGCCTTCGCCTGGCTGGCGCGCGCCTGCCTCCGCCGCGAGCCCGGCAATCTGCCCGGCGTTACCGGCGCGGCCGGCCCGCGCGTGCTCGGCGCGATTTATCCTGCCATGTAGTCTGGGTGCTGACGGATCGAGTGGCGCCGGTACAGGCCCGGCTGATTGCGCTGGCTGCAGGGCACGGCAGGATCCCTGATCCACCCCCACTCTCCCCGCTCTCGCCGCCGCGAGAGAGCCTCGCTTCGCTCGTCCGTTCTTCGTGGCATGCCTGCTGCGCAGTCATGGGTGCTGACGGATCGAGTGGCGCCGGTACAGGCCCGGCTGATTGCGCTGGCTGCAGGGCACGGCAGGATCCCTGATCCACCCCCACTCTCCCCGCTCTCGCCGCCGCGAGAGAGCCTCGCTTCGCTCGTCCGTTCTTCGTGGCATGCCTGCTGCGCAGTCATGGGTGCTGACGGATCGAGTGGCGCCGGTACAGGCCCGGCTGATTGCGCTGGCTGCAGAGCACGGCAGGATCCCTGATTCACCCCCACTCTCCCCGCTCTCGCCGCCGCGAGAGAGCCTCGCTTCGCTCGTCCGTTCTTCGTGGCATGCCTGCTGCGCAGTCATGGGTGCTGACGGATCGAGTGGCGCCGGTACAGGCCCGGCTGATTGCGCTGGCTGCAGGGCACGGCAGGATCCCTGATTCACCCCCACTCTCCCCGCTCTCGCCGCCGCGAGAGAGCCTCGCTTCGCTCGTCCGCACGTCGTCATTGTCATAAACGGCAGGGGCAAGCGCAGGAGGGGCGCCGGGATTCCTCGCCGGCCTGCAGGGACTGGCGGCAAGCGTCGCGCTTTCGCATATAATCCGGGGGTTTTTTCCAGTCGGACCAGCATGCGCTTCTTCAAACGCAAGGCCGTCGTCAAAAATGCGCCGACCCCCTTACCCCCCCAGATTGCAGGCCTCCTGCAGGAAGCCTGGTGGCTGGCGATGGTCGCGTTCGGCGTCTATCTGGTACTGATTCTGGCCAGCTACTCGCCCAGCGATCCGTCGTGGTCACACAGTGCCAGCGGCCAGCTGGCGGCGACCAACTGGGGCGGGCAGTTCGGTGCCTATTTCTCGGATCTGCTGCTGTACATCTTCGGCCTGTCGGCCTGGTGGCTGGTGGTGTTCTTCGGCAGCGCCATCGTCTGGGGCTATCGCAAGATCCGCCGGCTGTCGCCGGCGCTCGACCGGGTGACGGCCATTACCTGCAGCGGCTTCCTGCTGGTCCTGATTGCCTCCAGCGGGCTGGAGGCATTGCGGCTGAACGGCGTGCATCTGGACCTGCCGCTGGCGCCGGGCGGCATGCTCGGCCACTTTGTCGGTTTTGGCCTGCGTACCCTGACCGGCCCGATGGGTGCCCTGCTGATCCTGCTGCTCGGCTGGGCAGTCGGCGTGTCGCTGTTTACCGGGCTGTCGTGGCTTGATGTCATGGAGCGGGTCGGCGGCGCGATCGAAGACGGCCTGCTGAAGCTGAAAAATGCGTGGGAAGCCCGCCAGGACCGCAAGATCGGTCGTGAAACGGCACAGCAGCGCGACGTCACCATCAAGCAGGAAAAGAAACGCCAGGAAGACAAGGCGCCGGTGCGCATCGAACCGCCGGTGCTGGAGATTCCGGTATCGGCCAAGGCCGTCCGCCAGGAGGAAAAGCGCCGTGCGCCGCAGCAGCAGGCACTGTTCGACCCGCCGGTGCACGATACCGGTTCCGGCGCGCTGCCATCGCTGTCGCTGCTGGCGCCCCCGCCGGCGGTGCAGGAGACCGTCAGCCCGGACACCATCGAATACACATCGCGGCTGATCGAACGCAAGCTGGCCGACTTCGGCGTCGAGGTGAAGGTCATTGCGGCCTACCCGGGCCCGGTCATCACCCGCTATGAGATCGAACCGGCGGTCGGCGTCAAGGGCGCGCAGATCGTCAGCCTGATGAAGGACCTGTCGCGCGCACTGTCGCTGGTGTCGATCCGCGTGGTCGAAACCATTCCCGGCAAGACCTACATGGGTCTGGAGCTGCCGAATGCGAAGCGCCAGATCGTCCGCCTGTCGGAAATCGTCGGCGCCGACGCCTACCAGAGCGCCAGCAGCAAGCTGACGCTGGTGCTCGGCAAGGACATCGCCGGCAAGCCGGTAGTGGCCGACCTGGCAAAAATGCCACACGTGCTGGTGGCCGGCACCACCGGTTCCGGCAAGTCGGTCGCCATCAACGCCATGATCCTGTCGCTGCTGTACCGGGGCACGCCGGAAGAAGTGCGCCTGATCATGGTCGACCCGAAAATGCTGGAAATGTCGATCTACGAAGGCATTCCGCATCTGCTGGCGCCGGTGGTGACCGACATGAAGCAGGCGGCCAATGCGCTGAACTGGTGCGTGGCCGAGATGGAGCGCCGCTACCGACTGATGTCCAAACTCGGTGTGCGCAACCTGGCCGGCTACAACCAGAAGATCCGCGACGCAGCCAAAAACGGCGAGTCCATTCCGAATCCGTTCAGCCTGACGCCGGAGCAGCCGGAGCCGCTGGATGTCGAACCGATGATCGTGGTGCTGATCGACGAACTGGCCGACCTGATGATGGTCGCCGGCAAGAAGATCGAAGAGCTGATCGCCCGGCTGGCGCAGAAGGCGCGTGCAGCCGGCATCCATCTGATCCTCGCCACCCAGCGTCCGTCGGTCGACGTGATCACCGGCCTGATCAAGGCCAATATCCCGACCCGGGTCGCGTTCCAGGTGTCGAGCAAGGTCGACAGTCGCACCATTCTCGACCAGATGGGGGCGGAAGCGCTGCTCGGCATGGGCGACATGCTGTTCCTGCCGCCGGGCACCGGCTATCCGCAGCGCGTGCATGGCGCCTTCGTCGCCGACGACGAGGTGCACCATGTGGTCGAATTCCTGAAAACCACCGGCGAACCCAACTATATCGAGGGCATCCTGACCGGCGAGGCAGCGATGGACACCGCGTCCGCCGTCGGCGACATTCCCGGCTTTGCCGCGACCGACGGCGACGAGGATGGCGAGAACGATCCGATGTACGATCAGGCAGTCGCCATCGTGCTGAAGACACGCAAGGCGTCGATTTCGTCGGTCCAGCGCCACCTGCGCATCGGCTACAACCGTGCGGCAAGACTGGTCGAGCAGATGGAAACGGCCGGTCTGGTCTCGGCGGCCGAGCACAATGGCAACCGCACCGTACTCGCGCCGGCCCCGCAGGAATAAACAGCCCGATCATCATCCGGCGGGCTTTTTACCGGCAAATCAACTAGCATCGGGGCTTTGCCGCCCCTTCCCTTTCGTCATGAGCCAAGCGACCGAAACTTCCCGTTCCGCCGACAAGATCGGTGTGCTGCTGGTCAACCTCGGCACCCCGACGGCACCGACCGCCGCTGCGGTCAAACCCTACCTGCGTGAATTCCTGTCCGACCGGCGCGTGGTCGAACTGCCGGCGCTGCTGTGGCAGCCGATCCTGAACGGCATCATCCTGAACACCCGACCCAGGGCATCGGCGGAGAAATACGCGTCCATCTGGCTGGCCGACGGCTCGCCACTGGACGTCTACACCCGCGAGCAGACCCGCCTGCTGGCCGGGGCGCTGGCCACACGCGGTCATGACGGGCTGGTGGTCGACTATGCGATGCGCTATGGCGAGCCGGCAATCCGTTCCACCATTGCCCGCCTGCAGGCACAGGGCGTCGACCGGCTGCTGGTGCTGCCGCTGTATCCGCAGTACTGCGCGGCCACCACGGCGACGGTATGGGATGAGGTGTGCCGGCTGATGCTGACCCTGCGCGACATCCCGGCGCTGCGGCTGGTCAAGCACTATGGCGACGACCCTGGCTATATCGACGCGCTGGCACACGGCATCGATGCCTACTGGAGCGAGCACGGCCGCCCGGACGTGCTGGTCACCAGCTTCCACGGCATGCCGCGCCGCACGCGCGAACTGGGCGACCCGTATTACGACGAGTGCCAGGACACCGCCCGCCGGCTGGCCACGGCGCTGGGACTGGCCGACGACCAGTGGCGCTGCACCTTCCAGTCCCGCTTCGGCCGTGCCGAGTGGCTGCAGCCGTATACCGCGGCAACACTGGAACAGCTTGGCCGCGACGGCGTCGGCCGGGTGGATGTCGCCTGCCCCGGCTTTGTCGCCGACTGCGTGGAAACGCTGGAAGAAATCGGCATCGAGGGCAAGCAGATCTTCCTCGACGCCGGCGGCAAGGTGTTCCACGCCATCCCGTGCCTGAACGACAGCCCGGCATGGATCGCCGCACTGGCCGACCTGACCACTCGCGAACTGGGCGGCTGGTTGCCCGCCGCCTGAGTTCACACCACTGGCGAGTGCTCCGGCCGGCACGAGCGGGTCTGGGTCACGCGCCCGTCCGGATCGACGCTTTCCAGCCGGACATCAAAGCCCCACAGCCGGGCGACGTGTTTCAGCACCTCGTCCGCGCTGTCGGTCAGCGGCCGGCGATTGTGCTCGAAGTGACGCAGCGTCAGGCTGCGATCGCCGCGCACATTGACCGACCAGACCTGGATGTTCGGCTCATGGGTGCTGATGTCATACTGATCGGCCAGCGTCTGCCGCACCTTGCGATAACCATCCGCATCATGGATGGCCGGCACGTACAGTGATTCCTCGCGGTCGTCGTCGCGCACGGCAAAGAAACGGAACTCGCGAATCAGCGCCGGCGACAGGTACTGGGCAATGAAGCTTTCATCCTTGAAGTTGCGCATCGCAAAATCGAGCGTCTCCCGCCATGGCGTGCCGGCGATATCCGGGAACCATTCGCGATCCTCGTCGGTCGGGTGTTCGCAGATGCGCCGGATGTCGCGGTACATGGCAAAACCCAGCGCATACGGATTGATGCCGTTGTAGTAGCGGCTGGTCACCGGCGGCTGGTACACGACATTGGTGTGCGACTGCAGGAACTCCATCATCGCGCCATCAGTCAGCAGGCCCTTGTCGTACAGGCGATTGAGAATGGTGTAGTGCCAGAACGTCGCCCAGCCCTCGTTCATTACCTGCGTCTGCCGCTGCGGATAAAAATACTGCGCGACCTTGCGCACGATGCGCACGATTTCGCGCTGCCACGGCTCCAGCAGCGGGGCGGATTTCTCGATGAAGTACAGCAGGTTTTCCTGCGGCTCGGCCGGAAAGCGCACTGCCTCGCTGGCACCATCCGCGCTGGCGCGGCGCGGAATGGTGCGCCACAGGTCGTTGACCTGCGACTGCAGGTAGGACTCGCGCTCGGACTGGCGCGCCCGCTCCTTGGCCATCGACAGCCGCGCCGGCCGCTTGTAGCGGTCGACGCCGTAGTTCATCAGTGCATGGCAGGAGTCGAGCAGTTCCTCGACCGCCTCGACGCCATAGCGTTCCTCGCACTCGCTGATGTAGTGCCGCGCAAACACCAGGTAGTCGATGATCGCCGAGGCATCGGTCCAGGTGCGGAACAGGTAATTGTTCTTGAAGAAGCTGTTGTGCCCGTAGGCGGCATGAGCGATGACCAGGACCTGCATGGTCATCGAGTTTTCTTCCATCAGGTAGGCGATGCACGGATTGGAGTTGATGACGATCTCGTACGCCAGTCCCATCTGCCCGCGCTTGTAGCTCTTTTCGGTCGAGACGAAGTGCTTGCCGAAGCTCCAGTGGTGATAATTGACCGGCATGCCCACCGACGAGTAGGCATCCATCATCTGTTCAGCGGTAATGACTTCCAGCTGCACCGGGTAGATGTCGAGGCCGAATTCGTCGCACGCCACGCGCCGGATCTCGCGATCGTAGTCCTCGATCAGCGGGAAGGTCCATTCCGATCCCGTCGAGACGGGCCTTGTGTTGTCGTTCATGCGACCCCCTGTGACAGCGCTACTTGGTCCGCTGCGACTGCTTCTTGAACAGTTCGCGGAACACCGGATAGATGTCGCCTGCAGTGCGGATCTTCTGCATGGCGAAGTGCTTGTGGTGCTCGGTCACGCGCAGGTACTCGTACCACAGGTTCTGCGGTTCGCCCTCGGTAATCTCGATGTAGGCGAAGTACTGGACCAGCGGCAGGATCGCCTCGTCGAGCAGGCGGCCGCAGGTGGACGAGTCACTGTCCCAGTTGTCGCCGTCCGAGGCCTGTGCACAGTAGATGTTCCAGTCCTGGGTCGGAAAACGCTGGACGATGATGTTGCGCATCAGGTTCAGCGCCGACGACACCACGGTGCCGCCCGATTCGCGCGAATGGAAGAATTCGTGCTCGTCGACCTCGACCGCGCTGGTGTGGTGACGGATGAACACCAGTTCGATCTTCTCGTACTGCCGCTGCAGAAACAGGTACAGCAGGATGAAGAAGCGCTTGGCGACATCCTTTTTCTGCTCGTCCATCGAACCCGACACGTCCATGATGCAGAACATCACCGCCTGGCTGGTCGGCTGCGGACGCTTGATGCGGTTGTTGTAGCGCAGGTCGAACGGATCGAGGAACGGGATGCGGTGGAAGCGCTGGCGCAGGCTGTGCACCTCGTCGCGCAGGCTCTTGACCAGGATGACGTCCTCGTCGTCGTCCTCGATCGCCTGGTCGAGCCGCTCCTCGGCGTCGGCCAGCCGGGCCAGCGTCGGCGCGCCCATGGCGATGCGCCGCGACAGTGCGCCGCGCAGCGAACGAACGATATTGATGTTGGCCGGCGTACCGTCATTGGTGAAGCCGGCGCGCACGCTCTTCATTTCCTCGGTACCGAGCAACTGGGTCTTGACCAGGTTCGGCAGGGCAAGGTCGTCGAAGAATACGTTGAGGAACTCCTCGCGCGACAGCTGGAACACGAAGTCATCCTCGCCGCCGCCGTCGTTGCTGGCCTTCCCGCCACCGCCGCCGGCCCCGCCGCCGCCCGGCGGGCGCGGAATGTGGTCACCGCGGACAAACTCTTCATTGCCGGGATGCACGACCTCGCGCACGCCGCCCGACCCATGCCGGAACGACGGCTCGGAGATGTCCTTGACCGGAATACTGACCTGCTCGCCGTTTTCGATATCGGTGATCGAGCGCCCCTTGATGGCGCGCGACACCGACTCCTTGATCTGGCTCTTGAAACGGCGCAGAAACCGTTCGCGGTTGACCGCGGACTTGTTCTTGCCGTTCAGGCGCCGGTCGATGAGGTGCGACATGTTCTCTCTCCTGTGGCTGGCCGGCGTTGTCGCCGCCGGTCCTGCACCTGTACGCGCGCGGTGCCTGCGAGCCCCCGGACCGTCCCCCTGCCTCGCCACAATGAGCGGGCGAGCGCAGCGGGGTTCCCTCGCGGTGGCGAGGCCGGAGGGCGTCGGGGCGGATCAGGCGGACTGCATGCCCAACAATTCCGCTACCAGTCGGGCATGTGCCAACGCCACGGCCACCGTCTGTACCCCTCCATGAGCAGTCCGGGGCGGCAATTGCCGCCGCCCGCGCGTCAAGACGACTTGCGCACGCGCAGATACCATTCGCACAGCAGACGCACCTGCTTCGGCGTATAGCCCTTGGTCACCATCCGGTTGACGAAGTCTTCGTGCTTCTGGGCATCATCCGCACTGGCCTTCGCATTGAAGCTGATGACCGGCAGCAGTTCCTCGGTATTGGAGAACATCTTCTTCTCGATCACCGTCCTGAGCTTCTCGTAGCTGGTCCAGTGCGGGTTCTTGCCGGCATTGTTCGCCTTCGCGCGCAGCACGAAGTTGACGATCTCGTTGCGGAAGTCCTTCGGGTTCGAGATCCCGGCCGGCTTTTCGATCTTTTCCAGTTCGTTGTTCAGCGCATTGCGGTCGAACGACTCGCCGGTATCCTGGTCGCGGTACTCCTGGTCCTGGATCCAGAAGTCGGCGAAGGTCACGTAACGATCGAAGATGTTCTGCCCGTACTCCGAATAGCTTTCAAGATAGGCGGTCTGGATTTCCTTGCCGATGAATTCGACGTACTTCGGCGCCAGATACTCCTTGATGAACGTCATGTAGTGCTGCTCGATCTCCTGCGAGAACTGCTCGCGCTCGATCTGCTGCTCCAGCACATATAGCAAGTGGACCGGATTGGCTGCGACCTCGCTGTGATCGAAGTTGAACACCTTGGACAGGATCTTGTACGCAAAGCGGGTCGACAGCCCGGACATGCCCTCGTCGACGCCGGCAAAATCGCGGTATTCCTGGATCGATTTGGCCTTCGGATCGGTGTCCTTCAGGTTTTCGCCGTCATAGACCTGCATCTTCGAATAGATGCTGGAATTCTCCGGTTCCTTGAGCCGGGACAGCACGGCGAACTGCGCCATCATCTTCAGCGTGCCGGGGGCGCAGGGTGCATGGCCCAGCGACGAGTTGCGCACCAGCTTCTCGTAGATCTTCACCTCGTCGGACACGCGCAGGCAATACGGCACCTTGACGATATAGATGCGGTCGAGGAAGGCTTCGTTGTTCTTGTTGTTCTTGAACTGCTTCCACTCCGACTCGTTCGAGTGGGCCAGAATGATGCCCTCGAACGGAATCGCGCCGAAGCCCTCGGTGCCCTTGAAGTTGCCTTCCTGGGTCGCGGTCAGCAACGGGTGCAGCACCTTGATCGGCGCCTTGAACATTTCGACGAATTCGAGCAGGCCCTGGTTGGACAGGCACAGACCGCCGGAGTAGCTGTACGCATCCGGATCGTCCTGCGCGTACTTCTCCAGCTTGCGGATGTCGACCTTGCCGACCAGCGAGCTGATGTCCTGGTTGTTTTCATCGCCCGGCTCGGTCTTGGAGATGCCGATCTGGCGCAGCACCGACGGATAGCGGCGCACGACGCGGAACTGGTTGATGTCGCCATTGAACTCGTGCAGGCGCTTTACCGCCCACGGGCTGGGGATATTGCGCAGGTAGCGGCGCGGAATGCCGTACTGTTCCTCGAGGATCGGCCCGTCCTCGTCGATGTTGAACAGGCCCAGCGGCGACTCGTTGACCGGGCTGCCCTTGATCGCATAGAACGGCACCCGTTCCATCAGCTCCTTGAGCTTCTCGGCGATCGAACTCTTGCCGCCACCGACCGGCCCCAGCAGATAGAGAATCTGCTTCTTTTCCTCCAGCCCCTGCGCGGCATGGCGGAAATAGGCGACGACCTGCTCGATCGCCTCCTCGGCCCCGTAGAAGTCACGGAACGCCGGGTAGACCCGGATCACCTTGTTCATGAAGATGCGCGACAGCCGCGAGTCCGAGCGGGTATCGGTCAGTTCCGGTTCACCGATCGCCAGCAGCATGCGCTCGGCCGCAGACGCGTAGGCACCCGCGTCCTGCTTGCACAGATCCAGGTACTCGCTGAGGGAAAACTCCTCTTCCCGGGTGCGGTCGTAGCGAGAGGCGAAACGTTCGAAGATGTCGGTGTTCATGGCCTGGCTCCTGTGCTTATGGGCGTTTCGGCACCGGAACCCACCCTGACGGGCAGGCCGTTCATTCCGGTACCGGTCGGCATCCTTTTGTGATTGGAGTGTGGAACGTCGCGATAGTTCTCACTTGGGATATAGCACAGCGTGGCGCCCGGCAAATTCGCTTTTCACGCATCCGGCACGGCCGCGACGGAAAATCGGAATCATCCTGCATGGTGCCGGGCGTCAGCCATGCCGTTCAACGATGCGGAAACCGATCTCGTACAGCCCGCCGCCGACCGAATTGCAGCGCCGGACCTCGGCCTTGACCCGCAGCGGTGCACTGGGCTGGCCGCCGACGTCCGGCGCCTGGATGGCGATGACGATATGCTCGCCGGCCCGTGGCACATAATCGCTGCGCAGGGCCAGCCCGTCGGAACCGAGGTCGATGCACAGCGCGTCGATGTCGCCGTCCAGCGTCTCCATCCGCGCCGGCAGCGAGACTGGCAGGCGCCGCCCCAGCCGCCGGTCGCGCCGGCGATCAAACGGCACGTTCACGCGCCAGCGTCCCGTCGAGGAACTGCTCGAACCAGTACAGGCCGGTCAGGGTCTTGCTGTCGCACAGCTCGCCACTGGCCGCCAGGCGCCGGACTTCTTCCAGGGCCAGTGGCAGCACGTCGAGAAATTCGCCCTGGTCCAGCTCCCGCGCCCCCAGGCTCAGGCCCTCGGCGACGAAATAGACGATGCGTTCATTCGAATAGCCGATGCACGGATAGGCAACTGGCAATTGCCACCAGTCGCTGGCGGTATAGCCGGTTTCTTCCTTCAGCTCGCGGCGGGCGGTGGCCAGCGGCGACTCGTCCGGATCGATCTTGCCGGCCGGGATTTCCAGCAGCGCCCGACCGACCGGATAGCGGTACTGGCGCTCGAACACCAGACGGCCATCGGGCAGTACGGCAAACACGGCGACCGCGCCGGGGTGGGTCACGTACTCGCGCTGCGAGGTGGCCCCGTCCGGCAGGCGCACGGTGTCCTTCATCACATTGAAGAAATGACCCCGATAGGCCAGCGACGATTCAAGCTTCCGTTCAGTCAGATCCACGTTCCCGTATCCGTTTCTTCCATGCCTGTACCACGTACCACCGCCAGCCCCAGTCGGTCAACAGATACCCGAGCACGGCCAGCGTCAGCGCCAGCGCAACCAGTCCGACCGCCAGTGACGGCCCCAGCGACAGGGCCCAGCGGCCCAGCGCCTCCATCCATGCCCAGATCCCGTCCGGCCCGAGTTCGGGCGCCGGCACCACCTCGCCACCGCGCGCGCCGGTCAGCAGCTTGCCGTATTCGTATGCCAGCAGATACAGCGGCACGATGGTGAACGGATTGGTATACAGCGTGGTGGCCAGCGCCACCGGCAGGTTACAGCGCAACCACAGTGCCAGCAGGCCGGCCGACAGCATTTGTGTCGGGCCCGGCATCAGTCCGCAGAACAGGCCGACTGCCACCGCGCGCGCCACGCTGCGCCGGTGCAGATGCCACAGATCGGGCCGGCGCAATGCCGGTCCCAGCCACGACAGCCAGCGATTGGCGGCAATCTCTTCCGGACCGGGCAGATATTTCTTGAACCATTTGCGCGCCATGCGAATCCTTAGGCTGAAGGGGGCCGGACATCATGCGCCCGATGTCCAAACACCTGTTTGAAATCAGCTTGCACCATTTCAAACGCTCGTTTAATCTATGTCCATGGTCTTGAGGAGACTGCAGTTCCGCCGGCGCCGGCGCACACTTGGCCGCCCGGCAAGGTCAGAATCAGAGAAGCAAAGAACCGAAGAGAGAACCGGTGCCCCACCCACCGGACGATTCTACCCTCCCGCTCAACGTAAAGACGTCGACCACGTGATCGCGTCAACATCCACCGTATCCGGAGAAACGACATGCCTGCCTACAAAGCGCCGCTGCGAGATTTCGACTTCGTGCTGAACGAGCTGATCGAGGTGCAGAACATCATCCCGACCCTGCCGGGCTATGAAGAAGCCACCGCCGACGTGTTTGCCTCGTATCTGGAAGCGGGAGCCAAGTTCTGCGAAAACGAGCTGTCGCCGATCAACCGCGCCGCTGACGAGGAAGGCTGCCTGTTCGACGCCGCCACCCACAGCGTGAAGACGCCGGCAGGTTTCAAGGAAGCCTACCAGCAGTTCTGCGAACTGGGCTTCACCGGTCTGGATTGCGATCCGGAATACGGCGGTCAGGGCATGCCGAAGGTGCTGGGCTTTCCGATCATGGAAATGCAGTGCTCGGCCAACGTCGCCTGGTCGATGTACCCGGGCCTGTCGCATGGCGCGTACTCGGCCATCCACGCCCACGGCACCGACGAACAGAAGGCCACCTATCTGCCGCATATCGTTGCCGGCGACTGGACCGGCACCATGTGTCTGACCGAGCCGCATTGCGGCACCGACCTCGGCCTGCTGAAGACCCGCGCCGAGCCGAACGATGACGGCAGCGTCAGCATCACCGGCACCAAGATCTTTATCTCGGCCGGCGAACATGACATGAGCGACAACATCATTCACTTGGTGCTGGCCCGCCTGCCGGATTCGCCGAAGGACGTGAAGGGCATCTCGCTGTTCATCGTGCCGAAGTTCCTGATCAACGCAGACGGTTCGCTTGGCGAACGCAATACCGTGTTCTGCGGCTCGCTCGAACACAAGATGGGCATCAAGGCCAATGCCACGGCCGTCATCAATCTGGATGGCGCGCGCGGCTACCTGATCGGCGAGAAGAACAAGGGCCTGGCCTGCATGTTCACCATGATGAACGCAGCCCGCCTCGGCTGCGGCATGCAGGGCCTGGGCCTCGGCGAAGCCGCATTCCAGGGTGCGCTGGCCTATGCCAGGGAACGCCTGCAGATGCGTTCGCTGAACGGCCCGGTCGCTCCGGAAAAGCCGGCCGACCCGATCATCGTCCACCCGGACGTCCGCCGCATGCTGCTGACGCAGAAGGCGTACACCGAAGCCGGCCGTGCACTGACCGCCTTCCTGGCGCTGCAACTGGACATCGAGGAAAAGTCGACCGACGACGCCGCCCGCCAGGACGCCGCCGACCTGGTCGCGCTGCTGACCCCGGTCGCCAAGGCGTTCATGACCGACAACGGCTACACCGCCACCAATATGGGCATGCAGGTGCTCGGCGGCCACGGTTTCATCCGCGAATGGGGCATGGAACAGCTGGTGCGCGACTGCCGCATCTCGCAGATCTATGAAGGCACCAACGGCATCCAGGCCATCGACCTGCTCGGCCGCAAGGTGCTGATGGATCAGGGCCAGAAGCTGCGCAAGTTCACCAAGATGGTGCACAAGTTCTGCGAAGCCAACGCCGGCGATGCGCAGCTGAAGGAATTCGTCGAACCGCTGTCGGCGCTGAACAAGCAGATCGCCGAGATCACCATGAACATCGGCATGGCCGCGATGATGAACAAGGACGAGGCCGGCGCCGCCGCCACCGACTACCTGCGCCTGATCGGTCACCTGACCTACGGCTACTTCTGGGCCTGGATGGCCAGGGTTGCCGCCGGCAAGGCGGAAGGCTCGGCCGAAGCCGCGTTCTACAATGCCAAGATCAGCACCGCGCGCTTCTACTTCAGCAAGCTGTTCCCGGAAACCCAGTCGCTGATCGTCACGCTGAAGGCTGGCGCCAAGCCGCTGATGGCCCTCGACGCGGAAGACTTCGCCTTCTGAGGCGGCAAGCCGGTCCGGGCCGCGGCGACAGTGCCGCTGTCCGGCCGACTGACGGGTTTCACCGCCGTCGCGACGATGGCGGACCGGTTCTCTCTGATGGCACCTTCGGGTGCCTTTTTTCATGCTGGCGTCAGGTAACACTTGTTTACAGAAAACTCTTTTGCTTAACCGTTTCGCATCATCCGTGCAGGCAGAATCCATACCGTATCCAGCGCGCAGTGCGCCGCACGAAAGGACCCATGATGCAACTGTTCAACAAGATCCCCAATCCGCGTCTTCTCCGCCACCAGCTCGGCCTCAACCAGGAAGCATTCTGGGGCAGCGTCGGCGTGACCCAGTCCGGTGGATCGCGCTACGAGTCCGGTCGGGACATGCCGAAGGCGGTCCGCGAGCTGGTGCGTCTGGTTCATGTCGAAGGCCTCGACCTGTCGCGCATCCGCAATGACGACTTCGCCATCGTCGAGTATCTGCAGCAGGCGCACCCGGACCTGTACAAGCATCTGCATGGTGCCGTGCAGGCGGCGCGGGCGGCCCGGCAGATCTCGCCGCTCGACACGCCCGAATCCGGCACATCCCGCCAGCGGTAACATCCATTTACAAGTAGGTGTGGCGATTTCGCGAATACATACAAATACGGATGTATGATTCCCGTGTCGTCACTACCCCGTTGCGAAAGCCGCCGATGCCCAACTTCACCAAGATCAACAATCCGCGGGAAATCCGCCGCCGCCTTGGCCTGAACCAGCAAACATTCTGGGGCCGGGTCGGCGTGACCCAGTCCGGTGGCTCGCGCTACGAATCCGGACGGGAAATGCCGAAGCCGGTGCGCGAGCTGCTGCGTCTGGTCCATATCGAGCAGATCGATCTGTCCCGGGTCCGCCGCAACGACCTGGAAGTGGTCGACTACCTGCGCAGCACTCACCCGGATCTGTACAAGAGCCTGAAGAAAGCCATCAGCGCCCAGCACCGGCAGGAAGCGGCTGCCCCCGGCTACTGATCCCCCCGCTTCATGCACGGCGTGCAAGCCGGCGATCAATCTCGGCATAAAGGGTAAGGGACCCTCCCCCAATTGGTGCGCCAGGGCATACACTGTCAGCCCGTTTCATGACCTGACGATATGCCGCCATGCCAGCCCCTACCCTGTCCCGCTGCTTATTGACCCTGTCCCTGCTCGCGGCCGCACCGGCCATGGGCAGCACGCTGATCTACTGCTCCGAGGGCAGTCCGGAAGGCTTCGATCCCGGCCAGTACACGTCCGGCATCACCTTTCAGGCGCTGTCCGGTACCGTGTACAACCGGCTGATCGAATTCGAATCGGGTTCGACCCGCATTCGCCCCGGTCTGGCGGAAAGCTGGACCGTGTCACCCGACGGCAAGGTGTACACCTTCCACCTGCGTCGTGGCGTCAAGTTCCACACCACGCCGTATTTCAAGCCGACGCGCGATTTCAATGCCGACGACGTCGTGTTTACCTGGACGCGCTACGCCGACGCGAACCAGCCGTTCCGCAAGGCCTACCCGACCGAATTCCCGTATTACGCCGACCTGGGCCTGGACAAGATGCTCGACCGGGTGGAAAAGGTCGACGACCATACCGTCCGCTTCGTGCTGAAACAGCCGAACGCCGCCTTCCTGCAGGATACCGCGACCGATTTCGCCGGCATCCTGTCGGCCGAGTACGCCGGCCAGCTGCTGAAACGCGGCACGCCGCAGGACATCAACCAGAAACCGGTCGGTACCGGTCCGTTCCAGTTTCGCAGCTACCAGAAGGATGCCAGCATCCGCTTCACGAAAAACCCGGCCTACTGGCGCGGCAAGGACGTGAAGATCGACAATCTGGTCTATGCGATCACGCCGGATTCGGCCGTGCGCGCACAGAAGCTCAAGTCCGGCGAATGTCATGTCACCGCCTACCTGAAACCGGCCGACATCGAGACGCTGAAGCGCGATCCGCACATCCGCATGCAATCGCTGCCGGGGCTGAATATCGGCTATCTGGCGTTCAATACCAAAAAGAAATGGCTGGACCGCACCGACGTGCGCCGCGCGCTGGACATGGCCATCGACAAGCAGGCCATCCTCAAGGGACTGTATGGCGAAACCGGCATCCTGGCCGATCACCCGATGCCGCCGACGCAGTGGGGCTACGATGCCAGACTGAAGGGCCAGGGGCATGACCCGAAACAGGCGGCCGCCTTGCTGAAGAAGGCCGGTGTGCCGGCCGGTCTGGACATTGCGCTGTGGGCGATGCCGGTCCAGCGCCCGTACAACCCGAACGCCAAGCGCATGGCCGAGATGATCCAGGCCGACTGGGCCCGGGTCGGTGTCAGGAGCCATATCGTCAGCTATGAGTGGGGCGAGTACAACAAGCGCGCCAAGCGTGGCGAGCATGATGCAGTGCTGTATGGCTGGTCGGGCGACAACGGCGATCCGGACAACTGGCTCGGCGCATTGCTGGCCTGCGATTCGATCGGCGGCAGCAACTACGCCCAGTGGTGCAATCCGCAGTTCGACAAGCTGGTGACCGACGCCAAGCTGAACAGTGACCCGAAGGTGCGGACCCAGCTGTACTCGAAGGCCCAGGCCGTGTTCATGAAGGAACTGCCGTTCAGTCCGATCGCGCACTCGATCGTCTACAAGCCGACCCGCAAGGAAGTGCAGAACTTCCGCATCAGCCCGCTGATGCTGCTGTGGGAAGGCACGTCGATCCGCAACTGACGGCTGGCCGCCGGAAGCCCGACCCGGCTTCCGGCGGCCCGTGGCTTACACCGTAAAGCGGCGGATGGCACCTTTCAGCGTGCCGGACAGGGTTTCCAGCCGCGCCGATGCCGTCGAGCTTTCCTGGCTGGCGGCGCTGTTCTCCTCGGCCATCTGGGCAATGCTTTCCACATAGCGGGCGATATCGGCGCTGGCGACTTTCTGCTCCTGCACCGAACTCGCTACCTGACTGACCCCGACCCCGACCTGGCGCACCGAGCTGCTGGCCTGTTCCAGCGATGCGGTCACGGTCTGCACGCACTGCCGGCTGGTTTCCAGTGCGCCCAGCCCCACGGAAATGCTTTTCACCACCTGCTCGGACTGGCTGTTCAGCACCTGCGTTACCGAGGCAATTTCGCCGGCCGACAGCGCGGAACGCTCGGCCAGTTTGCGCACTTCGTCCGCCACTACCGCGAAACCCCGTCCCTGCTCGCCGGCACGCGCAGCTTCGATCGCCGCATTCAGCGCCAGCAGATTGGTCTGGTCGGCAATTTCGCGCACCTGCTGCGTCATGTTGCTGATTGCATTGGTATTGCCGATGAACGACTCGATCTCGCTGGCGATGGATTCGACCGAAGCCTTGACATGATCGATCTCGCCCTGCAGCAGCAGAATGCTCTGCCCGCTCTTGTCCGCGTTGTCGAGACTGGTACTGGTCAGTACCCGCACCTCGTCACTGGTATCGGCGATCGAGGCCACACTGACCGTCAGCTGTTCGACCGCCGCCGCGACTGACGATGCCGAGTCCGCCTGCGAGCTGGAACTCAGCGCCACCTGCTGCGCCGTCGACGCCAGCTGGCTGCTGGCCACGGTCAGTTCATCAGCGCCGTCGTGAACCTGGCGCACGATCTGCTGCACTTCACCGACAAACTCGTTCACGCCGGTGGCAATCTGCGCGAGTTCATCGCGGGATGCGGTCGGCAGCCGTTCATGCAGATGGCCTTCCTTCAGCGGCTTCAGCTTGTCGAGCATGTGCCGCAGATTGCGCTGCAGCGACCGCGACAGCACCAGCACGAAGCCGACGATGACCACTGCCGCCAGCGCCAGCAGGGCGACCGTGATCATGTAAGCGCGATCGAACGCGGCCATGGCCGACGCGCTGCCTTTCCTGGCTTCGTCGGAACGTACGGCGATAAATGCGTTCAGTGCTTCGCCGAGCGGTTTGAACTGCGCGTTGTACAGCGGCACGAGGCGGGCATTGGCCGCTGCCGCGTCCGTTTTGGCAAGCTGGATCAGCGCCTGGCTGTCTTGGTCGTATTTCTGCCAGGCATCGAGGATCTTCTGCAATTCGGCACGCACCTGCGGACGCTTGATCGCCGCCAGGATCCTGCCCTGCCGGTCGACGATGGTCTTTTCCGCATCCGTCATGACCGCTGCGGTTTCCGGCAATGACGGATCGAGCATGATGGTCGACAGGGCACTGGCCTTGATCTCCACCAGCTCGCGGGTATACAGGTCACGCCGTCCTGCCGTTTCCAGTTCGTCCTTCGCCTTGCCCAGCTCAAGAAAAACCGTCAGCAGCACGATGCCGAGCATGCCGCAGGTCACGACGGCGAAAATCCTGAGTTTGTTTACGATGGTCATGCAGCCTCCCGGAAATGGTGTCGCCGGCCAGCGACAGGGGCGAGCCTTCTGTGGCCACACCACAGGCGCCGCCCATAATAGTCCAGCATCATAACAATGATGCGATGGAATGCACGTCCCCGCCACAGTGCATTAAGGCATGAATGGTAATGAAATGTTGCACCGGCATCGTGCACTGGCTGTGCAGCTCGTCGCCTGCCCCGTCAGCGGGCCATGTCATCGGCTAGAACGGGAAGCGGAGCCGACCGGCTCCGGCGTCGTTCAGACCAGGAGACATCATGATGCATATCCAGCCCTATCTGTTTTTCAACGGCCGCTGCGAAGAAGCCCTCGCGTTCTATCAGGGCGCGCTGGGTGCCGAGCTCACCCAGCTGATGCGGATGAAGGAAAGCCCAGAGCCACCCCCACCCGGCATGATGCCTCCCGGCTCGGAAGACAAGATCATGCATGCCAGCCTGCGCATCGGCGACACCACGCTGATGGCCTCGGATGGCAACTGTCAGGGGCAGGCCAGCTTCCAGGGCTTCTCGCTGTCGCTGACGCCGGCCAACCCGGCCGAGGCCGGGCGGCTGTTCACGGCACTGGGCGACGGCGGCAAGGTGCAGATGCCGCTGGCCAGGACCTTTTTCTCACCGTGTTTCGGCATGGTCGAGGACCGCTTCGGCGTGTCGTGGATGATTTACGTCGCGGATTGAGCGGCGTATCCGGCCAAGTCTCAAGGCATCCATGTGCCATCGGCAATGTGCTGGAGAACAGGTTTCCGGATCAAGCGCACAGCATCGTTCCAACCATCGTGCGACCGCCACTTCGACGGTCTGCCCGACACGATCTGCCTGCCGAGACCGCAGATTCCGGACGACTCAGTCGATCTCGACCTGCGAGCCCTTCAGCCACGCCTTGCCGCCGATACGGTCCTCGTCGATCACCAGCCGCCGATGGCCGATGCGGATTTCGACGCCGACGTGAAAGCGCTTGCCCGCCACCACCGTGGCGCCGCCCGACAGCGTCATCCGCTGTTCGAGGTCGGCCAGCCTGAAGCCGATCTCGGCCAGTTCGCCCTTCATCTGCCCGATACTGCGCTGGATTTTCTCCAGCATCTCCGGGGTGGACTTGTCGCGGTGCTGCTCCATGAAGATCAGCACCTGCAGCAGTTTGCCCAGCTCATCCAGCTTGTGCTTGCGCGCCTGCTCGGCTTCCTGGTGCGCGGCCTGCACGCCGGGATGGAAACCGGCCTGCAGCACGGTCGGCAGACCGGACGGCTGTCCAAGGACGGCGGCCTGAATGCGCTGCAATGCACAGGTCTTGCCACCGCTGATGCCGCCCGATTCGACCAGCACGCTGTCGCCGGCATTCACCTCGGCCTGGCGGATGCCGCGTTCGGCACGCACGCAGCCGCCAGCGTCGATCCGCGCGCTCTCGATAAAGCGCGCGACCACGCTGCCTTCGCAACGGATGACAGCGGTGTCGGCTCCGCCGGATTTGCCGATGATGCCGCCCTTGACCGACACATTGCCGCCGGCGACCACTTCGGCCGCCTCGATGGTGCCGGTGACGACAATGTCGCCACCGACGTGAACGGTCATGCCGGCGCGGATATCGCCCTTCACATTCAGCGTGCCGTCGAAGTCGATATTGCCGGAAGTCAGGCCGACTTCGGCCACATCGACCACCTGGGTGACATTGACCCCCTTGTCCAGAAACGACGGCGAACCGGCCACGGTCGCCACCAGCAGGTCGGGATCGGCCGGGTCCGGCGCCACGCCGACCAGGCTGCTGGCGAAAGGCAGGTCCATGACCGGACTGGCCGGCACCGGCATGCCCAGCACGTCCTTGCCCGGCAGGCCCTGCCGCGCCGGCTTGCGCCGCATCAGCGGGGTACCGACGCCGACCAGCACCAGCACGCCCATGCTGCGATAGTCGACCGAGGTGGATTCGTCGTCATCGCCCGGCGTCACCGGTGCTTCCAGCACACTGGTAAAACGGGTCGGCTGGCCGGAGGTCGGCGGCTCGCCGCGGGCGATCACCTTGCGGTCGCAACTGCCGGCCACCAGGGCTGCGCGCAGCGTATCCATCTGCACACCATGTACGATGCGCCGGGCGCGAATGGCATCGCGCACTTCTTCCGGCGTGACCGGCTTGCCACCGGCCGGCGGCACGATGGTCAGCCAGGCACTCATCGAGTCTTCGGCGACGCTGACTTCGCAGACGCCGTCCTGCACCTCGCCGATCGCGGCGGCGATCACGCCCTTTTCGGTCTGGCAGCGATTGACGAAGGCTTTCAGCGCCACATCGTCCAGTGCCGCATCCTTCCAGCCCTTGGCCACCAGCCCGTCCAGCACGCGGTTCCGGTCCGGCGGTACCGACGGTGGATCCTCGACCGGCTCGTAACGGACCAGAATCTGACTGCTCTTCGCCTTCTGCTCGCCACCAAGCTCAAAATGGATGCTCACACCGTCGCCTCATGTAATTTTCATTCATTCTGCCGTTCGTCAGACAATGCCTCAAGTCATAGCTCAAGACTTCTGATCTACGGCAAGCCGCAACACCATTGGCATGAATGAACAATGCCCGGCGCGTACCGGGCATTGTCGTGGCTAAACATGGCTTAGCCAAGCAATAGCGCATCGTCGGCCAGCACTTCGCCGCGCGTACGCTCGAACAGCGCCAGCAGATCGGGCACGTCCATCTTTGCCCGCTGCTCGCCACTGACGTCCAGCACCACCCGACCCTGATGCAGCATCACCGTCCGGTCGCCGTGGTCGAGTGCCTGGCGCATCGAGTGGGTGACCATCAGTGTGGTCAGCTGGTTCGACTTCACGATCTGGTCGGTCAGTTCCAGCACGAAGGCGGCGGTCTTCGGATCGAGCGCCGCGGTGTGCTCGTCGAGCAGCAGGATGCGCGACGGCTTCAGCGACGCCATCAACAGGCTGACCGCCTGGCGCTGGCCGCCGGACAGCAGGCCCATGCGGTCGGTCAGACGGTTTTCCAGCCCGAGCTTCAGAATGGACAGCTTGTCGCGGAAAATCTCGCGCAGCGCCGGCGTCACCGCGCGGCCCAGACCGCGGCGTTCGCCGCGCTGCCAGGCCAGCGACAGGTTTTCCTCGATGCTGAGCCCTTCGCAGGTACCGGCCATCGGGTCCTGGAACACGCGGGCAACCAGTCCGGCACGCTGCCAGGCATTCAGCCGGGTCACGTCCCTGTCGTCGATGGACAGCGTGCCCTCATCGACGATCAGGTCGCCGCTGATGGCATTCAGGAAGGTCGACTTGCCGGCACCGTTGCTGCCGATGACAGTGACGAACTGGCCGGCCGGGATCGACAGGTCCAGCCCGCGCAGCGCCCGGTTTTCGATCGGCGTGCCGGGATTGAAAGTTTTGGTCAGTCCAGTGGCCTGCATCATTTTCCGCGCCCTCCGAGGGATTTCCGTACCCGCGATTTCAGCGTCGGCAGCACCAGGGCAAAGCCGACCAGCACGGCAGTAATCAGGTTCAGGTCCTGTGCCTGCAGACCGATGAAGTCGGCCGTCAGCGCCACGGCGATAAACAGCCGGTACAGGATGGCGCCGATCACGGCCGCCAGCGTCACCACCCACAGCGAGCGGCTCGGAATCAGCGTCTCGCCGATGATGACCGCCGCCAGACCGACGACGATGGTGCCGATGCCCATCGAGATGTCCGAACCGCCCTGGGTCTGCACATACAGTGCCCCGGCCAGCGCGATCAGCGCGTTGGAGATGGCCATGCCGAGCAGCGTGGCGCGGTCGGTCGAAATGCCCTGCGAGCGGGCCATGCGCGGGTTGGCGCCGGTGGCACGCATGGCCAGACCGGCCTGCGACGCAAAGAACGCATCCAGCGCCAGCTTGGCAATGACCACCACGCAGGCCAGCACCAGCGGCTGAATCCAGTAGGCGCTTTCGCTGCCTTCGGTCACGAACGGGGCGAACACGGTCGGTTCGCCGATCAGCGGCACGTTCGGCGCCCCCATGATGCGCAGGTTGATCGAGTACAGCGCGATCATCACCAGGATGCTGGCCAGCAGCTGCAGGATATTCAGCCGCACATTGAGCCAGCCGGTGACAAAGCCGGCGCCGGCGCCGGCCAGGGTGCCCAGGCCGGTCGCCAGCCACGGGTCATGCCCGCCGGCGATCAGGGTCGCCGCCACGGCGCCGCCGAGCGGAAAGCTGCCGTCGGCGGTCAGGTCGGGGAAATTCAGGATACGGAAGGAAATCAACACGCCAAGTGCGACCAGCGCAAAAATCAGGCCGATTTCCAGCGCACCCATGACGGAAATGAACGACATGCAAACCTCGAATCAAACAACAAAGCCGGACCGCTGCGGGCCGGGCACTACGGAAGCTGCGACGGGGGCGGAAGGCGGCCAGGCCGGCTTCCGCCCGGCCGGTCTTACTTCACCACGTCCTTGGCTTCCTTCAGCAGGGCCGGCGACAGCGTCGCCCCCTGCTTCTGCGCCGCGGCCGGATTGACCATCAGCGCGGTCTTGCTGCCCTTCTCCGGCGCAATGCTGCCAGCCTTCTCGCCCTTCAGCAGACGAACGACGATCTTGCCGGTCTGGCGACCCATGTCGTAGTAGTTCATGCCCAGCGCCGCGACGGCACCACGCTTGACCGAATCGGTGTCGGCGGCGATCAGCGGGATCTTGGCATCGCTGGCGACGCGCACCAGCGACTCATAGGTCGACACCACATTGTTGTCGGTCGAGGTGTAGATCACGTCGACCTTGCCGATCAGGCTCTTGGCCGCCGGTGCGACGTCGACGGTGCGGGCCGCAGCGGCCTCGACCAGCGTCATGCCGCGCTTGGCCAGGGCGGCCTTCAGTTCCTTGGCCACGATGACCGAGTTCACTTCGCCCGGGCTGTAGACCATGCCGACGCGCTTCGCGCCCGGCTTGACCTTCAGGATCAGGTCGATCTGCGGTTCCAGCGGCAGCATGTCGGACACGCCGGTCACGTTGGTGCCGCTGGGCTTCCAGCCCGGCACCAGCTTGGCTGCGACCGGATCGGTCACGGCAGTGAACACCACCGGGATGGTCTTGGTCGCGGCAGCGGCGGCCTGTGCGCTCGGCGTGGCAATGGCGACGATCACGTCGGCCTTGTCGCCGATGAATTTGCGCGCGATCTGCGCCGCGGTCGCCGTGTTGCCCTGGGCGCTCTGGTACTGGTACTTGATCTGCTTGTTCGGTTCGAAGCCGGCGGCTTTCAGTTCGTCCTCGACCCCCTTGCGGGCGGCATCCAGCGCCGGGTGGTCGACGATGGACGTCACCGCGACGGATTTCTGTTCAGCCGCCATGGCGGGAAGCGTAAACGCGGCCAGCACGCCGGCGGCCAGACAACTCAGGGCAATACGACGGGACACAGGGATCATGATCGTTTCCGGGTAATGGGTTCACAAGGGGCACCCCTCACAGGGTGTGTGACGGTGTGCCCCGTTGGGGAAATACGCGCAATGGCATATGCACATTAAATCGCGGGCAATTTTATTGCAAAACCCGTGCACGGTTTGCGCCCTTCTCCGGACTTAATTGCCTCCGGTACGCAAAAAAGGCTATTTCGTTGCAGTCGCCTTGCTGCAAGCCGGAAAACCCGGCTCAAAACCCGTCATTGCTGGATGATCATGCTGAAATCGAGGTCAAAAATAATCATGAATCACTTCATGCAGCACGATGTGTGTCATTAACGGCATCCGGCACAAAAATTCACCGTTTTTCACCCGTCTACCGGCAGGATATGCGGTCAACCTGCCTGCCGGCTAGCGATGATGCACACCCGGAATATGGCTGTGGTCGCCATCGGCAGCCGGTGAGGCCGGTGTCTCGCCGGCACGATTGAGTTGCTGCAGGATCCCGCAGTCGCGCGCGGCACTGGCGGTCCGGCATGCCTGGCGCAGCGATTCGAGCTGTCCGCGCAGACGGTCGAGCTCGGCAATCCGCGCTTCGACATGCGCCAGATGCGCATCCAGCAACCGGTTGACCGTCTCGCAATCGGCCTCCGGGCTGTCCAGCGCCGCCAGCAGTACGCGAATCTCGTCCTGGGTCATGTCCAGCGCCCGGCAGCGGCGGATAAACAACAGCCGCTCCAGGTGGGTGTGGTCGTAGACGCGGTAATTGTTGCCTTCGCTGCGGTTTGCCAGCGGCAGCAGCCCCTCGCGTTCGTAATAGCGCACGGTTTCGACCGGGCAGCCGGCCTGGCGGGCAAGTTCGCCGATTCTCATGATGAACGCTCCGGGATGAGAACGAAGTGCAATACCGGGCTTGACCCTGTAGCCACTTCACGGTGTGGAATAGGATCATCTTAGCGGTCACACCGGACTTCGTCATGGCACAACACACCTCACATCGGCACGACGGGCAGGATCATCACCACGATCATGACCATGATCGTCACCACGGACACGATCATGGGCACGAGCACGGCCCTGCACACGATCACGCCCCGGCGCCGACAGCCTGCTGCGGCAGTTGCGGCAGCGATGCCCCGGCCGTCATCACCGTGGCGGACGAGCCGGTTCCCCCGGGCATGGTGATCACCGCAGTCCGTATCGGCGAAATGGACTGCCCGACCGAGGAAGCCCTGATCCGCAAGGCGCTCGGCGCGCATCCGGCCGTCGGCTGGCTGCGCTTCAACCTGATGCAGCGCGTGCTGACCCTGGCTCACCAGCCGCAGGCGCTGGACGACCTGCTGGCACTGGTGCGCGGGCTCGGCCTGACGCCGGAACCGCTCGATGCCGCCCCGCAGGCTGCGCCCGGCCCGGTCCGGCGCGGTCTGCCGCTGGCGCTGGCCGGCGTATTTGCCGCCGCCGCCGAGGCGGTCGAATTCAGCCGGGGCGGCCCCGACTGGCTGATCGCCGCCCTGGCGGTGGTGGCCATCCTGCTGGCCGGGCTCGGCACCTATCGCAAGGGCTGGATCGCCATCCGCCATCTGACCCTGAACATCAATGCCCTGATGAGCATCGCCGTGACTGGCGCCATGCTGATCGGCCAGTGGCCGGAAGCCGCCATGGTCATGGTGCTGTTCACACTGGCCGAGTGGATCGAAGCGCGCTCGCTGGACCGGGCCCGCAATGCGGTCAGCGGTCTGCTGGCGCTGTCGCCGCCGACCGCCAGCGTCGAAACCGCCGACGGCTGGGCCGAGTGTGACGCCGCGCAGGTGCCGGTCGGCGCCCGGGTCCGGGTTCGCCCCGGCGAGCGCGTCGCACTGGATGGCGAGGTGGAAAGCGGCCAGTCCGCCGTCGACCAGGCCGCCATCACCGGCGAAAGCCTGCCGGTGGAAAAAGGCATCGGCGACACGCTGTTTGCCGGCACGGTCAACACCTCGGGCGAACTGGTGTACCGGGTGACGGCGACCGGCGGCAACAGCACGCTGGCGCGCATCATCCACGCCATCGAGGAAGCCCAGGGGGCGCGGGCGCCAACCCAGCGCTTTGTCGACCGCTTCGCGGCCATCTATACGCCGGCGGTGCTGGTGTTCGCCATCCTGGTGGCCCTGCTGCCGCCGCTGCTGTCCGGCGGCGCCTGGCTGGAATGGAGTTATCGCGCGCTGGTGCTGCTGGTCATCGCCTGCCCGTGCGCCCTGGTCATTTCCACCCCGGTGACCATTGTCAGCGGGCTGGCGCTGGCCGCGCGACGCGGCATCCTGATCAAGGGCGGGACCTATCTGGAACAGGGTCGCCGCCTGGGCTGGATCGCGCTGGACAAGACCGGCACGCTGACGGCCGGCCGGCCGGTGCGTACCGACTTCGCCCCGCAGGGGGATACCCCGCCGGCCCATGCCGAGCGGCTGGCCGTCTCGCTGGCCACCCGGTCGGACCACCCGGTTTCGCAGGCAATTGCCGATGGCCGCAGCGAACTGGCCGCCCCGGTAGACGGGTTTACCGCCCTGCCCGGCCGCGGCGTGCACGGCACCATCGACGGACAGACATACTGGCTGGGCAATCACCGGCTGATCGAAGAACGCGGCGTGTGCTCACCGGCCATCGAGGCACAGTTGCAGGCCTTCGAGACCGCCGGCAAGAGCACGGTGCTGCTGGCCAGCGAACACGAAGTGCTCGGCCTGTTCGCGGTCGCCGACACGCTGCGGCCGGAAAGCCGCGAGGCGATTGCCCAGTTGCATGCGCTGGGTGTGCGCACGCTGATGCTGTCCGGCGACAACCAGCATACCGTGACCGCCATTGCCGGCCAGGTCGGCATCGACGAGGCACGCGGCAACCAGTTGCCCGCCGACAAGCTGGCCGCCATCGAGTCGCTGCTGGCCCGGGATGCATCGGTCGGCATGGTCGGTGACGGCATCAACGATGCGCCGGCGCTGGCCCGCGCCGACATCGGCTTCGCCATGGGCGCGGCCGGCAGCGACACCGCCATCGAGACCGCCGACGTGGCGCTGATGAACGATGACCTGCGCAAATTGCCGGCTTTTGTCCGCCTGTCGCGCGCCACTCACAACATTCTGGTGCAGAACATAAGCGTGGCTTTAGGTATCAAGGCGATATTCCTGGTATTGACGCTGTCCGGCATGGGCACCATGTGGATGGCCGTGTTCGCCGATGTCGGCGCCAGCCTGCTGGTGGTCGGCAACGGCCTGCGGCTGCTCCGCCACCGCTGAGCCCCGGCAGCGTCCCCCTGTTTTCACACAAGGAATGCCATCATGAAATGTCCCGTCTGCCCGGATGCCACCCTGGTCATGAGCGATCGCCAGGGCGTGGAGATCGACTATTGCCCGCAGTGTCGTGGCGTATGGCTCGATCGCGGCGAGCTCGACAAGATCATCGAGCGCTCGCAGCAGCAACTGTCCGCCGCCAGCGCGCCGCAAATGGCACCGCCGCCACCACAACCGTCACACCATGCCCAACCGCAGCAGGGCTACCCACAACAGCAAGGCTACCCGCAACACGGTTATGACAAGCATGGCGACAAGCAGTATGGCAAACGTCGCAAGTCGTTCTGGGAAGAGATTTTCGACTGAAAGAGCGGCTGAACTGCAGGGGTACCAGCAAACATCCCCGCTGAACGGGGGACTGCCGGAGACGGCAGTCCCCCGTTTTATTTGCAGCAGGCCACCGGGGCGGGCGGGCCCGGTTCGGAACACAGCTTGTTCATATAGGGTGCCAGGGTATATAGTCCACTCATACACATACCCCACAGGGCTATGCAATGAGCACTTCGACAGTCTTTCCCATCAGCGGCATGAGCTGCGCTGCCTGCGCCATCCGCATCGAGAAGCGGCTGAATGCGCTCGACGGTGTCAGCGCACAGGTCAACTTCGCCACCGAAAGCGCCGTGGTCACCCGTGACGACAGCGTGCCGCTGGCTACCGTGGTCGACACCATACGCAAAACCGGCTTCGACATCGTGCCCGAGCGCGTGGAGCTGGCCTTGTCCGGCATGACCTGCGCTGCCTGCGCCCAGCGCATCGAGACGGTGCTGAACCGCCTGCCCGGCGTCAGCGCCAGCGTGAACTTCGCCACCGAAACCGCTCGCGTCGACATGCTGCCCGGCACCGCCGACGTGAACGCACTGGTCGCCGCCGTCACCCGGGCCGGTTATGAAGCCAGACCGCTAGCCGGCGATGACCGCGCCGCACGCAAGGCGGAGAAACAGCTCGCCTACCGGCAGGAGTTGCGCCAGTTCGCCATCGCCGCGCTGTTTACGCTGCCGCTGTGGCTGGAAATGGTGTCCATGTTCGGTGGCAGTCACGAAGGCCTGCTGCCGCGCTGGCTGCAGCTGCTGCTGGCGACACCGGTGCAGTTCTGGGCCGGCTGGCGCTTCTATCGCGGCGCCTGGCATGCCCTGCGTGGCGGTGGCGCCAATATGGACGTACTGATTGCGTCCGGCACCACCGTTGCCTACGCAATGAGCGCCGTCATTACCGTGCTGGGGCTTGAACACCAGCATGTGTATTTCGAGGCCAGCGCCTCGGTCATCACTCTGGTCATTCTCGGCAAGCTGCTGGAGGCACGTGCCAAGGGCCGCACGTCGGCCGCCATCGAGACCCTGCTCGGCATGCAGCCCAAAACCGCACGGGTCGAGCGTGATGGCCAGTTGACCGAGGTGCCGATCGCCAGCCTGCAGCCCGGCGACATCGTGGTGGTCCGCTACGGCGAAGCACTGCCGGTCGATGGCGAAGTCAGCGACGGCACGGCGGCTGTGGATGAAAGCATGCTGTCCGGCGAGAGCATGCCGGTCAACAAGGCGGTCGGCAGCCCGGTCTATGCCGGCACCCGCACCGTCGAGGGCATGCTGAAGGTCCGTGCCGGCAGTGTCGGCGAGCGGACCCGGCTGGCCGAGATCGTTCGCCTGGTCAGCGAGGCGCAAGGCTCGAAAGCGCCGATCCAGCAACTGGCCGACCGCATTTCCGGGGTGTTCGTGCCGGTGGTGATGGCGATCGCGGTGCTGACCTTCGTCGTCACGCTGCTGCTGACCGGCGACGGTGTCACCAGCCTGATGCATGCGGTCGCGGTGCTGGTCATTGCCTGCCCGTGCGCACTGGGCCTGGCCACGCCGACTGCCATCATGGTCGGCATCGGCCGCGGCGCGACAGCCGGTCTGCTGTTCCGCAATGCGTCGGCGCTGGAACGCGCCGAACACATCAATACACTGGTCGTGGACAAGACCGGCACGCTGACCCGCGGTCAGCCGGTCGTCACCGATGTCGAGGCCCTTGCCGGCCATGACCGCGCCAGCGTGCTGCAGCTCGCCGCCAGCGTGGAACAGGGGTCCGAACACCCGCTGGCGCGTGCGGTGCTCGATGCCGCCGCGGCCGATGGCCTGGCGCTGGCGGCAGTGGACGATTTCAGGGTCGAGGCCGGACATGGTGTCGCCGCCCGCCTGCGTGGCGGTCAGGCGCTGCGCCTCGGCACCCCGGACTGGATCGGCGCCGACGAGGCGCTGTGCGAACAGGCCACCCGGCTGGCTGCTGCCGGTCGCACGGTGGTGGTGCTTGAGGTCGACGGCCGGCCCGCCGGGCTGATCGGCATGGCCGACGCCCTGCGCGAGACATCGCCCGCCGCTGTCCGCCGCTTGCGGCAGATGGGCGTCGACGTGATCATGCTGACCGGCGACAACGCCGCCACCGCCCGTGCCATTGCCGCGCAGGCCGGCATCGAACGCTTCGAGGCGCAGGTGCTGCCGGCCGACAAGGCACGCATCGTCGAGGGACTGCGCCGCGAAGGTCGCGTGGTTGCCATGGCCGGCGATGGCGTCAACGATGCCCCGGCCCTGGCCTGCGCGGATGTCGGCTTTGCCATGGGCGCCGGCAGCGATGTCGCCATCGAGACGGCCGAGATCACGCTGATGCAGAGCGATCTGTCGTCGGTAGCCGATGCGATCGACCTGTCGCGGAAAACCATGAAGAAAATCCGCCAGAACCTGTTCTTCGCCTTTATCTACAACGTCCTGGGCATTCCGCTGGCCGCCATCGGCCTGCTGAGTCCGGTCATTGCCGGCGCGGCCATGGCCGCCAGTTCGGTGTCGGTGGTCAGCAATTCCCTGCTGCTTCGGCGCTGGACCCGTCAGCCACGCTGATTGCCACCCTGTCCTTTAACCCCACTTGCCCAACCAAGGAGCAGACCATGAACACCATCGAACTCACGATTTCCGGCATGACGTGCCAGGGATGCGTCAAGAGCGTCACCCGGGTGCTGGAAGCCCTGCCCGGCGTCAAGCACACCGACGTCGCCATCGGCCGCGCCACGGTCGAATTCGACCCGGCGGCACAGAACGCCGATACGCTGCGCAGCGCCATCGAGGATGCCGGCTTTGACGTCGCATGAAGGGTGCCACCCGGTCACGGACAAGACGGTCGTCCGCGCTGACAAGCAGAAGCTGATCCACCGCCTGAACCGCATCGAGGGCCAGGTGCGCGGGATCAGCGGCATGATCGACGACGACCGCTACTGTGTCGATGTGCTGACGCAGATCGCCTCGGTCAAGTCGGCGCTGGACGGGCTGGCGATGCAGCTGCTGGAAAGCCACGCCAAGGGCTGTGTGTCGCGCGCGATCGAAGGCGGCGAAGGCGATGCGGCGATCGAGGAACTGATGGGCGTGTTCCGCAAGCTGACCCGGTCCTGAGCCGTATTTTGCGTCGCACAATGCCATTGTCCTTGAGTGCAGGCGGGTTTCAGGCTATCTGTAAGGGGTAGCCTGAAATCTTACGGAGAAAAGTGCATGTCACGACATCGCCACCTGCTGCTGACCACCCTGCTTGTCACCCTGACCCCCGTCGCCTTTGCCGCTCAGCCGCTGCCGGCCTTCAATGGCGATGCGGCGCAGTCTTCGGTATCCGGACTGTCGTCCGGCGCCTTCATGGCTTTCCAGTACCTGGTCGCCAACTCGGCTTCGGTCAAGGGCGCCGGCGTGGTCGCCGGCGGTCCGTACTATTGCGCGGTGGGCAATCTGCCGACCGCGCTCAGTTGCATGAACGGGCTGACGCCGGCACCGGCGGCGCTGCTCGCCTCGGCGGAAACCTTCGAGCTGATGGGGCAGATCGATGCACTGTCCCATCTGGCCAAACGCCGCGCCTACCTGTTCAGCGGCACGAGTGACAGCGTGGTGCAGCCGGCGGCGGTGGAAGCCGGTGATGCCTTCCTGCGCCTGGCCGGCATGCCGGACGCACAGCGCCGCTATGTGGGCACGCTGCCGGCCGGCCATGCGCTGATCACGCCCGCCTTCGGCAATGCGTGCGATGCCAACAAGACGCCCTATATCAGTCACTGCGCGGTGGACGACAACGGCTATGACCAGGCAGGCGCCATCCTCACCCAGATCGATCCCGAGCTGAAACCGCCATCGGCCGACATCCCGGCCGGCCGTCTGGTCGCCTTCGACCAGAAGCCGTTCACCAGCTGGCGGGCGCGGATGGCCAGCGAAGGCCATGTCTACGTGCCGCGTGCCTGCGAACGGGGCGAACCCTGCCGCGTGCATATTGCGCTGCATGGCTGCAAGCAGTCGTCAAAGACGATCGGGGATCTGTTCTACACCCGCACCGGCTACAACCGCTGGGCCGACAGCAACAATCTGCTGATTCTGTACCCGCAAGTGGACCCGACGCCGATGGTCAATCCGTCCGGCTGCTGGGACTGGTGGGGCTATAGCGGTGCGGACTACGCGTGGAAGGGCGGCGCACAGATAACGGCCATCAAGGCGATGGCCGATCATCTGGTATCGGCGCCGCTGCCGTCGCCGGCAACGGACGCCGCCGCAATCAGACAGCGGGGTGCGGGTTTGCCATGACGCCGGACCGCGCCGGCGCGACAGTGCGGGCGCCGTAGCGGGCGACCGACAGCCCGTCGGCCGAGATATCCGGCGTGCGGCCGGTAATCTGGTCGGCGAGCAATTTGCCCGAGCCGGCGCTCATGGTCCAGCCGAGCGTACCGTGGCCGGTGTTCAGCGACAGGTTGGCGAAACGGGTCGCGCCGATGATCGGCGTGCCGTCCGGCGTCATCGGCCGCAGGCCGGTCCAGAACGTGGCGGCCGGAATGTCGCCGCCCTCGGCAAACAGGTCGCCGACACACATTTCCAGCGTGGCGCGGCGTTTCGGGTTCAGGCTCAGGTCGAAGCCGGCGATTTCGGCCATGCCGCCGACGCGGATGCGGTTGTCGAAGCGGGTGATGGCGATCTTGTAGGTTTCGTCCATCACGGTCGAGATCGGTGCCATGTCCGGGTTGGTGATCGGAACGGTCAGCGAATAGCCTTTCAGCGGATAGACCGGGATGTCGATGCCCAGCGGCTTCAGGAACGCAGTCGAATAGCTGCCGAAGGCGACGACGTAATGGTCGCCCTCGATCACCTCGCTGCCCGATTTCACGCCGCGGATGCGCTTGCCGTCGGTCAGCAGGCTGTCGACCGGGGTGTTCCAGCGGAAGTTGACACCGAGCTCGGCCGCCAGACGGGCCAGCTCGATGGTGAACAGATTGCAGTCACCGGTTTCGTCGTTCGGCAGTTGCAGCGCGGCGACCAGCTTGTCCTTGACCCGTGCCAGCGCCGGTTCGACGGCGGCAATGCCGTCGCGGTCATAGACCTTGTACGGCACGCCGCACTCTTCCAGCACGGCAATATCCTTCTGCATCGCATCGACCTGCTGCTGGGTGCGGAACACCTGCAGCGTGCCGAGCTGGCGACCTTCGTAGTGAATACCGGTGTCTTCCCGCAGCGCCTTGATACAATCACGGCTATATTCGGCCAGCCGCATCATGCGCGCCTTGTTGACCGCATAGCGCGCCGAGGTGCAGTTGACCAGCATCTGCTTCATCCACTTGAGCTGGGCCAGCGTGCCGTCCGGGCGGATGGCCAGCGGCGCATGCTGCTGGAACAGCCACTTGGCCGCTTTCAGCGGGATGCCGGGCGCCGCCCACGGGGCCGAATATCCCGGGGAGATCTGTCCTGCGTTGCCGAAGCTGGTTTCCAGCGCCGGGCCGGACTCGCGTTCGACCACGGTCACGTCACAGCCGCTGCGTGCCAGATAATACGCGGTGGAAATCCCGATAACGCCCCCGCCGAGAACGACGACTTTCATCTTGCTGCCCTCTATGCTTGTGCAGAATATGTTCTTGTATAACCCTGCCGGAATCGGCAGTGATTTCCTATAGTATATTGGCCACCTTGCAGGTATTTTCACCGTTCTACGCGAATTGGCTATAGTAGTTGCAGGCTCAATTGGAAATTTTCAGGACTTATCATGAGAACTCGCTATCAGGGCGTCAAAGAGCTTGATCGCATGGACCGGCGCATTCTTGACGTGCTGCAGCGCGATGGTCGCATCGCCATGACCGAGCTGGCCGAACGGGTCGGTCTGACCACCACGCCCTGTACCGAACGGGTGCGCAGACTGGAGAAGGAAGGGGTCATCGAGGGCTACGCGGCGCGGGTCAATCCGAAGGCGCTCGGCCTGCCGCTGCTGGTGTTCGTCGAGATCCGGCTGTCGACCAAATCGGGAGAGATTTTCGAGGCGTTCCGGCGCGAGGTGGTCACGCTGCCGCATGTACTCGACTGCCACCTGGTCTCGGGCGACTTCGACTATCTGATCAAGGCGCGGATTCCCGACATGTCGCTGTACCGTTCCCTGCTCGGCGACATCCTGCTGAAGCTGCCGTGTGCGAACGAATCGCGCAGCTATGTGGTAATGGAAGAAGTGAAGGAAACGCTGGCGCTGCCGATCGATGGCTGACCGGACCGGCGGCGCCGGCGTCTGGCGCGCGACTCAGCCGTCGAGGCCGAGCTTTTCCTTCATCGCGTCGCGCATCATGTATTTCTGGATCTTGCCGGTGATGGTCATCGGAAAGCTGTCGACGAATTCGATATAGCGCGGGATCTTGTAGTGGGCGATCTGGCCGCGGCAGAAGTCGCGGATATCGTCCTCGCTGATCGTCTGCGCCGGCCGCAGCTTGATCCAGGCGCACAGCTCCTCGCCCAGCCGCGCATCCGGCACGCCGATCACCTGCACATCCTGCACCGCCGGATGGCGGTAGAGAAACTCCTCGATCTCGCGCGGATAGATGTTCTCGCCGCCCCGGATCACCATGTCCTTGACCCGGCCGACGATGGTGCAGTAGCCCTCGTCGTCGATCACTGCCAGGTCACCGGTATGCATCCAGCCGGCGACATCGATCGCCTCGCGCGTCTTCGCCTCGTCGCCCCAGTAGCCGAGCATGACCGAATAGCCGCGCGTCAGCAGCTCGCCGGTTTCGCCGCGCGGCACGATGCCGCCGTCACCATCGACGATCTTCACTTCGACATGCGGATGCACCAGTCCGACCGTGGACACGCGTCGCGCCTCCGGGGTATCGGTCTGGCTCTGGAAGCTGCCCGGGCTGGTTTCGGTCATGCCGTAGACAATGGTGACCTCGCGCATGTGCATGTCGTCGACCACCCGCCGCATGACTTCGGTCGGGCACGGACTGCCGGCCATGATGCCGGTACGCAGGCTGGCCAGGTCGTACTCGTCGAATTCGGGATGATCGAGGATGCCGATAAACATGGTCGGCACGCCATGCAGCGCCGTGCAGCGTTCGCGCTCGACCGTTTCCAGCACGGCCAGCGGATCAAATCCTTCGGACGGATACACCATCGCCGCGCCATGGGTCAGGCAGGCCAGGTTGCCAAGCACCATGCCGAAGCAGTGGTACAGCGGCACCGGGATGCACAGCCGGTCATCCGCCGTCAGTCGCATGGCCTCGGCAACGAAAAACCCGTTGTTGAGGATATTGTGATGCGACAGCGTCGCCCCTTTCGGGCTGCCGGTGGTACCGGATGTGAACTGGATATTGACCGGGTCGTCGAACTGGATCCGCTCGTTCAGCGTCTCCAGAGCCTCGCGCTCGCCATCTGCCGGCCCGGTCAGCAGCGCGGAGAAATTCAGCATGCCGCGGCTGGTGCTGTCGCCGAGCCGGATCACCAGCCGCACGCTCGGCAGCCGCGCCGACGACAGCCGCCCCGGGGTGCCGTTCTTCCACTCCGGCGCCAGGTCGTACAGCATGTCCAGATAGTCGCTGCTCTTGAAGCCCGGCGACACGATCAGCGCCGCGCAGCCGACCTTGTTCAGCGCGTACTCCAGCTCGGCACGGCGATAGGCCGGGTTGATATTGACCAGCACCAGCCCGGCACGCGCGGTGGCGAACTGCGCCAGCACCCACTCGCTGTTGTTCTGCGACCAGATGCCGACCCGCTCGCCCGGCTGCAGCCCGAGCCGGATCAGCGAGCAGGCCAGCCGGTCGACCTGTTCGGCCAGCTCGGCATACGTCCAGCGCACGTGCTGATAGGGCACGATCAGGGCCGGCCGGTCGGCGTAGCGGCGGCAGGCGTCGGCAAAATAGCGGCCGATCGGCAAGCCGATCAGCGGAATGGCGCTGGCGCCATGGACATAACTGGGGTGCGGCATCGGATGGCGTCTCCTCCATCGGTGAGTGAAACGGGCGTCCCTGACCGCGGCTTTCCGCCTGTCTGGTCAGTATATCGATGGCCGCCCGGCTGAATTAACCATTACGTTAACGTAAACTAAAGTCAAGCCACAAGCATGACGAATTGCAATCGGATTTCGATAGCGCCACGCACTTGACGTTAACGTAAGCGTAATTCATATTCTGCACACCACGAAGCCGCCCCCCCCAAGGAGACCCCGATGAGCCTGAACCGACTGCCCGACCTGCTCGGACAAGACCTCGACCTGCTGCGCGACAGCGTGCGCGCCTTTGCCGACAAGGAGATTGCCCCGCGTGCGGCCGACATCGACCGCGACAATCTGTTCCCGGCCGAACTGTGGCGCCGTTTCGGCGATCTCGGCCTGCTCGGCGTCACCGTCGACGAAGAACATGGCGGCGCCGGCCTCGGCTATCTGGCGCACATGGTGGCACTGGAAGAAATCAGCCGCGCCAGCGCGTCGGTCGGGCTGTCATATGGCGCCCACTCGAATCTGTGCGTGAACCAGATCCACCGCAACGGCAATGACGAACAGAAACACCGCTTCCTGCCGCGCCTGCTCAGCGGCGAGCATGTCGGCGCACTGGCGATGAGCGAACCGAACGCCGGCAGTGACGTGGTCGGCATGAAGCTGCGCGCAGAGCGCCGCGGCGACCGCTTCGTGCTCAACGGCAGCAAGATGTGGATCACCAATGGCGGCGATGCCGACGTGCTGGTGGTCTATGCGCGCACCGACCCCGACGCCGGCCCGCGCGGCATTACCGCCTTCGTGGTGGAGAAGGGGTTCAAGGGCTTCAGTGCCGGCAACAAGCTCGACAAACTCGGCATGCGCGGCTCGAACACCTATCCGATTTTCTTCGATGACGTGGAAGTGCCGGTCGAGAACGTGCTGGGCGAGATTGGCGGCGGCGTCAATGTGCTGATGAGCGGGCTCGACTACGAACGCGCGGTGCTGGCCGCCGGGCCGCTCGGCATCATGCAGGCCTGCCTCGATGTGGTGGAACCGTATCTGGCCGAGCGACGCCAGTTCGGCCAGGCCATCGGCGACTTCCAGCTGATGCAGGGCAAACTGGCCGACATGTACGTGACGCTGTCGGCCAGCCGCAGCTATGTGTACGCCGTCGGCCGCGCGCTCGATGCCGGCCATGCCGGCCGCCGGGTACGCAAGGATGCCGCCGGCGCCATCCTGTATGCGGCCGAGCGGGCGACGCAGATGGCGCTCGATGCCATCCAGTGCCTCGGCGGCAACGGCTATATCAATGACTACCCGACCGGGCGCCTGCTGCGCGATGCCAAGCTGTATGAAATCGGCGCCGGCACCAGCGAAATCCGCCGCTGGCTGATCGGTCGCGAACTGATGGCCGACCAGCGCCAGTAAAGGACAGCGGACCATGCCGATCATCGAATCCTCGCTCAATCCGCGCGCCGCCGATTTCCTGCGCAACGCCAGCCGCATGCGCGAGCTGGTCGACGACCTGCGTGCCCGCGTGGCGGTCAATGCGCTTGGCGGCGGCGACGCCGCACGGCAGAAGCACGTGGCGCGCGGCAAGCTGCTGCCGCGCGAACGCATCGACCTGCTGATCGATCCCGGCAGCGCCTTTCTCGAACTGTCGCAACTGGCTGCCTTCGGCATGTACGGTGACGACGCGCCGGGCGCCGGCCTGATTACCGGCATCGGCGTCATCCACGGCACCGAATGCGTCATTGTCGCCAACGACGCCACGGTCAAGGGCGGCACCTACTACCCGATGACAGTCAAGAAGCACCTGCGGGCCCAGGACATCGCCCGCGAGAACCGCCTGCCGTGCCTCTATCTGGTCGACTCCGGCGGCGCCTTTCTGCCGCTGCAGGACGAGGTGTTTCCCGACCGCGACCACTTCGGCCGCATTTTCTACAACCAGGCCACGCTCAGTGCCGCCGGCATCCCGCAGATTGCGGTGGTGATGGGCTCGTGCACCGCCGGCGGCGCTTACGTGCCGGCCATGGCCGACGAGTCGATCATCGTCGCCCACCAGGGCACCATTTTTCTCGGCGGGCCGCCACTGGTGCGCGCGGCCACCGGCGAGGTGGTCAGCGCAGAGGAACTGGGTGGCGCCGATGTCCATACCCGCATCAGCGGCGTGGCCGACCATCTGGCGCAGAATGACGCCCATGCCCTGGCCATTGCCCGTCGCTGCGTCGCCAACCTGAACTGGCGCAAGCAGGGCGAGCTGGCCCGCGCCACGCCACGCCCGCCGCGCCACGATCCCGCCGAGCTGTACGGCGTCATCCCGACCGACAGCAAGACCCCGTTCGATGTGCGCGAAATCATCGTCCGGCTGGTCGACGACGGCGAATTCGATCCGTTCAAGCAGAACTACGGCAGCACGCTGGTCTGCGGCTTCGCCCGGCTGGACGGCTGGCCGATCGGCATCATCGCCAACAACGGCATCCTGTTCAGCGAGTCGGCACAAAAAGGCGCCCACTTTATCGAGCTGTGCTGCCAGCGCGGCATTCCGCTGCTGTTCCTGCAGAACATCACCGGCTTCATGGTTGGCAAGAAGTACGAGCACGGCGGCATCGCCAAGGATGGCGCCAAGCTGGTCACGGCAGTCGCCTGCGCCCGGGTGCCCAAGTTCACGGTACTGATCGGCGGCTCGTTCGGCGCCGGCAACTACGGCATGTGCGGCCGCGCCTTCGGCCCGCGCCTGCTGTGGATGTGGCCGAACGCGCGCATTTCGGTCATGGGCGGCGAACAGGCGGCCGGCGTGCTGGCCACGGTCAAGCGCGAGCAGAAAGGCGAGGACTGGAGCGACGACGACGATGAGCGCCTGAAGGCGCCGGTGCGCGAGCAGTACGAACGCCAGGGCCATCCGTACTATGCGAGCGCCCGCTTGTGGGACGACGGCGTCATCGACCCGGCCCAGACCCGCGAGGTGCTGGCCCTGGCGCTGTCGGCCTCGCTCAGCGCCCCGGTCGAGACCACCCGCTTCGGCGTCTTCCGCCTGTAAGCGCAAGCACGCGCTCTGGAGAATTTTCATGTTCAGCAAGATCCTGATCGCCAACCGTGGCGAAATCGCGTGTCGCGTCATCCGCACCTGCAAGCGGCTCGGCATCCGTACCGTGGCCGTGCACTCCGACGCCGACCGCGACGCGCAGTTCGTGCGCGACGCTGACGAAGCCTGGCGACTCGGGCCGGCCCCGGCAGCAGACAGCTACCTGCGTGGCGACCTGATCCTCGACATCGCCCGTCGCAGCGGCGCGCAGGCCATTCATCCGGGCTATGGCTTCCTGTCGGAAAACGCCGGCTTTGCCGCCGCCTGCGCCGAGGCCGGTGTCGTCTTTATCGGCCCGCCGGTCGAGGCCATCGCGGCCATGGGCAGCAAGTCGGCCGCCAAGCGCCTGATGGAAGCAGCCGGCGTGCCGCTGGTGCCCGGCTACCATGGCGACGCCCAGGACAGCGCCACCCTGCACGCCCGCGCCGACGACATCGGCTACCCGGTGCTGATCAAGGCCTCGGCCGGCGGCGGCGGCAAGGGCATGCGCATTGTCGGCACGTCGGCGGAATTCGACGACGCGCTGGCCTCGTGCCGGCGCGAGGCGGCGGCCAGCTTCGGCGATGATCGCGTCCTGATCGAGCGCTATCTGCAGCGCCCGCGCCATATCGAAATGCAGATATTCGCCGACAGCCACGGCCACTGCGTCCACCTGTTCGAGCGCGACTGCTCGGTACAGCGCCGCCACCAGAAAGTACTGGAAGAAGCGCCGGCACCCGGCATGAGCGACGAGCGCCGTCGCGAAATGGGCGAAGCCGCCTGCAATGCGGCGCGCGCCGTCGGCTATGTCGGCGCCGGCACCGTCGAATTCATCGTCGAACCGGATGGCCGCTTCCACTTCATGGAAATGAACACCCGGTTGCAGGTCGAACATCCGGTCACCGAGATGATCACCGGGCTGGACCTGGTCGAGTGGCAGTTGCGGGTCGCGGCCGGCGAGCCGCTGCCCTGCGCACAATCGGCGCTGACGCTGCATGGCCATGCGATCGAGGCACGGGTGTATGCGGAAGACCCGGAACGCGGCTTCCTGCCCGCCACCGGCCAGTTGCGGCGGCTGAGTCCGCCGCAGGCCGGCACCGGGGTACGCATCGACAGCGGCGTGGCCGAGGGTGACAGCATCACCCCGTTCTATGACCCGATGATCGCCAAGCTGATCGTCTGGGCGGAAGACCGCGATGCCGCGCTGGCCCGGCTCGATCGGGCACTGGCCGACTGGCGGGTGGTCGGTGTCGCCACCAATATCGACTTCCTGCGCCGGCTGATCACGCACCCGGCCTTTGCCGGGGCCGACCTGGACACCGGACTGATCGAGCGCCATCACGATGCCCTGTTCCCTTCCACCACGCCCGCGGCCGACGTGGCGCTGCTGGCTGCCGCACTGGCCGAATGCCAGCCCGGCTCCAGTCAGGACGCCTGGAAGGTCCGGCCCGACTGGCGCCTGAACCAGCCCGGCCAGCGCACGCTGCGCTTCGTCACCGCCGATGGCCGCGAGCACGCGGTGCATGTCCGCCATGACAATGACGGTGCCCGGCTGACGCTGGACGATATCCCCCACTGCGGCATGCTGGCCGGAGAAGGCGAACAGCGGGTACTGCACATCGATGGCCACCGGGTGCCGGTCACGCTGATCCGCGACGGCGAGCAGTACATCGTGTACGGACCACAGGGCAGGCAGGCACTGCGGCGGGTCGATCCGCTGGCGGTCATTGCCGATGACACGCAGACCGAGAGCCACTTGCGGGCTCCGATGCCCGGCCGCGTGGTCGCCGTGCTGGCCAAAACCGGCCGACCGGTCGAGAAAGGCGCGCCGCTGATGATTCTCGAAGCGATGAAGATGGAACACACCATCACCGCGCCGAGCAGCGGCAGCGTGTCCGAGTTCTATTTTGCCGCCGGCGAACAGGTCGGCGAAGGCGCGGACCTGCTCGACTTCGTCGCCGCCTGACGCACCCTGCCCAGCCAAGGAGAATCCGATGCCCCCTTCCCGTGTCACCCTGGTCGAGGTCGGCCCGCGCGACGGCTTGCAGAACGAGGCCGCGCCGGTCAGTACCGCCGACAAGATCGAACTGATCCGCCGCCTGGCGGCCACTGGCCTGACCCTCATCGAGGCCGGCAGTTTCGTGTCGCCGCGCTGGGTACCGCAGATGGCAGACACCGCCGAGGTGCTGGCCGCGCTGGATTTCGACGGTCCGGTCCGCTATCCGGTGCTGACGCCGAACCTGCACGGATTCGAAGCCGCCCGCGCTGCCGGCGTGCGCGACATCGCGGTGTTTGCCGCCGCCAGCGAGGCGTTCTCGCGCCGGAACATCAATTGTTCGATCGCGGAAAGCCTTGAGCGCTTCCAGCCGGTGGTCGAAGCCGCCCTCGCTGCCGGGGTCCGCGTTCGCGGTTATGTCAGCTGTGTACTCGGTTGTCCTTATCAGGGCGAGGTTGCCCCCGAAGCCGTGGCCGATGTCGCCGCCAGACTGTCCGACATGGGCTGCGAACAGATCTCGCTCGGCGACACCATCGGCCGCGGCACGCCGGAAGCAACGCGGCGACTGATCGGCACGGTGGCGGCACGGGTGCCGATGGAGCGGCTGGCTGGCCATTTTCACGACACCTGGGGCATGGCGGCGGCCAACGTCTACGCGGCATGGCGCGAAGGCGTGGCCACTTTCGATGCTTCGGTCGGTGGCCTTGGCGGCTGCCCGTATGCACGCGGCGCCAGCGGCAACGTGGCTACCGAGGATCTGGTCCACCTGTTCGCCGGACTGGGCGTCGACACCGGCGTCGATCTGGTATCGCTGGTCGAAACGGCGGTTTTTATCTGCGAACGCCTGGGACGTTCACCCGTCAGCAAGGTTGCTAAGGCAGTATTGGCTTCACAAGCCTATGATGTCAGGGAATGACATTGACAATAAAATAACAAAACACTTGATCCATTTTTTTCATCAACTTACTCTTGAAAAAAATTTCGCAGAAAATCCCATGCCGGCAGAAGCCCCCATCGACTTCGATCAACTCTGTATCCTGCTCGCACAGAAAGTGCCGGGCCTGTCCCCACAACTGGCCCGGGCGGCAACCCTGATCGAGCCGAACGTCGAGGATTTCGCGCTGCTGCCGCTGCGCGAACTGGCAAGCCGTTTCGGCCTGCCCATCGCCACGTTCTCCAGACTGGCCCGCGCACTCGATTTCGACAGCTTTGCCGCCCTGCGGCGTGTCTGTGCGAACCAGTTGCGCCAGCCCGGCGGCTTCAGCCAGCGGGTCGGCATGCTGGGCACGCCCGGCAACGGCACGCCATCGGACAGCGAACGCATCGGCAGCAGTCTGCTCGGCCATCTGCAATCGATGTTCACCCGCTGCGGTGATGACGAGCTCGATGCCGCAGCCCGCCTGTTGCACAGCGCCCGGCGAATTCACCCGTTTGCAGCGCGCAGCGGCGTCGCCCTCGCTCATACTTTCTGTTATATCGCCCAGCTGTTCGATGACCGCATCGTACCCATCTACGGCATCGGCGATACGCTGAACGACGGCCTGCGCCATGTCGGGCCGGAGGACGTGGTGCTGGCCATGACCTTCGATCCGTACACGCGACCGGTGGTCGAAGGGCTGTACTGTGCCCACGAGCGGGGCGCCCGCATCATCTACCTGACCGACAGCCCGCTCGCACCCGGTCATGAGCTGGCCGACGTGCTGCTGGTCGCACCGGTCGAGATTCCGTCGTTCTTCCACTCGTTCGCGGCGCCAATGGCCATGCTCGATGCGCTGCTGCTGCGCTGGTACCGGCTGGCCGGCGCCGAGGCTTTCAACCGGCTGGCCACCAGCGATGCCCAGCTCAAGCGGGCCCGCGCTTTTGTTCGCGCGGCGCCGCCCAGAGGAGGTCGTCTCGAACACAAGCATGCCGACGAGGCCGGCGACTGATACGATCACCCTTCGGATTCGACACAACAGGTCCGTCCACGGACCGCAAACCATAACAAAACAGGTGGCACACCGCCTGAGTCGCGACACGCCGGATTCCCCGGCGCGTCTCCATCCTGGAGCCTTTGGAGATTTATCAATGTTACGCAGACAATTGCTTGCTATCGGTGCCGCCCTTGCCCTCGTCGCTGCCGTGCCGGTCAAGGCAGCGGAAAAGGAACTGGTCGTCGCCTGCGACACCGCGTTCGTGCCGTTCGAATTCAAACAGGGTGACAAATATGTCGGTTTCGACATCGACCTGTGGAACGAGATCGCCAAGGACATCGGTGTCAAGTACAAGCTGCAGCCGATGGACTTCAACGGCATCGTGCCTGGCCTGCAGACCCGTAACATCGATGTGGCCCTGGCCGGCATCACCATTCGCGAAGACCGCAAGAAAGTCATCGACTTCTCCGATCCGTACTACGAGAGCGGTCTGCTGGCCATGGTCAGTGCGAACAACAAGACCATCAATACGGTGAAGGATCTGGACGGCAAGATCATCGCCGCCAAGACCGGCACCGCCACCGCCGACTACCTGAAGGCGAACGTGAAGTCGAAGGAACTGCGCCTGTTCCCGAACATCGACAACGCCTATCTCGAACTGCGCACCGGCCGCGTCGACGCCGCCGTGCACGACACGCCGAACGTGCTCTACTACGTGAACACGGCCGGCAAGGGCGCGGTCCGGGTCGTCGGCCAGTCGGTCAAGGGTGGCGACTTCTACGGCATCGGTTTCCCGAAGGGGTCCCCGCTGGTGCCGAAGGTCAATGCCGCACTGAAGAAGATCAAGGCTGATGGCCGTTACGACGCCATCTACAAGAAGTGGTTCGGCACCGCACCGAAGGCCTGAGTCCTGCCACCGGGAAATCAGGCCGCCTGACGGCCTGATCCGCCCGGACAATGTCGTCCCCGGCCATCGTGCCAGACAGTGGTCGCCGCCTTGTGCAGCGGCCGGGGACGACCGTATCCACCGGAACGTCCCGTCCGACGCCACCCTCGGCATCGGGAAGGAAACACACAAGCATCAAGGGGACCCGTTATGGACTTTCAATGGTCCGTGGTCATCGAAGCGCTGCCGAGCCTGTTCGACGGCGCCAAGCTGACTGTCATCATCGCCCTGATCGGCCTTGCCGGCGGCTTTACCGTCGGCCTGCTGGCCGGTCTGGCACGCGCTTATGGCCCGCTGTGGCTCAACGCCCTGGCGCAGATCTACATTGAACTGATTCGTGGCACGCCTATCGTCGTCCAGGTGATGTTCATCTACTTCGCACTGCCGCTGGTGGCCGATATCCGCATTGACGGCGTGACCGCCGCCGTGACCGCCATCATCATCAATTCCGGCGCCTATATTGCCGAGATCGTGCGCGGCGCCTTCCTGTCGATCCCGCGCGGGCTGAAGGAAGCCGGGCTGGCCATGGGCATGCCGTTCTACCGCGTGCTGATCTTCATCATCGGCCCGCTGGCGTTCCGCCGCATGATTCCGCCGCTGGGCAACCAGTGCATCGTCAGCCTGAAGGACACCTCGCTGTTCATCGTCATCGGCGTCGGCGAGCTGACCCGTCAGGGGCAGGAAATCATGGCCGGCAACTTCCGCGCGGTTGAAATCTGGTCCGCCGTGGCAGTGTTCTATCTGGTAATGACCGGTGTGCTGAGCCTGATCCTGCGCATCACGGAAAAGAGGATGCACATCCTATGAGCATGATCGAGTTTCGCAAGGTCACCAAGTGCTTTGGCGACAATGTCGTGCTGCAGGACATCGACCTGTCGATCGAACAGGGCGAGAAAGTCGTCGTGATCGGCCCGTCCGGCTCCGGCAAGTCGACCATGCTGCGCTGTATCAATGTGCTGGAAACCATCAATGGCGGCGATCTGATCGTCGACGGGCTCAGCGTTCGCGGTTCGCAGTCCGACATCCACCGCATCCGGCTGGAAGCCGGCATGGTGTTCCAGCAGTTCAATCTGTTTCCGCAGATGACCGCGCTGGAAAACGTGATGTTCGGCCCGATCCGGGTACGCGGCACGTCGCGCAGCGAGGCGCGCGCGCAGGCCGAGGCACTGCTGGACAAGGTCGGTCTGAGCCCGCGTGCCGGCCACTATCCGCACGAGCTGTCCGGTGGCCAGCAGCAGCGCGTGGCCATCGCCCGCGCACTGGCAATCCGGCCCAAGCTGATGCTGTTCGACGAGCCGACCTCGGCGCTGGATCCCGAGTTGCGCCAGGAAGTGCTGAAGGTCATGCAGACGCTGGCCGACGAGGGCATGACCATGGTCGTGGTCACGCACGAGATCGAGTTCGCGCGCCGCGTCGGCACCCGGCTGCTGTTCATGGAAGGCGGCCATATCGTCGAAGACGGTCTGCCCGCCTCGCTGATCGACAACCCGCAAAGCACCCGGCTGCGCGACTTCCTCCAGCACGTAAAATGACACTACCTCCTTCCCTGCCCCTGGTCCGCATTGACGGCACGCCGCGCCATGTCGGCCGCGTGCTGGGCGAACTCGCCCGCCCGGTCATGCGCGACTGTCTCGACCAGAGCCGGACCTGGCATGCACTGCAGGCCTGGCGCGATCACCCGCGACTCGACCGGCTGGCCGTAGCTGCACAGCGGCACCTGCCGCAGGTCTGGGACGAGCTGTCCGGCATGGCCGAAGGGCTTGCCATGCCGATGCACGACCTGTTCCTGTGGAACTGCCGTGGCGATCTGGTCGGCCGCACGCCGGACGGCTGCACCACGGCAGCGATCAACCGGCCCGGGCGGCAGTGGATAGGTCATAACGAAGACGGTGACCCGTATGTCCAGGGTCACTGTTTTATCGCAGACGTGCATCTTGATGATGCCCCGGGCTTTGTCAGTTTCTGCTACCCCGGCTCGGTACCCGGCCACACATTCGCGGTCAACCGCGCCGGCCTGGTGCAGACCATCAACAATCTGCGCATGGTCGAGACGCTGGACGGCCTGCCGCGCCAGTTCCTGAGCCGCGCCGTGCTGGACTGCACGACGCTGGATGCGGCACTCGACCTGTTGTCCGGCCTGCCGCGCGCCGGTGCCTTCCACCATACGCTGGGCCAGTGCGGCGACGCGCGCATGTTCAGTGTCGAGGCCACGCCGCGCGCCTGCTCGGTCCAGCCGGTATCCGGCGTCTACGGCCATGCGAACCACCGTATCCATCCCGGTGCGCAGAGCGAGCCGCAGGTGATCACCGAGTCATCGCACGACCGCCAGGTGCGCATCGACAGCCTGACCGCCGCGTTCCCCGCCCAGGCGGGTGGCGAAGAGATCTGCGCCGCCCTGACCGACCGCGCCGCGGACGGCCTGCCGATCTTCCGCGACGATCCGGCCGACCCTGACGACGAGAACACACTGGCCAGCGCGATCTTCCGGCTCGAATCCGATCGCGTGGTCCTGAACGTGCACCAGGGCGGCAATGCCGCCGCGCCCCCGACTCATACCCTGGAAATCGCGCCCAGCCGCTAGTTTCCGGCCCCGCTCGCTCCCCGCAGCCCTCCTGTCGCGGCCTTTCCGGCCGCAACGGGGAACGTGCGCCCGGAGCAAATGCAAACCGCCCCACCCCGGAGCCGCATCATGTCCCACATTTTTCACCGCAATCCACGCCAGCAGCTGCCGACCGCCGTCGGCGGCGAAGGCATCTATCTGATCGACAGCACCGGTCGCCGCTATCTGGATGCGTCCGGTGGCGCCGCCGTGTCCTGCCTCGGTCACGGCCATCCGCGCATCATCAAGGCGATCCAGCAGCAGGCACAGACGCTGGCCTATGCACACACTTCGTTCTTCACCACCGAAGTGGCCGAGGCCCTGGCTGACCGCCTGATCGAGCACGCCCCGGCCGGTCTGGACCAGGCCTATTTCGTCTCCGGCGGCTCGGAAGCGGTCGAGGCGGCGCTGAAACTCGCCCGCCAGTACTTTGTCGAAACCGGCGAGCCCGATCGCCAGTACTTTATCGCCCGGCGCCAGAGCTACCACGGCAATACGCTCGGCGCCCTCGCCATCGGCGGCAACGCCTGGCGGCGCGAACCATTCCTGCCGATTCTGGTACCCGGTCACCATGTGTCACCGTGCTATCCGTACCGCGACCAGCGCGAGGACGAGAGCGCGGAGCAGTATGCTCAACGGCTTGCTGATGAACTGGAAGCGCGCATTGTCGAACTCGGTGCCGGCAAGGTCGCCGCCTTCGTGGCCGAGACCGTGGTCGGCGCCACCGCCGGGGCGCTGGCCCCGGTCGGTGGCTATCTGCAGAAAATCCGCGCCGTGTGCGACAAGTACGGCGTGCTGCTGATTCTCGACGAAGTCATGTCCGGCATGGGCCGCACCGGCTACCTGTATGCGTGCGAGGAAGACGGCGTATCGCCGGACATCCTCTGCATCGCCAAGGGCCTCGGCGCCGGCTACCAGCCGATCGGCGCCATGCTGGCCAGCCGCCGGATCTACGACGCCATTGTCGGGGGCTCCGGCTTCTTCCAGCATGGCCACACTTATATTGGCCATGCCATTGCCTGCGCCGCCGCGCTCGAAGTGCAGCAGGTCATCGCCGACGATCACCTGCTCGACAATGTCCGCGCCCGTGGCGAGCAGTTGCGCGCCAGCCTGCGCGCCCGCTTCGCCGACCATCCGCACGTCGGCGATATCCGCGGCCGCGGCCTGTTCGTCGGTGTCGAGCTGGTGGCCGACCGTCACAGCAAGGAGCCGTTCGCGCCGTCGCGCCGGCTGCATGCCCGGATCAAGCAACTGGCGATGCAGCGCGGCCTGCTGTGCTACCCGATGGGCGGCACGGTCGACGGCCAGCGTGGCGACCATGTGCTGCTGGCGCCGCCCTTCATCTGCACCGAAGCAGACATCGAGCTGATCGTCGCCCTGCTTGGCGACGCCATCGATGCCGCTATCGCCGAAAGCTGAGCCGATGACAGATACCTCTGCCCTGCCCGCCGTCGCCATTGCCGTCGCCCCGAATGGCGCGCGCAAGACCCGGGCCGACCATCCGGCCCTGCCGGTCACGCCGGATGAGCTCGCGGCCTGCGCCCGCGACTGCCTGGACGCCGGCGCCGCCATGCTGCACCTGCACGTCCGCCGCGCCGACGGTCGCCACAGCCTGGCCGCCGCCGACTACCGCCCGGCCATCGAGGCCGTGCGCCGCAGTGTCGGTGACGCGCTGGTGCTGCAGCTGACCAGCGAGGCGGTCGGCATCTACGCCCCGCCGGAACAGATCGCCATGGTGCGCGAGCTGCGCCCGGAAGCGGTGTCGGTCGCGCTGCGCGAACTCGTGCCGGATGCCGGCCACGAGACCGACGCCGCCGACTTCTTCTGCTGGATGGCCCGCGAGCGCATCGTCCCGCAGTACATTCTGTATTCGGACGGCGACGTGCTGCGCTATCTCGACCTGCGCCGGCGCGGCCTGATTCCGCCGGCAGGACACGGCGTGCTGTTCGTGCTGGGCCGCTACAGCCAGGGGCAACGTTCGGCACCATCCGACCTGCTGCCGTTCCTGGCGGCATGGCATGGTGGTGGCGAACTGACGGCCGGGGTGCCATGGTCGATGTGTGCGTTTGGCGCACGCGAGGCCGGCTGCGCACTGACCGCGGCACTGCTGGGCGGCCACGTGCGGGTCGGCTTCGAGAACAATATGCTGCTGCCGGACGGCAGCACGGCCACCGACAACGCCGCACTGGTGCGCGGCATTGCCGAACGGCTGCAATCACTGGGCCTGGCGCCAATGACGGCGGAGGCCTTGCGCACCCTGTATCACCCGGACGCCTGACGCGGGTCGGTCAGCCGTACACGACGATCGGCAACACCCATGCGGCGAAGACCGCAAGAGGAGACACAGCATGAACGATACCCTGCCCATCTGGACCCCGTCGGCGGAGCGGATTGCCGCCAGCCGGCTGACCGCCTTCACCCGCGAAGCCGAGGCCCGCAGCGGCCGGACTTTTGCCGACTACCCGGCGCTCTGGCAATGGAGCGTCGACCAGCGCGCCGACTTCTGGGATCTGCTGTGGGATTTCACCGGTGTCATCGGCAGCAAGGGCGAGGTCGTGCTGGAAAACGGCGAAGCCATGCCCGGCGCACGCTGGTTCCCGCAGGCCGAGCTGAACTATGCGGAAAACCTGCTGCGCCGGCGCGATGACGGGCCAGCCGTGGTGTTTTCCGGCGAAGGCCATGTCAGCCGCCGTCTGAGCCACCGCGAGCTCTACGACGCGGTCAGCCGGGTCGCACAGGCACTGGCCGCCGACGGCGTCGGTCCCGGCGACCGGGTCGGCGCCATGCTGCCGAACCTGCCGGAGACGCTGATCGCCATGCTGGCCACCGCCAGCCTCGGCGCGATCTGGGCGTCGTGCTCGCCGGATTTCGGCACCGATGGCGCGCTGGACCGTTTCGGCCAGATCGGGCCAACGGTCTGGCTGGTGCCCGATGGCTATCTGTATAACGGCAAGGCGGTCGATGTCGCGGCCCGGGTCGACCATATCGCGGCGCAGTTGCCGGATGTGCGACGGGTAGTGGTGGTGCCGTATGTGCCGGCCGGCATGCCGACCGATGCCCGCACGCAGCGCTGGGACGACTGGATTGCCCCGTATGCTGCCGGTGATATCGCCTTCGATCGCGGGGCCTTCGACCGGCCGCTGTTCATCATGTTTTCCAGCGGGACCACCGGCAAGCCGAAGTGCATTGTGCACGGGGCCGGCAGCACCCTGCTCCAGCACCTGAAAGAACACCAGCTGCACACCGATGTGCGGCCGGGCGACCGCCTGTTCTACTTCACCACCTGCGGCTGGATGATGTGGAACTGGCTGATGACCGGGCTGGCCAGCGACGCCACCCTGCTGCTGTACGACGGCTCGCCGTTCGCCAGCCGGGGGAGCGCCCTGTGGGACTGGTTCGCCGCCGAGCAGGGCACCCATTTCGGCACCTCGGCCAAGTATCTCGACGCGGCACACAAGACCGGCCTGAAACCAGTCGTCAGCCACAAACTGGATGCCCTGCGCGTGCTGATGTCGACCGGCTCGCCGCTGGTGGCCGAAGGTTTCGATTATGTCTATCGCGACATCAAGGCCGATCTGCAGCTGGCATCGATTTCCGGTGGCACCGACATCGTGTCGTGCTTTGCGCTCGGCTGCCCGACACTGCCGGTCTGGCGTGGAGAACTGCAGTGCCGGGGGCTGGGAATGGCGGTGGAGATCACCGACGAGCAGGGCCGGACAGTGCGTGAGGAAAAAGGCGAGCTGGTGTGCCGCAAGCCGTTCCCGTGCATGCCGGTCGGCTTCTGGAACGACCCGGACGGCAGCAAATATCATGCGGCCTATTTCGCCCGCTTCCCCGGCATCTGGTGCCATGGCGATTTCGCCGAACTGACCGCGCACGACGGCGTGATCATCTACGGCCGCTCCGATGCGGTGCTCAACCCGGGCGGGGTGCGCATCGGCACGGCGGAAATCTACCGTCAGGTCGAGCAGATCGATGAGGTGCTGGAAAGCCTGGCCTGCGGCCAGCGCCAGGACGGCGACGAGCGCGTGGTGCTGTTTGTGCGGCTGCGTGATGGCATCACGCTGGATGACGCACTGCGCGACCGCATCCGCCAGCAGATCCGCTCAGGCGCCAGTCCGCGCCATGTGCCGGCCCGCATCGCCCAGGTCCACGACATCCCGCGCACGCTGTCGGGCAAGATTGTCGAGCTGGCGGTCAAGAACACCATCCATGGCGAGCCGGTGCTGAATCTGGGTGCACTGGCCAACCCGGAGGCGCTGCGGGAGTTCGTCGACCGGCCGGAACTGGCGGACTGAGGCCCGCGGGCGGTCAGCGCCGGATCAGGTAGTAAAACTCCTTGCGATCGCCCGGACGCTGGCCGGTCCAGACCCAGTTGGCCGGCCGGTCGCTGTCGCGATAGCGCATCACCAGGCTGTAGCGGCAGTCAGCATGCGCCCCGCTGTCCGGATGCAGGATCAGGCCGCCGTGATAGCGCGCCAGGGCGATAAACGACAGGCCGGCATCGGTCACCATGCAACTGTCGGTCGGCGCCGCCGGTCGCAGCTGCGAGATCAGTGGCGCATAGCTTTTCTGGATGTCGATCCAGGGCAGCCACAGGCTGGCCGCCAGTGCCCAGATCAGGGTCACGCCGGCCGCCCAGTTGGTCGACGCCTTGCGCCCTTCGAGATTGCGGCGCGTCACGGCCCACAGCCACACCAGCGTCGCCGCGCAGGCGACCAGCAGCATCGGCAGGTTCAGTTCGGCCTTGTAGGTCGGCGCAAAGAACGCCGCCCGCTCGGCCAGACGCGCCGGCCAGCCGAAGTTCAGGGCAACCCAGCCCAGCCAGATGAAGGCGGCGATCAGGCCGAAGGTCATCAGGCCGAACCAGTTGAAGCAGGCTGCCGCGCCGCGCTTCAGCGTGTCCAGCTCGGCGGCCGCCAGCACCGCCAGCGGCACCAGCCACGGCAGTGCCAGTTCCTGCGCCTGGACCGGAGACAGCGTCATCATGACGGCCAGCACGACGAAGAACAGCATCGGCAGCTGCAGCGCCGGCGACGACAGGGCCGCACGACGGCGCCACAGCGTCCACAGGCTCAGCGGCCACAGCGGCATCGCGAACCAGGGGAAAATCTGCAGGTAATAGCCGAAGTCATGCAGGAACGCAGTCCGCCCGAAGCCCTGGAACGTACCCAGCGCCCGGTGCCGCCACCAGTAGCTGGCCAGGGCCGGGTCGACCTCGGTCAGTGCCAGCGGCCAGGCCAGCGCCAGCGGCAGACCCACGGTCAGCGCCACCGCCAGTGCCTTGACGTGTTCCGGCGTTCGCCACGCCTTGAAGGCAAACAGCAGCAGCGCGATGATCCAGGCCAGCCCCAGTTCCAGCATGCTCGCCGACAGCGCCAGCATGCCGGTGGCGATGCCGAACAGCAGCCCGGCCAGCCAGCCGTGCGAGCGCGACAGGGACAGCGACCACAGCACCAGGGCAAAGCCGCAGAAGGTGGCAATGTCGGGCGACGCCGCATGGCCGAAAGTCATCAGACCCAGTGAGCCCAGCAGCAGCATGGCCACCGAGCGGCCGTAGCGACGGCCGAGCAGGTCGCGGCCGGCCAGACCGACGAACCACAGCGCGAACACCATGAAGAACGGCGTCGCCAGCCGCATGCCGTCCGCCAGCGGCAGAATCGGCGATGTCAGCCAGGCAAAACCCGCCGCCACCCAGTAGTACAGCGGCGACGAGTCCAGATACGGTACGTTGACGATGGTCGGCACCAGCCAGTGCCCGTCCTCCAGCATCGACTGGACCACCCCTGCCACATAGCCTTCGTCCGGCTTCCACGGCGCATGGCCAAAGATGCCGGGCCAGAGCCAGACGAAGCAGAGCAGGAGCAGCATCCACGGCTTTTCATTCGTGGCCGGGGCGGTGTCCATGCGGGGCGGAGTGTAGGTCAGCATGCGTTATCGGCGGTCAGGGAAGTGGGTGGCCGGCGCGGAACCGGCCGGTAGCGGCCGCCATGATACCCGCCCCGCCCCGGCCACCGCCATGAGAATGGATGTCAGGCCATGCCCGACATCCATTCGGTGGCGACTCAGCGACTGGCGACAACCTTGATTTCAACCTTCCAGGCCGCATTGGCCAGTCGGGCTTCAATCGTGGCGCGAGCCGGCGGGTTGGCACTGTCGACCCAGGCGTCCCAGGCGACATTCATGCCGTCGTAGTCGGCAATATCGGCCAGGAAGATGGTCACGTCGACCAGCTTCGACTTGTCGCTGCCGGCCTGGGCCAGCAGGGCATCAATGGCCGACAGCACGTCGGCGGTCTGACCGGTGATGTCCTTGCTGGTGTCATTCGGCACCTGTCCGGCGAGGAAAACGAGGTTGCCGGCAACGACGGCTTCGGACAAGCGCTTGCCCGGTTCAATGCGCTGGATGCTCATGGGGTTTCTCCTGTTTTTCTGGGGGGAATCGTGCAATCACCGGCGAGAGACTCGTCACCGGGACGGTCCGCATTGTCTCCGATTCCGCGCGACGGCGCCTCTGTCTGTCGCATTTCGCCCGCCAGTTCCGCCTCGATCTCCTCGATGCTGGGCAGACTGCGGGCCAGCGTATCCGGCAAATCCTGCAGCAACTGGTACTCCGCCACGCCGATGGGTTTGTCGATGCCATTGACCGCATATTGCGCCACCAGCCGGTTCTGCTGACGGCACAGCAGCAGACCGATGGTGGGCTTGTCGTCCTCGGCCCTTACCTGGTCATCGATGACCGACAGATAGAAATTCAGCTTGCCGACGTGCTCGGGCCTGAACGCCCCGGCCTTGAGTTCGACCACGACATAGCATTTGAGGCGGGTGTGATAGAACAGCAGGTCGATAAAGAACTCGTCGCCGCCGACATCCAGCCTGAACTGGCGCCCGACAAAAGCGAAACCGGCCCCCAGCTCCAGCAGGAACCGGGTGATATGGCGAACCAGAGCATCTTCGATATCCCTCTCCTGGGCATCGTCGGCCAGTCCCAGAAAATCGAACAGGTATGGATCCTTGAGCGCTTCATGGACCAGGGCAGAGTCATGCGGGGGCAGGCGTAACGCAAAGTTGCTGACAGCAGAGCCCTGACGCTCATGCAGCCGATTCCGGATGTTCTGTTCCAGCGTCAGTCGCGACCAGCCTCCCGAGACAGCCTGCATCGCATACCACTCACGATTGGCGGGTTGCAGCTTGGTCAACAGGGTCACGATGTGGAACCAGGGCAATTGGTCAGCAGGCTGCTGACCAAACTGGACACCGGGACAATGCTCGGCGAAATAGCGCATGTACTTGATGTTGCTACCTGAAAAACCTTTCATGTCAGGAAAGGCATCCTTGAGGTCACGGGCAACGCGCTCTATCACCTTGGCTCCCCAGCCATGGCGTGTTTGCCGGTCAAGAATATCCCGACCAATCTGATGGTACAGCCGGATCAATCCGGCATTGACCGTCAGTGCAGCGCGACTGCGCGCCGCGCGGATACGGCTTTTCAGGGACGTCAGCCAATCAGCGTAATCGGGGGGAATGGGCGCCAGGACCATGTTCATCCGCTCCGGTAATGAACGATGCGTTCAGCCCTGTTCTTCGCCGGGCCATCGCCACTTATACCCAATCACCCCGGAAGCTTCCAATTCGGCACAACAGCCCTGCCCCCTGTCCCCGCTAGCCCCGGTCTGGCACCAGCACAGTCCGGTTGCCATTGCTCTCCATCGGGCTGACCATGCCGGCCTCTTCCATCTGCTCGATCAGGCGTGCGGCTCGGTTGTAGCCTATGCGCAACTGACGCTGGACTGACGAGATCGACGCCTTGCGCGTCTTCAGCACAATGGCGACCGCTTCATCGTACAGCGGGTCCTCTTCGCTGCCACGGCCGCCGCTTGCCGCTGCGGCGCCCGCATCCTCCGCCTCGGCGCCGCCAGTGAGCAGATCGTCGATGTAATCCGGTTCGCCGAACTGCTTCAGGTACTCGACGACCGCATGCACTTCCTCATCAGCGACAAACGCCCCGTGCACCCGCTGCGGATAGCCGGTGCCCGGCGGCAGGTACAGCATGTCCCCCTGCCCCAGCAGACTTTCGGCCCCCATCTGGTCGAGAATGGTGCGGCTGTCGACCTTGCTCGACACCTGGAACGCGATGCGCGTCGGGATATTGGCCTTGATCAGGCCGGTAATCACATCGACCGAGGGGCGCTGGGTAGCGAGAATCAGATGGATGCCGGCCGCACGTGCCTTCTGTGCCAGCCGGGCGATCAGCTCTTCGATCTTTTTGCCGGCCACCATCATCAGGTCGGCAAACTCGTCCACCACCACCACGATGAACGGCAGTGGCGACAGGGGTTCCGGATCGTCCGGCGTGAGGGTGAACGGATTGACAATCCGGCGCCCGGCCGCCTCGGCCCGACGCAGCTTCTGGTTGAAGCCGTCCAGATTGCGCACCCCGAGCGCGCTCATCAGCCGATAGCGCTTTTCCATCTCGGCCACACACCAGTTCAGCGCATTGGCAGCCAGCTTCATGTCGGTCACCACCGGGGCCAGCAGATGGGGAATATCGTTGTAAACCGACAGTTCCAGCATCTTCGGGTCGATCATGATGAAGCGGACTTCTTCCGGCGTCGCCTTGTACAACAATGACAGAATCATCGCATTGACGCCGACCGACTTGCCGGAACCGGTGGTGCCGGCCACCAGCAAGTGCGGCGCCTTGCCGAGGTTCATTGTCACCGGCTGACCAGTAATGTCCTTGCCCAGCGCCAGCGTCAGGCGCGAGTCGGGACGCTGGAACACCCCGTCGGACAGGATCTCGGACAGGCGGATCATCTCGCGGCGCGGATTCGGCAACTCCAGCCCCATGCAGGTCTTGCCGGGAATGGTTTCGACCACGCGAATCGACGCCAGGCCAAGCGCACGCGACAGATCCTTGACCAGATTGACCACCTGGTTGCCGCGCACGCCGACGTCCGGCTCGACCTCATAGCGGGTAATGACCGGGCCGGCATAGGCATCGACCACCCGCACCTTGACCTTGAATTCGGCCAGCTTCTCCTCGATGACAATGCCCCGCTCCATCATCGACTCTTCACTGACCGCCACCTCCGAATTGTCATCGGCCGGCATCAGCAGCGACAGCGGCGGCAGGGCGTAATCGCCATAGGCCGGCGGCCACGCCTCTGCCGGCGGAGCCTGCACCGTGCTGTACGCTGTGGCAGGCGCGGCAAAGGACGGTGACTCACTCACCGGTGCAGGACTGGACCGCCACGGCGGGGTCACCGGTGTCGGCGGCAATTCGTGAACCACCGGCGCAGGCCCGGCAACGGGCAGCGGCGGAGGGGGTACCCAGGCAAAGGCAGGAGTGGACGCGGGTTGCACTTCCGCTTCGTCGTCGACGATATTCCAGGCCAGCACATGGCCCGTGTCGGGAGTGGCGGGCGACAAGGCAGCCGGCCCGGTCACCGGCTCGCTGGCCGGAGCCGGTACCGGCGGCGGGCCGGACGGGGACAGTGACGACTCATGCGCGGCAGGCAGCGGGATCAGCCCTTCGGCGGCCGCTTCTTCCGGCGTCACCAGCGAACGGATTTCCGGCATCACCACCGGACTCGCCGGGGACGAGAACCGCACCGGCTCGATCATCGCCGGTTGCAGCCGCCGACGCCGCGCAGCAGCCAGGTCGGCTTCGCGCTGCAGGCGGTCCTTGTGCAGGACCTGCACCCGTGCCCGCACCACATTCGGCTCGATCAGTGTCACGCTGCGCGCCGGAGCGGCAGCGCTGCGGTCATGCCGGCGCGCGGCCGGCACATAACCGCCGCGCAGATTGTTCCTGACATCGGCCAGTCCGATCACCGGAGGCGCATCACTGCTGTCATGGACTTGTGGTCGGGACGGGCGGGCGTCGGCCTTGCGTGCGATATAGCTGCTGCGAAGATTGTTCTGCACTTCGGCCAGACCGATCACCGGCCGCTCGGGAACGGGAGCCGGACGGGGAGCCGGGCGGGCAGCGGCGGGTACCTCGACACGCGCAGCAGGCGGCTTCGGCGCAGGCGTAGGCACCCGGACCTGGGGCCGCTCGATGTCGCGAGGAGGAACAACCGGTCGTTCCGGCGCCTTGCGGGCAGGTTCGGTCGCCGTCGGGGCATCCGGCTGCTGGCGCGGGCTCCAGTCGAGCTCATCCGGGCCGACGGTTGGCTCGGCCGGCTCGACCGGTTCATAAGGCGCGGGTGTGCGCCACTCGTCCAGCAGCGAACGCCCCAGGGCAATCAGTCTGGCCAGTGCCCGCACCGATGCCTGCCACAAGTGTCGCCACAGCGGCACGATCTGGTGCCAGGTGCGAAAGGCAGCGGCAACGGCAATCTCGCGGGCAGGCTGCAGGTCGCGCGCGGTGAGCTGTGCGCGTTCGAAGCCGCGCTCCAGCCATTCCGGCAATGCCCCGTTCCGCCAGCACCAGATACCGACGGCACTGACTACCACCAACAACACAATCAGCAAGAAAACGACCGACACGGTTCCCTATCCAGACAATTTCATTCAAACCGGCTTCGGACGCACCGCCGCCCGCCGGCAAACCGACATGATAACGGGGAATATCCGCTTGCAGACATTCCCCGCAGGAGACAATCACGCCCGCAATGCGCCAGACGGCGCCATCGCAGGCACCGGGACCACTAGCACTCGGTAATGTTCACGGTCACGGCCAGCCCGCCCAGTGAGGTTTCCTTGTACGTGGTTTTCATGTCGCGCCCGGTCGCCAGCATGGTCGCGATCACGGTATCCAGCGACACCTTGTGCTGGCCGTCTTCGAGCAGGGCCAGTTGCGCCAGCTTGATGGCTTTTTCCGCCGCAATGCCATTGCGTTCGATGCACGGAATCTGCACCAGCCCGCCGACCGGGTCACAGGTCAGCCCCAGGTGATGCTCCATGGCCATCTCGGCCGCATTCTCGACCTGCGCCACCGTGCCGCCCAGCACGGCGCAGTACGCACCGGCTGCCATCGAGCAGGCCACACCGACCTCGCCCTGACAGCCGACCTCGGCGCCGGAAATCGACGCCCCCAGCTTGTACAGCATGCCCAGCGCACCGGCCGTGGCCAGAAACTCGATCACCTTGTCATCGCAGGCCGACGCGGCAAAATGGCGGAAATACTGCAGCACGGCCGGCACGATGCCGGCAGCGCCATTGGTCGGCGCCGTCACCACTCGTCCGCCGGCCGCGTTTTCCTCGTTGACCGCCATCGCATACAGCATCGGCCACAGCAGATTGTCCATGCGACCGGACAACTGCTGCGACACCATCTTGCGGAAAATGCCCGGCGCCCGGCGGCGCACATCCAGCCCGCCCGGCAGGGTGCCGTCATGCCGGCAGCCCGCCTCGATGCAGTCGCGCATTACATTGGCGATTTCCAGCAGCCCGACACGCACTTCGTCCGGATGCCGCCAGCAGGCCTCGTTGGCCAGCACGATCTGGGCAATGCTCTTCTGCTCGCGCCGGCAGTGCGCCAGCAGCTCGGCGCCGGTGGCGAACGGGAACGGCGGCGGCGACAGCGTCGCCAGCGGCGTGCCGAACTGCGCCTCGGTGACAATGAAACCGCCACCGATCGAATAATAATGTTCGTGCTGCAGCACTTCGCCGGCAGCGTCGAACGCCTGGAAACGCATGCCGTTCGGATGCAGCGGCAGCGCCTTCAGCTTGTTCAGATGCACATCGCGCGCATAGTCGAACCCGATATCGTGCCGGCCGGCCAGCTTCAGCGCCGCCCCCTGCCGCAGCTCGGCGGTACGTGGCAGCAGCCGCAACGGGTCGACCGTCGGCGGCAATTGCCCCTCCAGCCCCAGCAGCATGGCCGGCACCGTGCCGTGGCCTTCGCCGGTCAGGGCCAGTGAACCATAAAAATCCACCTGTACGCGGCTGACGCGGTCGAGCAGGCCGGCGGCGTCAAGATCGGCGGCAAACGCGGCGGCAGCCTTCATCGGCCCCACCGTGTGCGAACTGGACGGGCCGATGCCGATCTTGAACATGTCGAATACGCTGATCATCGCGTGTTTCCTTGCTGCGTATGCATTGAGTAGCTTCCCGCGCCCGACCATGCCGGTCAGCCACGCGGGACAAATAACAAACCGCCCCCGGTTATTCCGGGTTGCGGGAATCGAGCAACATCGTCACCGGTCCGTCATTGACCAGTGACACCTTCATCTCGGCGCCAAAGACGCCGGTCGGCACCGGCTTGCCGAGTTCGACCGTCAGGCGCGCAACAAATTCGTTGAACAGCGGCAGCGACACCTCCGGCGGCGCCGCGCGGCTCCATGACGGGCGAGCGCCTTTGCGGCAGCTCGCAAACAGGGTGAACTGGCTGACCGCCAGCGCCTGTCCATCGATATCGGCCAGCGAGCGGTTCATCTTGCCCGTGCCGTCCTCGAAAATCCGCAAACCGACCAGTTTTCGCACCAGCCAGTCAATATCTGTCGCATTGTCGTCACCTTCGATGCCGACCAGCAGCAGCAGCCCCGCGCCGATGGCGCCGACGACCCGTTCTTCCACTTCCACCCGGGCCTGTTCCACCCGTTGCAGCAATACGCGCATGACTCTCCCCGATTCAAGGTCGGAATATTAGCAAACACAAATATTTTTGGGTGAGGGATAGCGCACCGATTTGGCGCGCCGGGCCGATTTTCCTACAATCGCGCCTTCCCCTATCGCGAGGACCGCCCGATGCAGATGGTCATCTCTCCCGCCAAGTCACTGGATTTCACCACGCCTGCCGCCATCGCGACAGCCAGCATGCCGCCCCTGCTCGACCGTTCGTCGACACTGGTCAGACTGCTGAGCCGCAAGAGTCCGCAAGACCTGTCCGCGCTGATGGGCATCAGCGACACGCTGGCGCACCTGAACGTTGCCCGCTTCGCCCAGTGGCATCCCGACTATGCCGCGCCCGAGGCCAAACAGGCCGTGTTCGCCTTCAACGGGGACGTCTACGACGGGCTGGACGCCGCCTCGCTCGATCACCCGACCCTGGACTGGCTGCAGACACGGCTGAACATCCTGTCCGGCCTGTACGGCATCCTGCGCCCGCTCGACCTGATCCTGCCCTACCGGCTGGAGATGGGCACCCGGCTGGCCAATCCGGCAGGAGCCAACCTGTATGCGTACTGGGGCGATACGCTGACCTCGCTGCTGAACGAGCGGCTGGCGGCCGACGACAGCCCGGTAGTGGTCAACCTGGCCAGCGACGAGTATTTCAAATCGGTGAGGCCGAAGAAACTCTCGGCCCCGGTCTGGACGCCGGTATTCCAGGACAGCAAGGATGGCGGGCCGTACAAGATCGTCAGCTTCTGGGCCAAGCGCGCCCGCGGCCTGATGGTGCGCTGGATTGCCGAACACCGGATCACCCGGCCGGAGGCATTGCGCGATTTCGACAGCGATGGCTATCGCCATTGCGCTGCGGCCAGCGACGGCACTACGCTGGTGTTCCGCCGGGAGCATGCATCGCGCTGACGGGAAGAGTCAGGCCGGAACCGCCTGACTCAGTCCGTGCAGGCAGGTCACTGACATCATCTGGCCGGGCTGCGGTCCGGGGAGCCAGTCCCGGCAGGTTAATCAAATCGGGAACATCGTGCAGACTGTCCCCCGGCATTTCGGGATACCTTCCGGATTCCACACGAGGGCAGCCCGCCTTCACCCGCAACCCCAGTCAGGAGACAACACATGTCGGCAACTCACCCCCTTCAAGGCAAGGTCGCATTCGTTCAGGGCGGTTCACGCGGCATCGGCGCTGCCATCGCCAGACGTCTTGCACGCGAAGGCGCCGCGGTAGCCCTCACCTACATGGCTTCTGCTGAGCGGGCTGAAGCCGTCGTCGCCGACATCACGGCAGCGGGAGGCCAGTCCATTGCCATTCGTGCCGACAGTGCGGATGCCGCTGCCTTGCAGCAGGCCGTACGCCAGGCGGCAAGCCACTTTGGCCGGCTCGACATCCTGGTCAACAACGCCGGGGTGCTGGCCTGGGGAACGACCGAAGACCTCTCGCTTGAGGACTTTGACCGCACCCTGGCAATCAACGTGCGCAGCGTGTTCGTTGCCAGCCAGGAAGCGGCGCGTCATATGCAGGAGGGTGGCCGCATCATCAATATCGGCAGCACCAACGCCGACCGCATGCCGGTGGCGGGCGGTGCGGTTTACGCCATGAGCAAATCGGCGCTGGTGGGGCTGGTGAAAGGCATGGCGCGTGACCTCGGCCCGCGCGGCATCACCGTCAATAACGTGCAGCCCGGCCCCGTGGATACGGAAATGAACCCGGACGCAGGCGAGTCTGCCGAGCAGCTGAAAGCGCTGATGGCGCTGCACCGCTATGGCAAGGCGGAAGAGATTGCCGGCTTCGTCGCCTATCTGGCAGGCCCGGAGGCAGGGTATGTCACCGGCGCAAGCCTGAGCATCGATGGTGGCTTTGCCGCCTGAACGGCAGGAAGCCCGAAAAGCCCCCCGGGCCGCCCCGTGCGGGACGCAGTAACAGGAAAGCCATGCTGAGCTTCAATCTGGGCCCCCTGGCCATCCCCTTCTCTGTCGCGCTGTCGGGGTGCGCCTGGCTGATGGCCCTGGGTGCCGGTTATCTGGCGGGGCGCCGTCAGCGCATCAGCGTGGCCGGGCCCCTGAATGACATGCTGCTGTGGGGTCTGGTTGCCGCCCGCCTGGGCTTTGTCGCGATCTGGTTTGAACAGTACCGGCCACAGCCATGGGGCATGCTGGACATACGCGACGGGGGATTCAACCTGTGGGCCGGCATCGGCGGCGCCCTGGCCTGGGCGATGTGGCACGGCAGCCGTCAGCCGGCCCTGCGCCGGCCACTTGCCATTGCCCTGCTGGCCGGAGCACTGACCTGGGGAGCGGGCAAGGCATGGCTGACCGGCAATGAAACACCTGCGCTATCGGCGCAAGCACTGGCTACCCTGTCCGGCCCGCAGACCACCCTGCCCGCACTGGCCGAAGGCCGGCCGGTGGTCGTCAGCCTGTGGGCCAGCTGGTGCCCGCCTTGCCGCCGCGAGATGCCTTTGTTGCAGGCAGCCCAACAGCATGAAAACGACGTGCGCTTCATCTTCGTCAATCAGGGCGAAACTGCCGCCTCCGTGCAGCAATACCTGCAGACGGAGAAGCTGCAACTGGAAAATGTGCTGCTGGACCCCGCCGGCCAGCTGGGAAAAACGTACCGCTCGGTCGCACTGCCCACCACGCTGTTCTTCGATGCCCGGGGAAAGCTCGTGGCCACCCATCTGGGCGAGCTGTCGGCGGCCTCGCTCGCCAGCAAGCTGGAGCCGCTGCGCCGCAGACCATCGCCCTGACCCCCGGCAATGCCGGCGGCTGACGAGGCGGCGGATTCTGCACAGCGACCGCCCGCCCTGCACCGCCTGGCGGAGGCCGAAGCGCGCAGGGCGTCATCTGCTCATTCTGGTATTTGGCCGGACAAAGAAGCCATCCGCGCCCGCGCCATGTGCAGCTTTTTGTAGCTGTCGATCAGGCGCTGATGGCGGTCGAGTCCGTCCAGATTCATCCCCGTTGGCGTCAGGCCAAAGAAGCGCACGCTGCCGTCCACGGACCCCATCACCGCATCCATCCGCGGGTTGCCAAACATCCGGCGGAAATTGACCTCGTAATCGGCCAGTTCCAGGTCGTCGTCCAGCAGCACCTCCAGCACCACATGCAGGGCCTGATAGAACAGTCCGCGCTCGACCGTGTTGTCGTTGTACTGCAGGAAAGCGCCCACCAGATCGTGCGCCTCATCAAACTGCTTCAGCGCAAGATTAATCAGCAGCTTCAGCTCCAGAACCGTGAGCTGACCCCAGTTGGTATTCTCGTCAAACTCGACGCCGATCAAGGTAATGATGTCGGTGTATTCATCCACCTCGCTGTCTTCCAGCCGATTCAGCAAGGCTGCCAGCGCGGCATCGTCGAGACGGTGCAGGTTCAGGATATCGGCGCGGAAAGCCAGCGCCTTGTTGGTGTTATCCCAGACCAGGTCTTCCACCGGATAGATTTCCGAATACCCCGGCACCAGGATGCGGCAGGCGATCGCACCGAGCTGGTCATACACCGCCACGTACACTTCCTTGCCCATGCCTTCGAGAATGCCGAACAAGGTAGCGGCTTCGTCGGCATTGGCGTTTTCGCCCTGACCGGAGAAGTCCCACTCGACAAAATCGTACTCCGCTCTGGCGCTGAAAAAGCGCCACGACACCACGCCGCTGGAATCGATAAAGTGTTCAACGAAGTTGTTCGGCTCGGTAACGGCGTGACTTTCAAAGGTCGGCCGGGGCAAATCGTTCAGCCCTTCAAAACTGCGCCCCTGCAGCAGCTCGGTCAGACTGCGTTCCAGCGCCACTTCCATGCAGGGGTGCGCCCCGAAGGAGGCAAACACACCGCCGGTACGCGGGTTCATCAGGGTGACGCACATCACCGGATACTTGCCGCCCAGCGATGCATCCTTGACCAGCACCGGAAAGCCCTGGTTTTCCAGCTCGGCAATGCCGGCCAGAATGCCCGGATATTTCGCCAGCACGTCCTGCGGCACATCCGGCAGCACGATTTCGCCTTCGAGGATTTCGCGCTTGACCGCCCGCTCGAAGATCTCCGACAGACACTGCACCTGCGCTTCCACCAGCGTGTTGCCGGCGCTCATGCCGTTGCTCAGGAACAGGTTGTCGATCAGGTTGGTCGGGAAATACACCACTTCACCATCCGACTGGCGCACATAAGGCAGCGCGCAGATACCGCGTTCGGTATTGCCGGAGTTGGTGTCGTACAGATGCGAGCCGCGCAGCTCGCCATCCGGGTTGTAAATCTCCAGGCAGTATTCATCGAGCATCCCGGCCGGCAGCGCCCCCCTGTGGCCCGGCTTGAACCAGCGCTCGTTCGGGTAATGCACGAACGCCGCGTTGCCAATGTCCTCACCCCAGAACTGGTCGTTGTAGAAGTGATTGCAACTCATCCGCTCGATGAACTCGCCCAGCGCCGAGGCCAGGGCACTTTCCTTGGTCGCACCCTTGCCGTTGGTAAAGCACATTGGCGAATGTGCATCGCGAATATGCAGCGACCATACGTTGGGAACCAGATTGCGCCATGAAGCGATTTCGATCTTCATGCCCAGACCGGCCAGAATGCCGGACATGTTGGCGATGGTCTGCTCCAGCGGCAGGTCCTTGCCGATGATATAGGTGCTCGCATCCGCATCCGGGTTCAGCGTCAGCAAGGCCTGCGCATCAGCATCGAGATTCTCGACTTCCTCGATCACGAACTCGGGCCCGGTTTGCACAACTTTTTTCACCGTGCAGCGGTCAATGGAACGCAAAATGCCCTGCCGGTCCTTGGCGGAGATGTCCGCCGGCAGCTCGACCTGGATCTTGAAGATCTGCTGGTAGCGATTTTCCGGGTCGACAATGTTGTTCTGCGACAGGCGGATGTTCTCGGTCGGAATGTTGCGCGTGTCGCAGTACAGCTTCACGAAGTAGGCCGCGCACAGGGCCGATGAGGCCAGAAAGTAATCGAACGGCCCCGGCGCCGAACCATCGCCCTTGTAGCGCACAGGCTGGTCGGCAATGACCGTGAAGTCATCAAACCTGGCTTCAAGGCGAAGCTTGTCAAGAAAATTGACCTTGATTTCCATGTGGGAATTCCAAAATAGCGTGCAAAACGAGTTGGCCGCCATTATCCGGTTTTTCCAGCAGGAAAGCCGTGCTTCTCGGCTGTTCGGGGGGCTCCAGTGCTGGCGCTGACAGTGGCAGACGATGCGTCAAAGACCGGGTGCATCACAAAGCCGCGCCTGCCTCGCTCTTCAACAGGGGGGCTCTTCAGGCGCTACATCACGCTTGTGATGCTGCAGCGGTGACCTTCATCTGTCCGGCAGGCAACCTGCCGTTCGATGCATTTACACCTGAGCCGCAGGTGAACGGCTGCTGCTGAGCTGGCAAAGGCCGGATGCTCTGGGCCGGCTACGACCGATGACTTGTTTCTTATGATGGCTTTCTGACTGCATATCGGCCTTAGCGGTCCGCCACAGCCAAGTTCCACGATGTCTGCTTTTGTATCAACTGCCGCCGTTAAGTCATATAGAGAAGCGGGAGCGACTCACTGTTTCACAAACTGTACGTCTTTTTCCGACAATTATTCCCTTCAAGTCGGCTCGAACACTGGCAAATGATTGCGATGAAACTGCTCGATACCGTACTGCCGCAGGGTCTCCAGCCAGCGTTCGGCCACGGTGCGGCCAATCTTCAATTCAAGCGCAGCCTCGCGCAGCAGCAAGAACTCGGTGCGTAGCGTGGTCGGCATGATGCCGGGGTCGTCGGTATTCACCAGCACGCGCACCGGGCCACGGCGCAAGCCGTAAAGGTTGGCCGCAGCACCGCGTTCCAGCGCCGATTCATCCGGTGGATACCAGCGGAAAATCGGGTGCTCGGCGTGTGATTTCAGCCGCGCGATATAGACATTGGACGTCGGGTTTGCCTCGATGATCAGCCCCAGCTTGTCGTACTCGGTCAGCAGCCAGTCTTGCAGCGCGTGTATGAAATCCAGCTCAGCCGGGGTATCCACATCCTCCAGAATGTTTTCATCAGTCTTGCGGCCCAGCTTGGGGTGAAACCCGCCATGCGCCACCGCTTCATCACCCATACGCACTATTACAAGCCTCTCCTGATACTTGCGAATTCTCCTGCCTTGCTGCACTTGTACGCCGGCATGGTCACAGGCCATTTCTTCTGCCCGTCGCCAATCATGCCGCGTCTGATACAGCTGGCTCGCCAGCGTGCGCCTCTCACTCAATTCTTTATGATCAGGCAAGGCGTACAGCTCTTGTGAAGTGATTTGCCAGCCATCACCAACCTTCCCCAGGCGATAGTGACAATTACGTCGCAGCCACCATGCCTGATACAGATCATCCGGCGTCACGTGACGCAAAGGCGAAGTATCGAAACCGGCTGCCGGACTCAAACTCGCGTCCTGGTCATCACCACCATCGTCATCGCCAGCCATCAAATCCGGCACCCGCCACCAATGCGACAAACGCCAGAAACGTGCAATGCGCCGCTCGAACAGGGGCAATACCTGCTGCGCCAGCGGCAGCACCCCGCTCAGCACACTGGCGTGATGCCACAGCCACACCAGATTATCCAGATGCTCGTCCAGCGGCAGCATCATCTCGCCCTGCCGTGCAGCCCACTGTTTCGGTTCTATACCCAGCGCCAGCGCATGCCCCAGCCGGTCGCCCTCGCGCATCTGACAAAAGCGCACCGTCTCGTCGATATGGCGCATGCCCGACGCCAGGTGGGCATAATCCTCACCCGCATGAATGCTCAGATGAAACCCCGTGCTGGCACGCTCGCCATCCGTCCGTGACTTGAAGCCGCTGCGCAGCCAGCGCAGCACCGGCGCAAACCACTCGATCTTCAGCACGTTCTCGTCCCCTGCCACATCCAGCCCGCGAAACCATCTGGCCGGCTGAAAATGGAAATTCGGGTTCAGCCTACCGCCCAGAAACTCGGGCGCATTCCAGCCGGATGCACTCTCCAGAGAGTCCATCACCGTTTTAGCTTCTTGCCACAGTTTTTCGCTATTTGGTTTGGGACGATGGTTTTGCTTGTGAGCTTGAGAGCGCGAGAAATGTCCACAGAATTGCCAGCGCTCCAGTGCCTGTATGCTGGCCAAGGTCTTGCCATCCAATGGGATTTCATGCTCGCCAAAAATATAGGGCGGTGGTGGCAATTGCAGCTTGGCTTTTTCCACCAGTTCTTTTGCAATTCTTTTTGCAAATTTCTTTTCAAATGTAGATGGGCTGCTTTTGATTTCTGCTACATCACTAACTCCAGGCCAAATTATTCCAACCCTATGAGATGGGCTACCACCTCGCCCAAGAGTTGATTTGAAATAACGTTCAACAAAGCGTGTTAGCCCTTGCCCATCCATGATCAAGCTGCGACGCAATTGATTGACGGTTTGCCAGAAACACAAAATAGCGGCACGCTTTAGTGACTTGGTAGCATGCTGTGAATAGCAACGACACAAATAGACATTTAGCCACAGCCAACGATTTAAGCCTTTCTCCTTCATGACTTGAGCAAACTCACCCAACAACCAATCAGCACTACCAACATTGGCAACAACTTGGCTATCTATTAACAAAGACCAATCTGGACAGCGAACAGCATTACCCAGCGGTTCAGACAAAGACGGATGAGGATTTGTCCAATCTTGACCTTGATCCATTAATGCAACCAACAAACGACGGGCACGTTGCAACAAATGGAGCAAAACACGGAATTGTTCTTGCTGCCATCCAGTAGCATCTTCAGGCAGCTTAAGCAGCGTGGCATCATCGCTAGCAAAGAGTTTGGCATCAAGTATGGCACTATCCATTGATACTCCCCCCCAATGCACATGCCCATCGGCAAATGGTAGCGAAGGATTGCCAAGCGGAGCAAAAAAGGCGGTTTGAGCGGACACAACGCGACGGATGTCGTGTTCGTCAGGGCGTGGAATCTCCCTCATCCAGTGCGCCAAGTGCCAGCCGGCCAGCAACGCCGGGTCCAGCCCTGCCGCCAGCCGCACATAAGCCTGCACCTCGCCCTCGGGGTAGCACAGCAAGTCGCCATTCCGTTGCAATAGCCGCTGTTGCAGCTCGTCCAGCCACGGCAGTTCTGGTGTCAGCAGCAAATCACCATCGAGCATACGCCCCATCAACTGGCGCACATCGGTCAGCCGGTGTTCGCGCGGATAACGCGCCTCCACGCCCTCCACCAGCAAATGGTAAAAATCCTGCTGCAGCCGGCGCCAACGGTCAGACTCGAGATTATCGGCAGGCTGCAGCAAGTGCTGCCACAGCCATGCGGCCAACCTTTCATCGCCGAAAAAACACTCGGCGGCGTGTTCAGTCAGGGTGCGCTGGAGCATCAGAGCTGCTCAGGGAATTTTTTGTTTATTGCTTTTCGCAAAACATTGCGCTCTATAGCTTTCGGGTATACGCCCCACATTTCATTGGCAAGCGCCCGGCATTCAGATTCTGACCAGTTTTCAATTGCTTCCCGTATGCTAGCCTCAGTGAGCCTATTTCCAGTATTTAATCCAAGCCTCTTGCATAGCCAGACTTTAGGCCCAGAGGCTTCTCTAACTTTGAACTCAGCTTTTTTAGGCGTAACCGGTCCTGACAATGTCGTTGAGGCTCCATCCCAATCCAGATTTGAAATCTCATCAATCCACTTGCGCAACGGGTGATCGGCCAATACGTAAGTTAGTGATCTTGTCGCAGTCCCATAATGCTTCTTATCCTGAGCAGCTTTCATATCTGGCAATGGCAATTGATTACTACGTGGTGCTAAATGACCAACATTCATTCTGAAATGATCATTGCTTTCGAAGTTCTGTGCCTTACGCAAGCTCACGCCGGTAACCAGTTCAGGCAAACCAAACAAGCGTCCTTTCTCAAAATTACCAAAGGCAGACCAGGTCGCGTAAAACACCAGACCAGCCTTATTCAAGGCAATCGCCAACTCATCCAGCCCAGTCCGATAATCCTTGCTGTCTGAAATCATCGAATAAACTTTTTCGAAAACCTTGTAGATCAGCCAAGGCGAGATATCTAGTTGCGCAATGGCATATTCTTTTCGCCATTGCGCAATTGCCTGCTGTAGCTCGCCCAATGCGAAATCGAGCAGATCTGCCTTGTCAGCGTCAGAACTGTCTTCAGAGGTTTCACTTTCATCATCAATAGCATCTTCTTGACCGGAAACTGCAATATCCTGCGATTGGGATTTGGCGGAAAAGAACGGTGAAGAATGAAGAATCCGCTGCAAGTCGCTTAACTCCACCTCACCGAGCAGGCTGGTGATAACCAGCTCGAAAATACGCCCGATATTCAGCACCACCGTACGTTGTGCTGGCTTGTAGAAGTAATGCTCTGCCAGCAAGTTCAGCAATAGACCGGCCTTGCGGGATAGCTGTTCATTTGATGCAAACTCTGGCGCTAGTTTGCCAAGCTCATTCATCCAATCTTGGTTTTTTTCTTTACGGCCGGCTGTAAGTTTCTTCTGGAAAGCTTTATTGACATTGCAGCCAACCTCAGCCAGTGGATATGGCAAGATGGTTTTCAAGCCTGACAGATCACGGAACCATACCTTGGGCAGTCTATCTCCGAGTGAATCCATCCAATCTGACAAGTCGTGGTTTTTATCGAAAAGTTGATAATTAGCATGACTATGCTGGCGTGGTTGGAATAGCGGTGTATCAAATACACTACCACTGCGCTGACTGGCAGGTGTTTGACGCCATTGTTGCCAATGTCGTCTTGCCTGCAAGACCAGATACGCCGTTCCACCTGCCGGCTCAAACCTGAAATGTTTTTCCAGAGGGGATATCCAGTCTTGGCGATTAACATTGTTCCTGTCTTTTTCATCGGCAGAGGAAGATTGATTGGCAAACTCAGCAAACTTGGCATAGGCCGATCCATATTCACGCTTTTCGTCCTTATGTCGTTTCTGATACTCCTTATCAAATTCCTCAATCGCCTTTACAGGCACATCCGGCATTTGCCATGCACGCTTGACCGTCAAGACTGAATCAGCCTTCTTTATTGCTTCAGGCAAATCTGGAATCAAGTGCTGGCACTGGTTCAGCAACTGAGTCAGCGCGCGGATCGATGGAATCGGCAATGGCAACTGGCTATCACCCAGGCCATTCACCGGCCCGGTCAGAAAAATTTCCAGCCAGGCAATGAAGTTGCGCAGCGGCATAACTTCGGCTTGCTGTCCGTCACGCAAATAGATATTGCTCTGCTGCCAATATTTCCCAACCAGTGGCATGGTCAGGCGGCGCGGAGAAGGCAGGATTTTGCGCTGGTACTCTATAGCTAACTCTTTTGCTGTCCGATACGCATCAGTGTCCGACAAGTGATTGGAATCCTTTGTCAGGCGGCCATGAAAGTCTCGCCAGGTCACATCGTTGTAAAGTTCGCGGTCGCCGCAGACGATGGGCAAGACATGAGGTGTCGCCAGATAACGGCGTACGATTTCTAGGTTTTCAAAGGCGCGATTCAACGAGGTATCGACGTCGTCAATCGGCAGGATCAGCAGCTGTTTGCCCAGCAAGCCCAGCACTTCGCGGAAGAAGTCCTGCACGCAGTCGGCCAGTTGCTTGTTGCTGTACATGGCACGCACCTTGTCCATGCCATGGCGCTCTTGCTGGGTTTCGACCGACTCCAGCGACTGGGCGAGTTTCTCCAGCGTCTGGTTCAGGCTGCGGGCTTTGTTCGGCTCTTTTCTTTGCGCTTCTTTAACCTCTTTATCGTGCAGCACGGCCGCGACGATTATGTGCAGGAACAGCGAGTCGCCATTTTCCAGCAGGGTAGGGTCTACCGGATCGAGGATGTGAACTTTACTCAGAATATTCTTATGCCTCTCCTGATCTAGATAGCTTTTCAGATTGACCAGCACGGCGGTTTTGCCGGTACCGCGTACGCCATCAATCGAGATGGCATTGTGTTCGCGCAGCTGGTTCAGCGATTGGCCTTTGGCGGCATCCGCCTTGTTCACGGCTTCAATAATCATCTGCGCCAGCGGTTCGTACACTTCATCGCGTGGCAGCAGGGTGTTGGCGTCGGGCAATACGGCGCTTTCGCCGGCATTGAGGGGGATGTATCGCTTGTTCTGGCTCATGATCGGCACCTGGCTAGCGGCTGGCGGATTTCTATAGGAAAAAGTTTGAGCTGATTCTATCACGACAAATACGAATGGCATTCCCCCATGCCAAGTGCAACTTTGAGCCTTAGACGAGCTTTGTGTTTTCGATGGATCGGAAGCCTAAGTGAACTGACGAAATAGCTAGTGATCAATGCCAATGGCCGGCCTCCTACCAGAACCGGCCATTTTCTTTGTTCGGTTCACTGACCGCTTGGGCCAATGCCCCGCCCAAAGCCAGTACTCACTATCCGGTTGTTGCGCCCCGTGCTTCGTCAAGAATCCACGTCGCAAATGCCCGTACTGGCCCTTCACTCAATTCGATCCGCTCAGGCAGAACGAGGCAGAAATTTTTGGCAATCGTCTTGCCCTCAGGCCAGGGCGTGACCAGACGACCTTGCTCTAGCTCGGCCCCAACGTAAAGCCGCGGTACCAATGCCACGCCCAGGCCGGCAAGTGCGGCCTCAATCAGCATGGAATGGAGGTCGTAACGTGCACCAATTGCCGAATTGGTCAGCGTTACACCTGTCTCTTGAGCATAAATCTGCCAGGCATGCGGGTTTTGCCGCCGGTGAAGGCGTGGCAGCGCGTCCAGCGGCGCATGGGCACCGGCATCTTCAAGAAGCTGTGGGCTGCAGACCGGTACAAGCACCTCTTCCAGCAGAGGATGCAGATGCATGCCCGCCCATGCCGGGTGTTCAAAATGAATGGCCGCATCGAAACCGCTACCTGCCAGCAGGAAGGGCTCCATCCGTTCTGCGATATGCACCGTAATATTTGGATGCTTGTTCTGAAAGCGTTTCAGCCGGGGGATAAGCCAGCGGGTGGCGAAAGTCGGAATGGCCGCGATCTCAATGCTCGCGCCCTCACTCGGCTGCCCCATCAGATACAGGCTGTCCCGTTCCAGGCGCTCCAGCGTCTCACGCACCTGTGCCGCATAGCGCGCGCCATTGGGGGCAAGCCGTACACGGTTTCCCACACGCTCGAACAGTACCGCCCCCAGAAATGCCTCCAGCCGGGCAATCTGGCGGCTGACCGCGCCCTCTGTTCGTGCCAGTTCTTCCGCCGCGCGGGCAAAGCTGCCATGCCGGGCCGCAGCCTCAAATGCCTGGAGCGCGGAACTGCTGGGAATTTTACGTCGCATTGAAGTCTCGCGATCAAAATGGGTTCAAAGGCAGCTTGATTAAATATCACTGAAGGCTGACTTTATTTCGTTATATAGGCCGAAAACATCAGGCTACCATGATGTTACTGCAATGAGCATCACGCGTTCGCGGAAGAATGCTTAACCGTAACGAAGGAAAATCCGATGATCTATACCGTGGAATGCAGCTTCGCCGATCCTGCCAGCGAAGCCGAATGGAACGACTTCTACAGCCTTGAAAAACTGCCCGCGCTCATCTCGGTAACCGGCTTTCATTCCTCGCAACGTTTCAAATCGATCAGCGAGGGTTGTCCCGTCTACCTGGCCATCCACACGGTGGACGGCCTTGATGTCCTGACGGGAGAGGAATATCGCCGCAAAGGCGGCGGCAATTTCGCGCGGTGGCAGCAACAGATCACCGACTGGCACCGCAATCTCTACAGTGACATTGGTCTGGCGCCGGCAGTCCATGCCGACGAACTCCTCGTTCTGGGTGCAAAGGGCCCCGATTCGCTGATTGCGATGGGCCTCGAACCGCTGGGCATGCAGGCCGTTGCGCTGGAAAAGTATCCGGAACGGCGGTGGCTCGCCATCCTGCCCCGAAGCAAGCTCCACTTTGTCGAGACGCTCCCGGAGGGCGTTGACCTGTACGAGCCGATGACGGCGCAATTGACCCGCGCCGGTGCCCTTCCGGCCGGGGAAAACAGGCAGGCCAGCGATGCCAAACCTGACCTTCTACATTGACGCGGGCCAGATGCCGTCCGAAGAGTGCCTTGCCGGGCTTTCCCGCGACTGCATCAAGCTCTGTACCGGAATCCTTGAGGCGCAACTCAAAAATGTTCATGTCATTTATATCAATGTACAACCCGGCCAGGGGCATCCCGTCTTTGCGGAAATCCGGTATCGCCTTGAGGCGTTTCGCACACCTGCGGTCATGAACCGGTTCATGACCGCTTTGGACAACACCATCGCTCATCACACGGGTCTTGCCGCGCGCATTCGGTGTTTTGGTTATGCCGCGTCGAACATTTACGCCCGAAACTAACCGCTCTGGAGACGTATTGTGTCCATCCTTGCCTTTCCCGGTCAGCAGGTCGGGGATTTCACGGTCACCGCAATCAGCGATGGCTACCTCAATGCCAGCCTCGATTCCCTCTCGAACATCGACGCGTCCGAAGCGTCCGGAATCCAGCGCGATGCGGGTCAGAATGAGCCCTCTGCGATACATATCAACTGCTACGTGATACGCAGCGCCGGGTGCACCATTCTTGTCGATGGTGGCGCTGGTGGCATCAAGCAATGGGGCGGGCGGCTGCAGGCCAATTTGTTGCTGGCTGGCATCGAGCCATCCATGATCGATACCATCCTGCTCACGCACGCCCACCCCGACCATGTTGGCGGGCTGGTGAATGCTGCCGGACAAGTGATTTTTCCGAATGCGGAACTGGTTGTGCATCGGCGCGAGGTCAAGTTCTGGCAGGACGACGCAAATCTGGCCCGTGCCAGTGAGCGGGCGCGCGGTAATTTCCTGATCGCGCGTCAGGTATTCCACGGCTATAGCGACAAGCTGCGTACTTTCGATGAAGGAGAGGTGCTCTCCGGGATCAGCGCGATGCCATTACCAGGGCATACCGACGGGCATACCGGATATATCGTCGAATCCCGTGACCAGAGTCTGCTTGTCTGGGGAGATATCGTGCATTTTCCGTATATCCAGATTCAGCGACCGGACGTGTCGATTGCATTTGACCAGGACCCATCCCTGGCAGCCAGCACCCGATCACGGCTGCTGGACAGGGTCAGTTCCGAAGGGCTTTTGATCGCCGGCATGCATCTGGGAGAGGCCGGTTTCGCGCGAATCAAGCAAACAAAGGGGAAGTACGGGCTGTTCTACGAGGCCGAAGCGTGAGGGCGCGAACAGAAGCGCCCCTGTCTGAGATCACTCCCGCACTCCACGCCTGGGCGACCACGAAAACGTTGATGCCTGCATAACGGTCTTGGCCGCTTCGGCCGAGCTGCACGCCTGGCCTGTTCGGCCGGTTTCAAATAACGGATACGTCGAACTCATCCGAATCGGCTATCGGGCGGTAGTGCGAATACAGCATGCAAGACGGCGGTGGTGACGAGCCCAAAACAGGCTCTGCCACGGCCGCCGCACGAGGCTGGATTTCCGTTTTCTCTGAGATCTCCAGTGCATCGTCTACCTCAATCAGCTTGAGGGGTGGCTTCAGGCTGGCAAATACCAGAATAAAATGGCGCGTTCGCGCATTGGAAATGCTCGCTCAAGCCAAACCCATCGTCGAGGTATGACTCCGGTCTGTTCCCGAGCATGCCGACCCGGCCAGATACGGCTGGAGGCGTCTTAAATCTCCTTCATCAGCAAGGCTTGCTGACGCTGCAAGTGCGCCTGAAAAAGCGCCGGATAATCTGCGGAAACTGCAGCGCTCACGCTCGCTCTCGCACTGAGCGCTTTGCGCCAGGCATTGACCCCGGGAAAGTCTGTGAACAGCGATTCGGTGCTATCGGTTTCCAGCACATCGAAATAGCGGAAAACGGGCGCAAAAACCGCATCCACCATGCCAAAGGCCTCACCCGCAAAGTACGGGCCAGACCCGAGAATCTTTTCGAGTTGAGCCAGTTTGTCCTTGAGCGAAGCGGCTTTCAGATCGGCGCTAGCTTGATCCCTGGCGTTCAGATACCCCCAGGCCTCTTCCAGGGTTGCGGAGCCAGATTCAATCCATGCTCGGTGCTTCGCTCGCATCAGAGGATCATCCGGATAGAGGCCGGGACCGGGCTGGGTTTCCTGCAGGTATTCGCAGATAGCCACACTCTCGAACAGTATTTCCTCCGCGCCATATGCATCCTGCACCTGAAGCAGGGGGACTTTGCCGGTCGGTGAAATCGCCAGAAACCAGGCGGGTTTGTCACCAAGATCCACATTGATGCGATGAAACGGAACCTGTTTTTCGAGCAACACGATGGCGGCTCGCTGAACGAAGGGGCACAGCGGGTGGCTGATCAGGGTAAGCGTGGGCATTGGCAGGTCGGGTTTTGAAGGGTGGGATCGAGGAAGGGGCGCGCGGGTATTCGCCACGCCCCTCCTGCTTGTTGGCTGCGGTCTTGAAGCCGAGGGCTTGTTACCGAACGCGGCGACCTGGACGCCAGCCTTGCGTGGTCAGCGGTTGAGCAGGCGGCCGCCATCCACGACGATTTCCGAACCGAGCGTCCAGCGGGACTCGTCGGAGGCCAGATACAGCACCGCCTTGGCTACCTCGTCGGCGGTGCCGAAGCGGCCGAGCGGGATAGTGGCGGCGATGTCCTTGTTCACCTGCGCGCGATAGGCATCGGGGATGCCGAGCTTGTCGTACAGCGGCGTTTCGACCGGGCCGGGACTGACCGCGTTGACGCGAATCCCGCGCCCCAGCAATTCCGTCGACAGCGTCTTCGACATGTTCAGGAATGCGGCCTTGGTGGCGGCATAGACGGAAGAGCGATCCGCGCCGGCATGCGCGCTGACCGAGGTTGTCAGGATGACGGAGGCGGGATTCGCAAACACCGGCAGCAGTGCCTGAAGCAAGAAATACGGCCCCTTGACGTTGATATCGAAGGAACGGTCGAACATCTCTTCCGTCCATTCCTCGATCGGTAGCCACATGGATACGCCGGCATTGAGGAAGGCGACATCGAGCTGGCCGTAGTGGTCCTTGACGGCCTGCGCCAGTTCCCTTTGCGCAGCGACGCTGGCCGAGTCTGCGCGCAGCACCGGAACCTCGGGCCCGAGTTCAGCCCGGGCCTTTGCGATTGAATCGGGATTGACGCCCGTGACGATGACGCGAGCGCCTTCGGCCAGGAACTGTTTTGCGGTTTCCAGACCGATGCCGCTGGTGCCACCGGTGATGAGCGTACGTTTACCTTGCAAGCGTGACATTGTGTTCTCCATTCAGTAACGACCACTGTGGTCGGCAGGGAGAAATGTGCACCTATGCTTTAATCTGGATAAGATGGTCGTATTGAATATATTTAATGTCCTGAGTGCATGAATACGGAGGCTGCGTGGACCGATTTCTCTTGATGACCTGCTTCGCGCGCGCCGTGGAGACCGGCAGCTTTTCTGCGGCAGGACGCGATCTGGGCCTGGGGCAACCCAACGTCAGTCGCTACGTGGCAGCGCTGGAAGACCACCTGCAAACGCGGCTGCTGCACCGATCCACGCGCAAGCTGTCTCTGACGCCGGAGGGCGAACGCTACTACGCCGACATCCGGCGAATCCTCGACGCGGTGGAGGAGTCCGAATCCTCATTCAGGAGCAATGCCGATCCGTCAGGGCTCTTGCGCGTCGCCTGTCCCACCGCGCTCGCCCATGCCTTCGTGTTGCCACACGTGCCGGCATTCCTGGAGCGTTATCCCAGACTGACGCTGGATCTGCAGATCAACGATCGCTACGTGGACCTCGTCAATGAGGGGACCGAACTCGCGATTCGCATCGGACAACTGGAGGACAGCGCACTCCGCGCCCGGCGCATCGGGTCGTACGAACGCGTCTTCGTGGCCAGTGAGGATTACCTGGCCAAACGCGGGATTCCCCGGACACCTGATGATCTGCGCGAGCACGACTGTGTGATCTACACCTTGCTGGCGTCTGGTGCGACATGGCGCTTCCGCAATACCGAAATTCCGGTTTCCGGCAGGCTGAGAGTGAACTCGCCCGACGCCGTCCGCGCAGCAGTCACCGCGGGACTGGGGGTTGGGCACGGACCGGCATGGCTGTTTGACGAAGGCTTGAAGAGCGGGCGCCTGAAGTACATCCTGACGGGATATTCAGCACCGGCTGTCCCTGTGCAGATCGTCTATGTCGCCAACCGGCTTCTGCCAACCCGGGCAATCGCGTTCATGGACTTCATCGCCGATGTGTTTTCGGAGATCCCGGCTTTCAATGAGGCCACTCCATCGTCCAGGCTGCAGGGGAATGATTACCCTCGCTCTGGCCGATATCCGGGCACTGAGGTTTAAATAGGCTTTCAGGCATCACGGCTTCGGCGTCGTCGTCGTCGGTCTTTGCATTGTGTCGGCACGTGGTGGTTTCCATGCCGAAGGCCCTCTGGCACAGGTGGCCGCTCTTAGTGGCTTTGTCCGTCTCTCGCCCAACTGGATTCCCGCATCCGCTTGATATCGCGATTCGGAGGATCTCCGAATAATCGGCTGTACTCCCGGCTGAACTGTGATGCGCTCTCGTACCCGACACGTGTCGCCGCACTGCCCGCATCCAGATTCTCATTGAGCATCAGTTGCCGGGCATCGAGTAGCCGCAGGTTCTTCAGGTACTGCAAGGGACTCACGCCGACCACTGCACGAAAATGCTGCCGAAAAGTTGAAGGGCTCATGTGAGCTTTGGCCGCGAGATCATCTATCAGCACGCTCTCTGTGTAGTGCTGTTTCAGCCATGTGACCACCTTGGCAATTTGCTGGCTCGGCGAGCCTATCGCAACGAGACGGCGCAGGTTGGAGCCATGCCCCCCATGCAGCAAGCGAACGACGATCTCCTGCTGGATCAGGGGGGCGAGGAGAGGGATCAGTGATGGCTCGGCGAGCAGCCGGAGCAAGCGGGTCAGCGCATCCTGCAGACCTGGCTCCAGTGCCACAAGGGATACTCCTCGTGCCGTCGAGGCCTGGAGCGGGGCCGCAAACTCCATCTCCGCCGCCATCTGGGCAATAAGACGAGCATCCAGTTCCAGCCAAATCCCGAGGAAAGGTTCTGCGGCGCTGGCACGAGTGACGTACGCCACCACGGGCATGTCCACGGTGGTGATAAGGGATTGCCCGACCCCGTAGTCGAAGACCTCATCGCCCAGTGTGATCCGCTTGCCGCCCTGCACGATCAGCGCAAGGCCCAGGCCATAAATGCAGGGCATCGGATCGGTGGTGGAACTGCAGCGACGAAGTTTCAGCGCTGCAATCGGTGTGTCGTAGTCTCCATCGATTTGTGCAATGTTGCCCACCAGACTGACAAGTTCTCCGATGTCAGGCTTTGCTTCAATGGTCACTGGATACCTCCATGAAAACTTGTGTTTTCCTTTGTGTTTCGTGATTGAAGCTTAGCATTGCCGAATGCAGACCAGGCCCTTCATTGATCGAAGCTCATCACATCAGGCAAGAAACGCGACGGTTTTGGCAAACGGAACCAAGGCATTCAGGAACACACTGCTTGCAATGGGAGCACAAACCACCGCAGAGCGCTTTTTCAACGATGGAGATCCGATTCAAATGACCCAAACCATATCGAGACTGCTTCAGCCTTTGGCTTTCAAGAACGGCCTGACCCTGCGCAACCGCGCTGTGATGGCACCGATGACGACATGGTCGGCGAATCCGGATGGCAGCATCTCCGACCAGGAGGTGGCCTACTACCGCGCTCGCGTCAACGGTGTTGGCATGGTGGTGACGGGTTGCACGCACGTGACGCCGGACGGCATCGGCTTCACTGACGAATTCGCCAGTCACGATGATCGCTTTATTCCCAGCCTCCGTCGCCTGTCGGAAGCAGCCAGGAGCGGCGGAGCGCCAGCCATCTTGCAAATATTCCACGCCGGCAACAAAGCCTTGCCACACCTCGTGCCGGATGGTCGCGTTGTCAGTGCCAGTGCGCTGAAGGTACCGCCCAGCCCGTTCAATAGCGCCGAAGTGACCAGTCATGCGCTGAGCAAGGAAGAAATCGAAGGGATCATCCGAGCGTTCGGCGAAACGACTCGTCGCGCCATTGAGGCAGGCTTCGACGGCATCGAGCTGCATGGCGCTCATGGCTTTCTCATCCAGAACTTCTTCTCGCCCATGTTCAACCAGCGCGAGGATGAATGGGGTGGCTCGCTCGAAAACCGTATGCGCTTCCCCCTGGCCGTCGTACGCGAAGCACAGCGGGTCATCGCCGAACACGCCAAGCGGCCATTCCTGCTGGGCTACCGCATCTCACCGGAAGAGCCTGGCGAAGGAGCGCTACGGATTGGCGACAGCTACGTGCTGATCGACCGGCTGATCGAGGCGGGTGTCGATTACCTTCATGCGTCGCTCTTTGACATTCCGAATGCCAGACCTGCGGACTACAGCGGCGAGCAAACCACTGCCGAGCTGATTGTTGAGCACGTTGCCAACCGCATTCCCTTGATTGCAGCGGGTCTTATCCGGACGCCCGATGATGCCGAAAAAGCACTCGCGACGGGCCTGGAGTTGGTCGCAATCGGACAGGGGCTGGTGATGAATCCGAAATGGGTAGAACTCGCCACCGAAGGACGGGGAACAGAGATTGCCACAGCGCTCGATTCCGACCGCGTGCCGCAACTGACGATCCCCGACAAATTGTGGGGCGTCATTCAGGTGGCCAAGGGCTGGTTTCCACTTGTTGAGGCAACACCACCTGCCGCTTGATGACTCCTCAACGCAACCAGGCACTCAGTCATCTTGGGGCCAACTGCCTTCGGTTTCTGCGTCTGACCTTCAGCAGTTGGTCGGGCTGACTGAGCTCTTCAAGCACCGTCACCAAATAAGTCCAGCATGCAGTGATTGCCAGGTGATCAATTGAATCGAGCCAGATTTTGTTGAGACCGCGCGGGCTGCTTTTGGCGCTGCATATGCCACTCAAGCAAGGAGGGCTGAACGGCAGCTTTGGCCGAACAGCAGCCTCCCAAGGCCCCCAAGCGAAACTCGCCCGGTTGCAAATCCGCCCCCCATCCCCTCATGAACGCCCCCCCGACAAACACCCCTCAATCCACCCAATCAACTCATCAATAACCCGGTCGCGATCCAGATCATTCAGCGTCTCATGGTAGTTGTCCGGATACAGGGCCAGATCGACATCGGCCGAGCCCACGCCGGCAGCAAATTCGCGGCTGCCGTCCGGCTCGGTCAGTCGGTCGGCGGTGCCATGGAACACGCGTACCGGCAGCGTCAACGTCTGCCGGCCGGCCGCAATGCGGCGCATGGCCACGATCAGTTCGGCGCCGGTTCGCGCCGGTACGCCACCGTGATGGACCAGCGGGTCGGCACGGTTGTCGGCAACCACAAGCGGATCGCGGGACAGCAGCGCGGCGTCAATGCGCCGCACCGGCAGGCCCGGCGCAAGTCGGCCGATCACCTGGGCGACGGCAATCATCCAGCGTGGTACGTCGGCACCGAGCGACAGTGCCGGGCTGCTCAGGATCAGTCCGGCCAGCGCCACCCCGCTGGCGGGCAGGCGCTCGATCGCCCATAGCGCGGCAATTGCGCCGCCCATGCTGTGTCCCATCAGGAACAGCGGCACGCCGGCCGGGCAGTGGCGGCCGGCCAGTGCCAGCAAGGCTTCGGCATCGTCCAGGTAGTCATCAAAATGGCGCACCCGCGCCCGGGCGCCGGCCGAGCGGCCATGGCCGCGCAGGTCGACCGTGACCAGCGAGATGCCGGCCCGGTTCAGCCGCTCGGCAAAGGCTGCATAGCGGCCGCCGTGTTCGGCCAGCCCGTGCACCAGCGCCACTACCGCGCGCGGGGCGGCGGCAGGCCAGATCCGTCCGGACAAGGCCGTGCCGTCACGGCTGCTCAGGGCCTGTTCCAGCGCGGCCGTCACGCTCAGACCAGTGCCGACATCGGCAGGAAATCGACCAGATCACCGGGTTTGACCGTCCGGCCCGGCGCCAGCCGCACCAGCCCGTCCGCCCACGCGCACGAGGTCAGCACGCCCGAGCCCTGGTGCGGGTAACGTTCGACGGCCAGGCCGCCATCGTCCTGCCCGACCAGCCGGGCGCGCAGGAATTCGGTCCGGCGCGCATCCGCCCGCGTCCAGTCGAAGGCGGCCGGCAGGCGCAGCGGCAGTGGCAGGCGCACGGCAGTGCGTCCCATGCGCTGGCGCAGGAAGGGCACGATCAGCGTCAGCAGGGTCACGTAGCCGGACACCGGGTTTCCCGGCAGGCCGATAAAGTCGGCGGCACCAATGCGGCCATAGGCCAGCGGCTTGCCGGGCTTGATGGCGATCTTCCACAGATGCAGCTCGCCCTCGCGCTCGACGGCGGTCTTGACATGATCTTCTTCGCCCACCGACACGCCGCCGCAGGTCACCACCACATCGGCACTGGCCGCCGCATCGCTCAGCGCCAGCCGGGTCGCCGCCAGGCTGTCCGGAATGATGCCGAGATCGCGGATCTCGCAGCCGATCTGCGCCAGCAGACCGCGCAGCCAGTAGCGGTTGGAGTTGTAGATGCGGCCGGGCTGCAGGCGTTCGCCCGGCTCGGTCAGTTCGTCACCGGTAAAGAACACCGCGACGCGCAACGGCCGGAACACGTCGACATCCGGTACGCCGACCGACGCGATCAGGCCGATATCGGCCGGCGTCAGCCGTTTGCCGGCAGCGACAATCACCTGGCCATGGCCGATGTCCTCGCCGGCACGGCGGATGTTCTGTCCGATGCCCGGTGCATGCAGGATGCGGACCCGGTCGCCGTCGAGCTCGCTGTCTTCCTGCATGACCACCGCGTCGGCGCCGGCGGGAATCGGGGCGCCGGTAAAGATGCGCGCCAGGGTGCCAGCCTTTAGCGGTCCTGGCTGGCTGCCGGCCGGCACGCGCTGGCTGACTTCGAACGTGACGCCGTCACGCCAGTCGGCCACGCGCAGCGCATAGCCGTCCATGGCACTGTTGTCGTGTGGCGGCACGTCGATGCCGGACACCACCTCGTGCGCCAGTACCCGGTTGCGGGCGCGGATCAGCGGCACGGTCTCGGTGTCTTCGAGCGGACGCGCACGGGACAGCAGCCAGTCGGCGGCGGCCTCGAAGTCGAGCATGGTGGAAGCAGCGGTCACGGCAAATACCTTTCTGTAATGAAGGCGACGACACCCTCGACGTCGTCGCGATGAAACACGGGCAGCGCATCGCCAATGGCGGTCGGCAGGTCGGTCACGACCGCCCGCACGCGCGGATCGGCAGGTGCCAGTCGCGGCCGGCCGGCCGTGCTGTCGACGACCTCGAGCTTGTCGATCGCTTCGTTCTTGAAGCCTTCGACCAGCACCAGATCACACGGCGCCAGTCGGCGCACATGCTCGTCCAGTGCCATGTCGTTGGCATCGGGCACGGTCTCGATCAGCATGCGTCGGGCCGGTGTCACCAGCATGACCTGTGCGGCGCCGGCCTGCCGGTGTCGCCAGCTGTCGCGACCGGGGGTATCGAAATCGGCATCGTGATGGGTGTGCTTGATCACTGCCACCCGCACACCGGCCGCCGTCAGTCTGGCGACGACTTTCTCCAGCAAAGTGGTTTTGCCACTGCCGGAATATCCGGCGAATCCAAGGACCTGCAACGGCGCCTCCAGGACAGCGTACCCGGCGGGGCCGGGGCTGGCAAAAATTCAATAGCGGCTGGGCAGCCGCCAAAAGTAAATGACTATGGTCTGAAATTCTGGACGATTCCCCCCGGGGCGGCAACCGCCCCGGTCAGGCTGGCATAATGCCCTGTCAACCGACGCCCTGTCGTGCCCTGCCCCTTACCGGAAACCGCTCCCCATGCCTCACCTGACACTGGAACACAATCTCGACCTCGACGCCCGCTCGCTGCTGCTGGAACTGAACCGCACGCTGATCGCCAGCGGTCATTTCTCCGCCGACGACATCAAGAGCCGCGCCTACCGTGCCGACGTGGTCTGCATCGGGGAGGACGCCGACATCGACTTCGTCCATGTCACGCTGTTCCTGCTGTCCGGACGCAGCGCCGACGAGCGCCGGGCCCTGACCGCCATGTTGCTCGACACGCTGACGCAGCGGCTTGCCAATCGCGCCGGACGTGCCCTGCAAATGACGGTCGATGCCCGCGAAATGGAACGGGCACTGTACGCCAAGGCCGTGACCGGCCCGCTGGCTTGAGCCCCGCCCCCCCACTCTTCCGTATCGAAACAGGTTCCCTCATGCAACTCGCTGCCCGACTGGCGCAGATCCAGCCGTTTCATGTCATGTCCATCCTTGAGCGCGCCAAGCGCCTGGAACAGGACGGCCACGATGTCATTCACCTTGAAATCGGCGAACCGGACTTCCCGACCCCGGCGCCCATCGTTGCCGCCGCGCAGTCGGCGCTGAGTCGCGGCGAGACGTTCTATACCGCGGCAATGGGCCTGCCGGCGCTGCGGGAAGCGATTGCCGGCTGGTACCGCGACCGCTACCGGCACGAGGTCGACCCGGCCCGCATCTGCGTGACGCCGGGCGCTTCCGGTGCCCTGCTGATCGCGCTGGCGCTGCTGGCCGAGCCGGGCCGTTCGGTGCTGCTGCCCGATCCGACCTATCCGTGCAATCGCCACCTGGTCAGCCTGCTCGATGCCGAGCCGGTCAGCGTGCCGGTCGATGCCGCCAGCCGCTATCAACTGAGTGCCGCCGACATCGACGCGCACTGGCGCGAAGACAGCGTCGCGGCCATGATCGCCAGCCCGGCCAACCCGACCGGCACCCTGATCACGCCGGACGCGCTGGCCGACCTGCATCGTGCCGTCGCCGCGCGCGCCGGCACGCTGATTGTTGACGAGATCTACCACGGCCTGACCTATGGCTGCGACGCCCCGACCGCGCTGGCCCAGTCCGACGACATTTTTGTCATCAACAGTTTCTCCAAGTACTTCCAGATGACCGGCTGGCGTCTCGGCTGGCTGGTGGTGCCGGATGCCTATATTGCCGCGACGGAACGGCTGATGCAGAACCTGTTCCTGGCCGCGCCGACGCTGTCGCAACATGCCGCACTGGCCGCGTTCGCCCCGGAAACCGTCGCCGGTCTGGAGGTCCGCCGCAGCGAGTTCGCCCGCCGGCGCGACGCCCTGCTGGCCACATTGACGCCGCTGGGCTTTCGTTTCCCGGCCATACCGGAGGGCGCGTTCTACCTGTATGCCGATGTCTCGGCACTGACCGACGACAGCTTTGCCTTCGCCCGCGACCTGCTGGAACAGGCCCATGTCGCCGTTGCGCCGGGGCGGGATTTCTCGCTGCACGATGCCGAGCGCTATGTCCGCCTTGCCTACACCTGCGACAGCGAACGGCTCGCGGAAGCGGGACGGCGCATCGCCGGTTTTGTCGACCGCCGGAACTGAGCCAGTCATCGCAGGTTCACAATGCGGTAAATGGCTTGTCATTTACCGCAAGCATAGTCTAGTCTTATCTGCAAGCCGAAAACGGTATGGGCCTGTAACAACAATCGGTTTAGCCCCGGGACACACTGCCGGGGTGTCAACGCAGGCTCTTTGACAAGAACGCCATCGGGCATCCCCCGAATGTGCGGTTGGTTGGAGACTAAAATGAACAATGCGATGAAATTGCTGGACCTGTATGCAACGATCCATCACCGCCCCCGCCAATCCAGTTATCGGGAAATCCAGCGCTGCGTGATCGCGATCACCGCGAACCGCCGGGCACCGCTTCCGGTTGCCAGCCAGCGCCACAGCGAACGCTGATAACCCGGACGGGGACGGCAATGCCTGCCTGACTCCCCGTTTCCCCCCAACGACAACACGCCAACCGCCCAGGTTGGCGTTTGTGCGTCCGGACATGTGGCATGTCGCATACCAGCCGGGTCGTCAGTCTGGCAAAATAAGGGATTGTCGCGCGCCGGCCTCCGCCGTTCGCGCCCGCTTCCCATTCAGGACCGCCATGAACCGCATCACGCTTTCCCGCTTCCTGCTCGACGCCGAACGTCAGGGCCAACTGGCCGACGCCACGCTGCGCGAACTCATTCTTACTGTAGCCAACACCTGCGTCGCCATTGGCGACGCCGTCAATCGCGGCGCGCTGGCCGGCGTGCTCGGCGAAGCCGGCACCGGCAATGTGCAGGGCGAGGACCAGAAGAAACTGGACGTCATCGCCAACGACATGCTGCTCGAAGCCAATGAATGGACCGGTCAGCTGGCGGCCATGGCCTCGGAAGAAATGGACGATCCGTATCCGATCCCGGCCACCTACCCGCAAGGCCCGTATCTGCTGCTGTTCGATCCGCTCGACGGCTCGTCGAATATCGACGTCAACATTTCCGTCGGCACCATCTTCTCGGTGCTGCGCGCCCCGGAAGGCAAGACCGGCATCGAAGTCGCCGACTTCCTCCAGCGCGGCACCACCCAGGCCGCGGCCGGCTATGTGCTGTATGGCCCGCAGACCATGCTGGTGCTGACCAGCGGCCATGGCGTCAACGGCTTCACCCTCGATCACGGTACCGGCCAGTTCGTGCTGACCCACCCGCTGATGCGCGTGCCGGAAACCGCCAAGGAATTCGCCATCAACATGTCGAACCAGCGCCACTGGGAAGCCCCGGTCCAGCGCTATGTCGGCGAACTGCTCGCCGGCAAAACCGGTCCGCGCGGCAAGGACTTCAATATGCGCTGGGTGGCGTCGATGGTGGCCGAGGTGCATCGCATCCTGTGCCGTGGCGGCGTGTTCATGTACCCGAAGGACAGCCGTGACCCGTCCAGGCCCGGCAAGCTGCGCCTGATGTACGAAGCCAACCCGATGTCGTTCATCATCGAGCAGGCCGGCGGTGCCGCCAGCAATGGCCACGGCCGCATTCTCGACCTGCAGCCGGAAGGCCTGCACCAGCGCGTCGCCGTCTTCCTTGGCGCAAAGGAAGAAGTCGACCTCGTGACCGCCCTGCACGCAAACTGAGCGGGATGCGGGCTGCCGGATTCCGGTCCGGCAGCCCGTCGCGCGCTCACACCGACGCCGCGATGTGCTCGCGCAGCCACTGATGCGCGGGATCACGGTGCGAGCGCTCGTGCCACAGCATGTGCATCTCGAAGCCGGGCACGGCCACGGGCGGCTCGACCTGCTGCAGCCGGGGATCGTCCTGCACCAGCCGCGACGGCAGCATGGCCACCAGATCGGTACTGGCCAGCACTGATTTCAGAAACAGGAAATGCGGGACGGAGAGCACGACCCGTCGGCTCAGCCCCCGTTCCGACAACGCAGAGTCAGTCACGCCGCGAAATCCGCCACCATCCGGCGAGACGATCGCATGCTCGAACCGGCTGAATTCGGCGAGGGTCGGACGCCGGCTCAGACCCGGATGGCCGGCCCGGCCGACCAGCACGTACTGCTCGGCAAACATGAGCCGCCGGCGCAATCCCCCGGGCGCCTCGTCCCCGACATGAAATGCCAGATCTATCCCGCCCTGTTCAAGCTGCCGGCCCATGTCGGCGGGCGCGACCTCAAGAACCGCCAGCCGGGTACCGGGCGCGGCGGCACGCAAACCGGCCAGCGCCGGCAGCAGAATGGTTGACTCGCCGTAGTCGAACGAGGCGACGCGCCAGGTCTGGCTGGCCCGTGCAGGATCGAACACCGCAGGTGCCGACACCGCCTGCGCCAGGGCATCCAGCGCCTGCCGCAGCGGGTCGCGCAACGCCTCGGCACGCGCGGCCGGACGCATGCCCCGGGGGCCCGGCAGCAGCAGCGGATCGCCGAGCGCTTCCCTCATCCTGCAGTTTCCGCTGTGGTGGTACTCGATGCCGGCCATCCTGAAAGGCTGGGTGGATCGCGTCTACGCCCATGGTTTCGCCTATGGCGTCGGTGAGCATTCCGACCACCACTGGGGCGACCGTTTTGGTGAAGGCACGATGGCAGGCAAACGCGCCATGCTGGTCGTCACGGCAGGCGGCTGGGCATCGCATTACAGCCCGCGCGGCATCAACGGCCCGATCGACGACATCCTGTTCCCCATCCAGCACGGCATCCTGTACTACCCGGGCTTTGATGTTCTGCCGCCGCATGTGATCTACCGGACCGGGCGTCTCGACCAGGACGGGTTCGCCCGCGCCTGCGCGGCCCTCGGGCAGCGCCTCGATACCCTCGCCACGACCGCTCCCCTGCCATTCCGCCGGCAGAATGGCGGTGCCTACGACATCCCGGCCCTGACCCTGCGCCCGGAACTGGCGCCGGGCCGGCACGGCTTCGCCATCCATCTGGACCAGGCTTAGCCCCATAAACGGAAACACCCCGCCTGGGCGGGGTGTTTCTGCTTCCGGACAGGCCGGAGGCGCTTACTCGGCGTTCGGCATTTGCCGGATCATGACCTTGTAGTGCTCGCGCAGGCTGTTCAGATAGCTGGTTGCGTCCGCGTTGGCCTGCATCTTGCCGAGCAGGTCGGCCAGGTACTGGCGGTCGGTCGGGTTGATCGGTGCGGCCGGAATCACCCGTTCCACCCGGTACAGCACATAGCCGTTGCCCTGTACCGCACCGGCATAGGCCGGCAGCCTGGCGGCATCGGCCGAGAACACGGCGCGAACGGCATCGCGGCTGAGCGCACCCGGTGCGCGACGGCTGACCAGTTGACCCGGCCCCCAGTTCGCGCTGACGCTCTTGCCAGCCTTCAGTTCGGTCAGCATTTCCTTGCCCTTCTTGACCGCCATCGTTTCGGCCGCCTTCAGCTTCAGTTCCTGGCGGATGATCGGTGCCACTTCGGCCAGCGGCTGCTGCACGGCCGGCTTGTGTTCGGCAATGCGTACCACGGCACTGCTGTCATTGCCGATATCGACCACTTCGCTGTTGTGCTTGCCGTTGAGTACGTCATCGCTGAAGGCCGCGTCGATCAGCTTCGGATTGGCCAGCACGCCTTCGCCCGGCTTGCCGCGCAGCAGCCAGCCACTTTCCTCGATCTTCAGCTTCAGGGCATCGGCAGCCGGCTTCAGGCTGTCGGCTTGCTGATAGGTGACGTCGGACAGGCGTTCCAGTTGCTGGCGATAGGTCGCGCCGGCTTTCTGGCGGGCCATGCGCTGCTTGATGTCCTGCTTGACCGCCGCGAACTCGGTCGAGCGCACACCGTCGAGCTTGATGACGTGGTAGCCGAATTCGCTTTCGACCACATTGCTGATCTCGCCCTGCTTGAGTGCGAACGCAGCCTGCTCGAACGGCTTGACCATCATGCCGCGCGGCACCCAGCCAAGCCCGCCGCCGTTGGCAGCCGAACCCGGGTCCTGCGAACGCTGCCTGGCGATCTCGGCAAAGCGGGCCGGATCGGCCTTCACTTCCTTGTCGATCGCTTCGGCCGCCGCCTTGACCTTGGCCTTGTCCGCGGCGCTGGCGCCGGACGGCACCGTCAGCAGGATGTGCGACAGCTGGCGCTCTTCCTTGCCGAGGTCGGCCTTGTGTTCATTGAAATACTGTTCGGCGTCCGCATCGCTGACCTGCACCGACTGGGCGACCTGGTCCAGCGACAGCAGCACGTACTGCAGCCGCACCTGCTCGGGCAGGCGGAAGCGGGCGAGATTGGCGTCGTAGTACTTCTTGACCGCGCTGTCGTCGACTCTGGCGTCGGCGACAAAGTCAGCGGCCGTCAGCGTGAACGCGTCGACCTGGCGCTGTTCGGCCAGCAGGCGATGCATGCGCTCGATTTCACCCGGGGTGACAAAGGACGCGTCAACAAAGGCAGACACCTGTTTCTCGGTCAGCAGTTCGTCGCGCAGGCGCTGTTCGAATGCAACCGGCGTCAGGTACTGCGCTTTCAGGAATGCCTCGTAGCGACTCGGGCTGAACTTGCCGTTGTCCTGAAAAGCCGGAACGGCCGCGATCGCGCGACGCAGTGCTTCATCGCTGACCACCAGGCCGGCGGCACCGGCATCGGCCAGCAGCAGCTTCTGGCGAACCAGGCTTTCCAGCACCTGCTGACGCACCGCGCTGTCGGCCGGCTGGCCATTGAGCACCCGATCCACGTCCTGCTTGTAGATCTTCAGGTCGGCGACCTTGGCAAGATAGGGATCATCCGACGAGGCGGTGTAGCTGCCGACACCGAAGCCGACAAAAGTCAGCGCCACGGCACCGAGAATGACCTTGATGAGGAGCGTGTTTTTCTGGACGAAATCAAACATGAGGGCGATATGGGTCCGTCTGACCGCGGCCGCCGCCGGACGGCAAAACCGACCCGGACAGCTTGATGCGGAAGATAGCAACAAAAAAGGTGAACGGCAGCGCGTTCACCTTTTTGGATTCTGGCGGAGTGGACGGGACTCGAACCCGCGACCCCCGGCGTGACAGGCCGGTATTCTAACCAACTGAACTACCACTCCGCTGTGGTGGGCGGTACTGGACTCGAACCAGTGACCCCTGCCGTGTGAAGGCAGTGCTCTACCAACTGAGACTAACCGCCCGATTCTCGCTAGGAGACCGAGCGCGAATTATAGCGCGTCTTTGAGGCCCTTGCCAGCGCGGAACTTCGGCGAACGGGCAGCAGGAATCTTGATCATCTCGCCGGTTTTCGGATTGCGACCATTGCGTTCGGCGCGCTCGCCGACGTAGAAGGTGCCGAAACCGACCAGCGTGACCGACTCCCCCTTGCTCAGGGCGGCGGTCAGCGCATCGATCGCACCGTCGAGCGCCTTGCCGGCAGCGGCTTTCGAGATGTCAGCCGAAGCGGCAATCGCGTCGATCAATTCGGATTTTTTCACTTACGTCCCCTTTCCATGTTATGGCCACCGGAACCGCGACTCCGGCAAACAGAAGGCTTTATAGCAAGCCGAATTTTGGCGTGTCAAGGCAGTGGCAATTGGGTCAGTGCTTGGTCACGCGCGCTTCGGCGGGCTCCTCGGTTTTAACAGGAATCGTGCCGATTTCGTCGCTTTCCGGCAACGCCTCCGGCATCCGTTCCAGCGCCAGTTCAAACACCTGTTCAATCCACTTTACCGGATGGATTTCCAGGCTGCGCTTGATGTTCGCCGGAATTTCCGCCAGATCCTTGACGTTGGTCTTCGGAATCAGCACATGCTTGATCCCGCCGCGATGCGCCGCCAGCAGCTTTTCCTTCAGGCCGCCGATCGGCAGCACTTCGCCGCGCAGGGTGATTTCGCCGGTCATGGCGACATCCGCACGCACCGGGATGCCGGTCAGCGCCGACGTGATCGCCGTGACCAGGCCGATACCCGCCGACGGGCCATCCTTCGGCGTCGCCCCTTCGGGCAGGTGGATGTGAATGTCCTGCTTTTCATAGAAATCAGGCTTGATGCCCAATGTCCGTGCACGACGCCGCACCACGCTCATGGCTGCCGTGATCGATTCCTGCATCACGTCGCCCAGCTGACCGGTCCGGATGATGTTGCCCTTGCCCGGCAGCGACACCGCCTCGATGGTCAGCAGTTCGCCGCCGACCTCGGTCCACGCCAGCCCGGTCACCTGACCGACCTGGTTCTGCTCCTCGGCCACGCCGTACTCGTACTTCTGCACGCCGAGATACTTGTCGAGGTTGCGCGACGATACCGTCGTGCGCACCAGCGCGTTGTCGTCGCGATGCTTGGTCAGGTTGTTCTTGACCACCTTGCGGCCGATCTTGGCAATCTCGCGATCGAGGCTGCGGACACCGGACTCGCGGGTGTAGTAGCGCACGATGTCGCGCACCGCGCTTTCCTGCACCTGCAGCTCGCCTTCCTTGAGGCCGTTCGCCTTGACCTGCTTCGGCACCAGATAGCGTTCGGCGATGGCGACCTTCTCGTCCTCGGTGTAGCCGGACAGGCGGATGATCTCCATCCGGTCCAGCAGCGCCTGCGGAATGTTCAGCGAGTTTGCGGTCGCGACGAACATCACGTCGGACAGGTCGAAATCGACTTCGGCATAGTGGTCGCTGAAGGCATGGTTCTGCTCGGGGTCGAGCACTTCCAGCAGTGCCGCGCTCGGGTCGCCACGGAAATCCGCGCCGAGCTTGTCGACTTCGTCGAGCAGGAACAGCGGGTTCTTGACGCCGACCTTGGTCATGCTCTGCAGGATCTTGCCCGGCATCGAGCCGATATAGGTCCGGCGGTGACCGCGGATCTCGGCTTCGTCACGCACGCCGCCCAGTGCCATGCGCACGAACTTGCGTCCGGTCGCACGGGCAATCGACTCGCCCAGCGAGGTCTTGCCGACCCCCGGCGGGCCGACCAGGCACAGGATCGGTCCCTTCAGCTTGTCGACCCGGCCCTGCACCGCGAGATACTCGAGGATGCGTTCCTTGACCTTGTCCAGCCCGTAGTGGTCTTCGTCCAGCACCTTCTCGGCAGCGATGATATCGCTGCTGATCTTGGTCTTTTTCTTCCACGGCAGGTCGACCAGGGTCTCGATGTAGTTGCGGACCACGGTCGCTTCGGCCGACATCGGCGACATCATGCGCAGCTTCTTGAGCTCGCTGTTTGCCTTGTCGCGGCCTTCCTTGGACATGCCGGCGGTCTTGATCTTCTTTTCCAGATCGTCGAACTCGGCGTTTTCGTCGCCTTCGCCCAGCTCTTTCTGGATCGCCTTGACCTGTTCGTTCAGGTAGTACTCGCGCTGGCTCTTCTCCATCTGCCGTTTGACCCGGCCACGGATGCGCTTTTCGACCTGCAGGATATCGATTTCGGATTCGATCTGCGCCAGCAGGTGCTCAAGCCGTTCGACGGCATTGAACATCTCCAGCACGTCCTGGCGCTGTTCGATTTTCAGCGGCAGGTGGGCGGCAATGGTGTCGGCCAGCCGTCCCGGGCTGTCGATGCCGGACAGCGACGCGAGGATTTCCGGCGCGATCTTCTTGCTCAGTTTGACGTACTGCTCGAACTGGGCCAGCAGCGCGCGGCGCATTGCCTCGGTCTCGGTGTTGGCACCGGCATCAATCGACGCCGGCGTGATGTCGGCGACGAACAGGCCGTCGTCCTCACGCACGTCCTCGACCAGCGCGCGGCTCTTGCCCTCGACCAGCACCTTTACCGTGCCATCGGGCAGCTTGAGCATCTGCAGCACGGCCGAAACCGTGCCGACGTCGTACAGATCCTCGATAGACGGCTCGTCCTTGGCGGCGGATTTCTGCGCGACCAGCAGGATCTGCTTGTCTTCCGCCATCGCGCGTTCGAGAGCCTTGATGGACTTCGGACGGCCGACGAACAGCGGGATCACCATATGCGGGAACACCACAACGTCGCGCAGGGGCAGCAGCGGCAGGTGGGTCACCGGGGTAGTCATTTCGCTTTGCGACATGGCTGGAATCTCTTTGTCTGGTGTTGTCATGCTGCGCTGCAAATGGGCGCAAAGAGCGAGAATTCAAGCTCGCCCGCGTCGAATGCAGTCTACTCCGCACACCGGCAGCCCGGTGCACGGCAAAATAAAAAAGCCGTCCGTTACCGGACGGCCTTGAATCACATCGACCTTTTGTCGCGAAGAACCAGCGAGCGAAGCGAGGTCGCCCCGTGTATCAGGCACTGTGCTTGAGCACGTTTTCCTGATACACCAGCTTCGGTTTCGCGCCCTGTTCGATCACGGTTTCGTCGACCACCACGCGTGCCACGCCTTCCAGCGACGGCAGGTCGTACATGGTATCGAGCAGTGCACGCTCGACGATCGAACGCAGACCACGGGCACCGGTCTTGCGCGCCAGCGCCTGGCGGGCGATGGAGCGCATGGCCGACGGACGGATTTCCAGTTCGACACCTTCCATCGAGAACAGCTTGCGATACTGCTTGGCCAGCGCATTCTTCGGTTCGGTGAGGATGGTCATCAGCGCTTCTTCATCGAGCGGCTCCAGCAGCGCGACGACCGGCAGACGGCCGATGAACTCGGGGATCAGGCCGAACTTGATCAGATCCTCGGGCTCGGTTTCGCGCAGCAGTTCGCCGATGGCACGCTGGTCGTCCTTCGACGTCACCGTGGCGCCAAAGCCGATGCCGCCCTTTTCCGTCCGCTGGCGAATGACCTTCTCCAGCCCGTCGAACGCGCCACCGCAGATGAACAGGATATTGGTCGTATCCACCTGGATGAACTCGGCGTTCGGGTTCTTGCGACCGCCTTGCGGCGGCACATTCGCCACACTGCCTTCGATCAGTTTCAGCAGCGCCTGCTGGACGCCCTCGCCGGACACGTCGCGCGTGATCGACGGGTTGTCGGACTTGCGCGAGATCTTGTCGATTTCGTCGATGTAGATGATGCCGCGCTGCGCCTTCTGCGCGTCGTAGTCGCACTTCTGCAGCAGCTTGGTCACGATGGACTCGACGTCCTCGCCGACATAGCCGGCCTCGGTCAGTGTCGTCGCATCGGCAATGGCGAACGGCACGTCAAGCACCCGCGCCAGCGTCTGCGCCAGCAGGGTCTTGCCGGAACCGGTCGGGCCGATCAGCAGGATGTTGCTCTTCGACAGCTCGACTTCGGCATCGGCCTCGGTGGCGTTCAGGCGCTTGTAGTGGTTGTACACCGCCACCGACAGCGTCTTCTTGGCCTGGTCCTGCCCGATCACGAACTGGTCCAGCGATTCGCGCAGTTCGCGCGGGCTGGGCAGACGTGCCTCAGCCTCGCCTTCGGACGCCTTGTCAGCCCCCTGCCCGGCCGCGCTCAGGTCGGCGATGATGCCTTCGCAATCGCGAATGCATTCGTCGCAGATGAAGACCTGCGGCCCGGCGATCAGGTGTTTGACTTCCTGCTTCTTGCGCCCGCAAAACGAGCATGCCAGTTGCTGGCTGTCCTGTTTATCCGTCATGACTGCTTACCACCTATGTGCGCGATTGCGGCTCGATGACACGGTCGATCAGACCGTACTCGACCGATTTTGCAGCGCTCATGAAATTGTCGCGGTCGGTATCGCGTTCGAGGTCCTCGACCGGACGACCGCAATGCTGTGCCATCAACTCGTTGAGCTTGCGCTTCAACGACAGGATTTCCTTCGCGTGAATCTCGATGTCGGATGCCTGCCCCTGGAAACCGCCCAGCGGCTGGTGAATCATCATCCGCGAGTTCGGCAGCGCGAGACGCTTGCCCTTGGCGCCGGCCGACAGCAGGAACGCGCCCATGCTGGCTGCCTGGCCAATGCACAACGTGGAAACGTCGGGCTTGATGAAGTTCATCGTGTCGTAGATCGACAGCCCGGCCGTCACCACCCCGCCCGGCGAGTTGATGTACAGGTTGATGTCCTTGTCAGGATTTTCCGATTCCAGGAACAACAGCTGCGCCACCACGAGATTGGCCGTTTCATCCGTCACCGGACCGACCAGGAATACGATGCGTTCCTTCAGAAGTCGCGAGTAGATGTCGTAGGCACGTTCGCCACGACCACTCTGTTCGACCACCATCGGCACCAGGCCGAGGGCCTGAGGTGCGGATTGAGACAGTTGCCAATCCCGTAGGTTATGCATGCTTAGGCGTTCCCCATCAGTTCGTCGAACGAAACCGCTTTCTCAGTCACTTTGGCCTTGCCGAACACGAATTCAACCACGTTGTCTTCCAGCACCATGCTTTCCGGACCATCGAGGCGTTCCGGGCTTTCGTAGTACCACTTGACCACTTCAGCCGGATGTTCGTAGCTGTCGGCGAATTCTTCAACGCGGGCCTTGACCTGCTCGGCGGTGGCCTTCAGTTCGTTGGCCTTGACCAGTTCCGACAGGATCAGGCCCAGCTTGACGCGACGTTCAGCCTGGTCCTTGAACAGTTCCGGCGGCAGTTGCGGCATGCTCTTGGTGTCCAGACCGCGACGGGCGAAGTCTTCTTGCGCCTGTTGCATCAGACGGCCGATTTCCACCTGCACCAGCGACTGCGGCAGGTCGAGTTCGCTGACGCTGATCAGCGCTTCCATGACCGCTTCCTTGTTGCGGGCGGCCAGGCGGCGAACCACTTCGCGCTTGACGTTCTTTTCGATCTCGGCGCGCATCTTGGCGACGTCGCCGTCAACGATGCCCAGTGCCTTGGCGAACGCGTCGTCCAGTTCCGGCAGCACGGCTTCGGCAACATTCTTCACGCTGATGGTGAACACGGCCTTCTTGCCGGCCACTTCCTTGCCATGATAGTCGTCCGGGAAGCTGACTTCGACGTCGCGCGATTCGCCTTCCTTCAGGCCGATCACGCCGGTTTCGAATTCCGGCAGCATCTGGCCCTGGCCGAGCACGAACGGGAAGTTCTCGCTGGAACCGCCGGCGAAGGCTTCGCCGTCGATCACGCCCTTGAAGTCGATGATCACGCGGTCGCCATCGGCGGCGGCACGTTCAACGCGGTTGAAGCGGGTGCGCTGCTTGCGCAGGATGTCGATGGTCTTGTCGATCTCGGCTTCGGTCACTTCGCAGACCGCTTTTTCGAGTTCCTGGCCGGCGACGTCACCGATCTTCACTTCCGGATAGACTTCGAACAGCGCGCTGAACTTGAAATGGTCGGCGCTGGCGCCTTCGGCAGCCACCGGCTCGAAGCGCGGATAGCCGGCCACGCGCAGCGACTGCTCGGCCACGGCCCTGGAGAAGCCGATCTGGACCTGTTCGCCCAGCACTTCTTCGCGCACCGAGGCACCATAGTTCTGTTCGACGATCTTCAGCGGGGCCTTGCCCGGACGGAAACCTGCCACCTTGGCGGTGCGAGCCACGCGGCCGAGACGCTTTTTGACTTCGGCGTCAATGTCAGCCAGCGGCAGGGCGATGTCGAGGCGACGCTCGAGGGCGCCCAGCGTTTCCAGTTGCACTTGCATGTCGAATCCTTAGAGGTAAAAGGGGTACCGGTACAATGTCCGGTGATGTGCGGGAACGCGACGGGAGGTCCCGCCGGTCAGTATTCTTGTGGTGCGAGGGAAGAGAGTCGAACTCTCACGCCTTTCGGCGCTGGAACCTAAATCCAGTGCGTCTACCAATTCCGCCACCCTCGCAGAATCCGTTGCGGCCGTGCGTCGAGCCTTTGCCGGCCAGCAAAAGGCGAAATTTACCCGAATAGCGGAAGCCGAGGCAAGACAAGGGCGCACGAAGGGGACGATTGGACACCATATCGGGCGCAGACCCGACATCGACAAGGGCTGCGGCCAAAAAAACCTTGCCGGCTGTCAGTCTGCCTGTCCGTCATGCACAAACAATGCTGTCGCAAGCATTTCATAACCCGACCTTAAGTCTTGGCGTCTAGTCTTCAAGCATGCCCGAGTCGGGCCTACCCAGCGGAGACGCATTCAAAATGGACAAATACCTCAACACTTCGTATCAGACTTCGGCGCTGTCCGCGAGCCGGAACAAAGTGTTGCGCAACACGTATCTGCTGCTTGCGCTCACGATGATTCCGACCATTGTCGGCGCCCTGATGGGCATCAACATGAGCTTCGGCTTCATGCGTGCCAGCCCGATCGTGTCCAGCGTGGTCATGCTCGCCGCGATCTACGGCATGTTCTTCCTGATCGAGAAAAACCGTGACAGCGGCCTTGGCGTCGCCCTGCTGCTCGCCCTGACCTTCATGCTCGGCGTGCTGCTCGGCCCGCTGCTGCAGGTCGCGCTGAGCCTGCGCAACGGCGGACAGCTGATCACGCTGGCTGCCGGCGGCACCGCCGTGGTGTTCTTCGCCATGGCCACGCTGTCGACCGTCATCAAGCGCGACCTCGGCTTCCTGAACAAGTTCATGGTCGTCGGCGGCATCGTGCTGATGGTCGCCGTGGTCGCGAACATCTTCATGCAGATCCCGGCGCTGCAACTGACCATCTGCGCAGGCTTCATCCTGTTCAGTTCGGCCATGATCCTGTTCCAGCTGAAACAGATCATTGAAGGTGGTGAAACCAATTATGTGTCGGCCACGCTGACGCTTTACATGGGTATCTACAACATCTTCACCAGCCTGCTGCAGATCCTGCTCGCCGTATCCGGCCAGAGCCGCGACTGATTGATCAAGTCACCCCACCCCTGGCGGCGCCCCCAGCGCCGCCTTTTTTATTGGCCGCTTTCGACCCACCCGAACGCCCAGCCCGTCTCGCCGGGCCGGGCCAGCCGGTCGCTCGCCACGGCAATGCCGGGCAGCGCCAGCAGCGCGCCATCGGCCCACAGTCGCGGCCAGCGCTGACGGCGCCATGGCGCCAGGCCGGCCTCCTGCCACAGTTTGCGGCAGGCCTTGTGCCCCACGCCCTGCGCCAGGGTCTCGCCATCGGCCGGCGGCCGAACCTCGACCCTGCTTCCATCGGCCAGCGCCACGCCGCCCACCGCCTGCCGTGACAGGCGCAGCGTGCCCGGCCAGCCGGGCAGCGACACCTCTCCCTCGACCAGCGGCAGGATGAGCGTGACGGACGGCAGCGGCCCGTCCGGGCGCACCAGCAGCGTGCCGCGATAACCGAGCAGCACCCGGTCACCGACCCGCAGCTCGAAACCGTGCGCCGCCTGGGCCAGCAATGTTTCCAGCAGTGCCGGCGATACGGACACCGCCTGTCGTTCCAGATAGGCCGCCAGCAGCAGGCGCTGCCAGGGCGGCGAGCGCTGCAGCAGCGGCGTCAATGCCAGCGCCCCGTCGGCGCCAGTCAGTCCGGGCAAGGTACTGGCGGCGACATCGGCCAGCACCGCAGCCTCATCGGCGGCCCGGGCGGCCGTGCGGGCCAGTTGACGCCGGTAATCAGGAAAATGGTTTGCCAGAACCGGCACCAGCTGGTGGCGGATGGCATTGCGGCGATAGCGCGGATCGGCGTTGCTTTCGTCCTCGATCCAGTCCAGGCCGGCCCGGCGGGCGGCCTGCTCGATGTCGGCACGGGCAAGTTGCAGCAGCGGCCGCCACAGCCAGCCACCGTGTCCGGACTGGCGCAGCACCGGCATGGCGGCCAGCGCGCGCGCTCCGCCGCCGCGCAGCGCCTGCAGCAGCACGGTTTCAGCCAGGTCATCGGCATGGTGCGCCAGTGCCACCACGTCGGCACCACCGGCGGCGATGGCCCGGTAACGGGCATGTCGCGCCGCCGCCTCCAGGCTCCCGCCGCCGCGATCGACGCGGACCCGCTCGATGCGCAACGGCACCTGCAGCCGCGCGCACAGCGCCGTGCAGAACGCAGCCCAGTGGTCGGCATTGGGGCTCAGGCCGTGGTGAACATGCACGGCCGTCAGCCGCACGCCGCGCGCCGTCGCCAGCGAGGACAGCGCGCACAGCAATACGACCGAATCCACGCCACCGGACAACGCCACCTCCACGTGCGACTGGCCGGAACGCAACAGCGTTTCCGGCCAGTGGGTGGCGATCGCGGCGGCTACTGCCGCCAGCGGTGCGTCCGGTGCGTCAGGCGGCGTCTTCTTCCTTGAAGCGTCCATAACTCATCAGGCGATCGAAGCGATGTTGCAGCAGTTCATCCTGCGGATGGCTGCTCAGGCCTTTCAGCGCCTCGTGCAGGCTGCGCTTCATGGTCTGCATCATCTGTGCATGATTGCGGTGCGCGCCACCAACCGGCTCGGCGATCACCTTGTCGACCAGACCCAGCGTCTTCAGCCGGCTGGCGGTAATGCCCAGCGCTTCGGCGGCATCCGACGCGCGCTCGGCGGTCTTCCACAGGATGGATGCACAGCCTTCCGGCGAGATCACCGAATAGGTCGAATACTGCAGCATGTTGAGCTGATCGCCGACCGCGATGGCCAGCGCCCCGCCGGAACCGCCCTCGCCGATGACCGTGCACACGACCGGCACGCGCAGGCGGGTCATTTCGTACAGATTGCGGCCGATGGCCTCGCTCTGTCCGCGTTCTTCCGCGCCAATGCCCGGATAGGCGCCGGGTGTGTCGATAAAGGTAAAGATCGGCAGGCCGAACTTGTCGGCCAGCTTCATCAGGCGCAGCGCCTTGCGGTAACCCTCGGGACGGGGCATGCCGAAATTGCGGAGGATCTTCTCCTTGGTGTCGCGTCCCTTCTGGTGACCGATGATCATGACCGGCTGGCCATTGAAGCGGCCCATGCCGCCGACAATGGCAGCATCATCGGCATAGCTCCGGTCGCCGTGCAGTTCCTCGAAATCGGTGAAGATCGACTTCACGTAATCGAGGGTGTACGGGCGTTGCGGGTGCCGCGCCACCTGGGAGATTTGCCAGGGGGTGAGCTTGCTGTAGATGACCTTGGTCAGATCCAGGCTTTTTTTCTGCAGCCGGGAGATCTCTTCGGAGATGTCCAGGACCGAGTCGTCCTGTACATAGCGCAGCTCTTCGATCTTGTTCTCGAGCTCCGCGATCGGTTGCTCAAAATCGAGGAAGGTGGTTTTCATGCTTCTCGGCGTTCCACTTTCAGAATCGGGCAATCATACCGGAGCGCCGTGCCCTTTGCCATGTCGGACAATTCGTGCGACGCATCCAGGTCTATCTTGTTCAAAACAGTCGAAATCCGGGTTCTTTTCCCAAAACCCTTGCCGGCGACAATTTACTGTGCTTAAATGCGCGCCTCTCGTCGCTGCGGAAACGCGGTCGGCGGAGGGTGATTAGCTCAGTTGGTAGAGCGTCTCCCTTACAAGGAGAGGGTCGGCGGTTCGAATCCGTCATCACCCACCAGTAGTGGAGTGGTAGTTCAGTTGGTTAGAATACCGGCCTGTCACGCCGGGGGTCGCGGGTTCGAGTCCCGTCCACTCCGCCAACGCTCTGGAGCGGTAGTTCAGTTGGTTAGAATACCGGCCTGTCACGCCGGGGGTCGCGGGTTCGAGTCCCGTCCGCTCCGCCAGCGCGCTTTGCAAGGAATTCGGGCGGTTAGTCTCAGTTGGTAGAGCACTGCCTTCACACGGCAGGGGTCACTGGTTCGAGTCCAGTACCGCCCACCATGGTTTATGGAGTGGTAGTTCAGTTGGTTAGAATACCGGCCTGTCACGCCGGGGGTCGCGGGTTCGAGTCCCGTCCACTCCGCCAACACGTTGTACGCAGTACCTGCTTGCCCGGGCGGTTAGTCTCAGTTGGTAGAGCACTGCCTTCACACGGCAGGGGTCACTGGTTCGAGTCCAGTACCGCCCACCACAGTTTATGGAGTGGTAGTTCAGTTGGTTAGAATACCGGCCTGTCACGCCGGGGGTCGCGGGTTCGAGTCCCGTCCACTCCGCCAACACCCAAAAAACCGCCGAATGGCGGTTTTGTTGTTTCTGCCCTTCCCGGCTTGCCGCACGCATGACAAAGCCGCCATTCAGGCGGCTCTGGTGACAATGCAGCCGCAAAAACGGCTCAGCGGCCCAGCAGACGATCGACCAGCGCAATGTACTGCGCCATTGCGCCGTCAGTCGGCGTGCCCTTCAGCTTGTCCCAGGCGTCGAATTTCATCCGGTTGATGAAGTCCATCATGCCCGGCCGCTCGCCGGTGGCGTCGCCGGCCGATGCCTGCTTGTAGAGGGCGTACAGTTCCAGCATCGTCGCATTGTCCGGGCGTTCGGACAGCGATTGCACGTCGGCTTGCGCCTGCTGGAAACGGGTGCTCAGTTCGGTCGACATCGGCGCTTCTCCTGCGATTTCGGTGGTCATGACACTGAAATGTAACACGCCACCGCCCGTTTTCATACGCCCGTTTAAATCAGCCGCAGCATGCCGGCCGGCTGGGTCAGCACACCGAGCCAGGCCAGCATTTCCAGCCCGACAATGGCAAAAACCGCGGCCAGCACGTCGTCCAGCATCACCCCCAGGCCACCACCCACCCGCGAATCGATCCAGCGGATCGGCCAGGGTTTGAAAATATCGAACAGGCGGAACAGCAGAAACGCCGCAATCCAGCCACCCACCGTATTCGGGGCAAAGGCCAGCACCAGCATCATCGACACGATTTCATCCCAGACCACGCCACCATAATCGTCGACCCCCAGATCGCGGCAGGTGCGGCCGCAGGCATAGCAGCCATAGGCAAACAGCGGCACGCACAGCCAGGCGATCAGCAGGTCGGACAGCCCCGCCACCAGCAGCACGGCCATGATCGGACAGGCGACCAGCGTCCCCCAGGTGCCCGGTGCGCGGCGCGCCAGACCCGCCCCGAAACCGAAGGCAATGAAGCGGTAGCTGCGCTGGCGGATAAAGCGCCAGCTGGCGCTATGCGAAGTGGTCAAAACCATTCCTTTTCAAGTGGACCGGTCGCTGTTGCGCATCAAGCAGGCGCAGGCCGGGAGCCGCGTCGATCACCCCGACCCGGGTCACATCAACGCCGGCGCGTGCGGCGGCGGCACGCACGGCAGCAGCCTGCGCTGGCGGCGCAGTAAAACACAGTTCGTAGTCGTCGCCGCCAGCGGCGATGGCATCGCGCCAGATGGCCCGCTCAAGCCGGTTATCGGTCGGCAGTGCATCGATATCGACCGTCGCCCCGACTGCAGAGCGTTCGAGAATATGACCAAGGTCGCCGGCAAAGCCATCAGAAATGTCGAGCATGGCACTGGCGATGCCGCGCAGCGCCATGCCGAGCCCGATCCGCGGCTCCGGCCATTCCAGCCGCTTGCGGCATTCGGCCAGCAACGGCGCGGACAGCCTGGCCTCGCCCGACAGATGGGCCAGGGCGGCTGCCGCCAGTCCCAGTTGGCCACTGACCCAGATCTCGTCGCCCGGCCGGGCGCCATCACGGCGGATCGCCTGGCCGGCCGGCACTTCGCCACCGATGGTCACCGACAGGGTCAGCGGGCCGCAGGTGGTATCCCCGCCGACGATATCGACACCGGTCCGCTCGGCCAGCGCAAACAGCCCGTCGCAGAACGCTGCGATCCACGCCTCGTCCAGCGTCGGCAAGGCCGCACCGAGCACGGCCCACACCGGTTCGCCGCCCATGGCGGCGATGTCCGACAGATTGACTGCCAGCGTCTTGTGACCCAGTGCGGCCGGATCGACATCGGCAAAGAAGTGGCGACCGGCAACCAGCAGATCGGTCGAGACCAGCAATTCAGTGCCCGGCGTCGGCACCAGCACGGCGGCATCGTCGCCGACCCCCAGCCGCGCCCGCCGGGCCGGTCGGGTGAAATAACGGCGAATCATCGCGAATTCGTTCATCGAAGCGCCTACGTCAACAGCATGAAAACGAAAAAACACCCGCGCGAGGCGGGTGCATGGCGAATCGGCCGGAACGCTTACTCGGCGTCGGTCGACGGCTCGTCATCGGCCGGTGCCGGTGCCGGGCGCTTGCCGCGACGGTTGGCACGCACGGCGGCACATTCGTCAGGACGCGCTTCGGCAGCGAACTTGTCCAGCACGCCATTGACGAAGCGATGGCCTTCGGCGCCGCCGAAGGTCTTCGCCAGCTCGATGGCTTCATTGATGATGACGGCCAGCGGGGTATCCGGATGGCGCAGCAGTTCCAGCGCCGCCACCAGCAGCACCGCGCGCTCGACCGGATTGACTTCCTCCGGGGCGCGTTCGAAATGCTTCGACAGCGCCTCGTCCAGCACCGGGGCCTCGTTCAGCACACCGAACAGCAGTGCGCGGAATAGGTTCTCGTCAGCCTTGACGAAGTATTCGTTCTCGCGCAGGTTCTTTTCGATGGATGCAGCAGTCAACTGGTTCAGTTGCCACTGGTAAATCCCTTGCACCGCGAATTCGCGGGCACGTCGTCGTGCAGTTTTCATCAGTCGTAAAACGCTTTCTGGAGATTGGCCATTTCCACCGCGCAACGTGCGCAGTCGCGGCCCTTTTCATCCATGCGCGCCTCGGCCTGTTCATCGGTATCGCAGGTCAGTACGCCGTTGGCGACCGGAATGTCGAAATCCAGCCCGACCCGGGTCAATGCCGAGCCTGCTTCGTTGGACACCAGCTCGAAGTGATAGGTCTCGCCGCGAATGACTGCGCCGAGCGCAATCAGCGCGTCGTAGGCGTCGTCTTCGTTCTGTGCCATCGCCTGCAGGGCCAGCGGAATTTCCAGCGCGCCGGGCACGGTGACGAAGGTGATGTCATCCGCTTGCACCCCCAGGATGCCCAGCTCTTCCAGGCAGGCATCGCGCAGGCCTTCGCAGACCGGCAGATTGAAGCGGGCCATGACCACACCGACTCGCAGCCCTTCACCGTTCAGATTCGGTTCGATATTCACAACGTCAGCGCGCATGGCGACTCCCCGTGATGGATGAAAAGGCGGAAGGAAACACACCTGGGAAAGGGCGGCATTTTAAAGCGGATACCCGGCCTTGGCGAGCCGTGATCCAAAATGGCTGATGCCGCCCGGCCGGTTTCAGCCCCGGGTGTCGTCGTCCGGCAGCAGATAACCGGTCACTTCCAGCGAGAAGCCGGTCATGCTCGGCAGCTTGGCCGGCTTGGACATCAGCTTCATCTTGCCGACACCGAGGCGGCGCAGGATCTGTGCGCCGATGCCGTAGATTTTCGGGTCCCACTTGCGTTCCGGTGCATCGACGACACCGGGGAAGGCACGCGCCAGCAGCGTCTGCCCGTCCTCGTCACGATGCAGCAGGATCAGCACGCCGGAGCCGGCCTCGTCGAAAGCGCGCATCACGCGCGGAATCGGCCAGCTGTGCGAATCGCATGCCGAATCCATCCAGTCGATGACCGACAGCGGTTCGTGCACGCGCACCGGCGTGTCGCGGCTGGCATCGATCCGGCCCTTGACCAGCGCCAGATGGGTCGCGCCGCTGGTCGCATCGCGGAACGCATGCAGCCGGACCTGGCCGTACGGCGTGTCCAGGTCGCGCTCGGCCACATGTTCGATCAGGCTTTCGGTCTGGCTGCGGTGGGCGATCAGGTCGGCAATGGTGCCGACCTTCAGTCCGTGCTTCTCGGCGAACTCGAGCAGTTCCGGCAGGCGGGCCATGGTGCCGTCGTCATTCATGACTTCGCAGATCACGGCGGCCGGCGTCAGTCCGGCCAGCGCGGCGAGGTCGCAACCGGCCTCGGTATGGCCGGCGCGCACCAGCACGCCGCCGTTCTTGGCCTTCAGCGGGAAGATGTGGCCCGGCTGGACGATATCGGCCGGCCTGGCGTCACGCGCGACGGCAGCCTGCACGGTGCGGGCACGGTCGGCGGCGGAAATGCCGGTGGTCACGCCGTCGGCCGCCTCGATCGACAGCGTGAAGTTGGTGCCGTGCGACGAGCCGTTGTTGGCGACCATCAGCGGCAGGTTCAGCTGCGCGCAACGGTCTTCGGTCAGCGTCAGGCAGATCAGGCCGCGCGCGTGCTTGGCCATGAAGTTGATCTGCTCGGCGTTGACGAAATCGGCGGCAAGGATCAGGTCGCCCTCGTTTTCGCGGTCTTCGTCATCGATGACGATGACCTGCTTGCCGGCCTTGATGTCGGCGATGATGTCTTGAATCGGGGAAATGGTCATGGAAGTCGGCTCCGCCGACGGCGCAGGCCGTCAGCGTGGATAAAAATCGATGAAGGCGCAGCCACCATGGCGGTGGATGTCGCCGGTTTGCAAGGTCAGCGGCTGCCGGAACAACGGGCCGTCGACCACTACGGTATGGAACTCGCCGCCCTCGCCGCACGGGTCGACGCCCAGCGATTCCAGTTCGGTCACGCAGTCGGCATCGAGGGTACGGCCGAGGAACGATGCCGGCAAGGCATCCTCGCGCACGGTGCTCAGCCGGGCGACAAAGCCCGCACCGATCATCTCGTCGACCAGCGAACGGCGCGACGCCTGCCACAGCGGCAACCAGGCCTGCAGGCCGGCGCGGACACAGACCTTTTCCTCCCAGAAACGGTGCGCGTCAAGATCGATGTCGCCAAATACCACCTGCTCGACGCCGCGTGCGCGCAGGCCGTGCAGTGCACCGACAAACACCTGTTCGTAGTCGGCCCAGCTGGCCTGGCCGGTCAGCAGCTCGATGCCGAGGCTGTCGGCCTGTGCCGCCAGCACTTCGGGGCGCAGGCCATGCGAACGGCTGCGCTGCCCGCTCTCGTCGGACATGTTCAGCAGCGCCAGCGGGCGGGCGCCGGCGGCGATGGCGCGCCACAGCGCCAGAGCCGAATCCTTGCCGCCGCTCCACGACGCGGCAACGATCATGCCGCCAGACCGCGCTGCGCCAGTACCCGTTCGACCGTTTCCACAATGGCCTGGGTCTGCGGGTCGACCTCGATGTTGATCCGCTCGCCGACCCGGCGCCAGCCGAGGTTGGTTCGCGTCAGTGTTTCCGGAATCAGGTGCACGCAGAAGCCGTCTTCGCGCACGTCACCAACGGTCAGGCTGCAACCGTCGACGCCGACATAACCCTTGTTGAGGATGAAGCGCATCCAGGTCGCCGGCAGCCGGAACCAGACGGTGCGGTTGTCCGGGGTATCGATCACGTCGACGACCTCGGCGGTGCACATCACGTGACCGCTCATCGCGTGGCCGCCGATTTCGTCGCCGAAGCGCGCGGCGCGCTCGACATTCACCCGGTCGCCTTCACCGAGATCACCGAGGTTGGTGACGCGCAGGGTTTCCTGCATCAGGTCGAACGACACCTGATCGCCGTCGATCGCGGTGACGGTCAGACAGCAGCCGTTGTGCGCGACCGAGGCACCGATGGCGAGGCCCGGCAGCAAGTCCGCAGGCAGGCGGACGACGCGGGTCTGAAAGGCCGCCCGGCGCTCGATGCGCACGATTTCGGCGACCCCTTGTACGATTCCGGTAAACATGGCGGGACCATTCTGGAGAGAGGAAAACGACGCCCGTGTTCACAGGCACGGGACATCCGGACGCTCCGATTCTACCCGTCCGCAGCGGGGATGCCGACCCGCAGCCGGCATCAAAGCCGGATGGGTGGACAGCGGGCTACTTGTCGGGGTCGATTTCCGCTAGAATTCACTGTTTTTTCGGCCATTTTCCTCACTCCATGTCAGACATAACCGTTCGCGAAGCCGCGCGCCGCCGCACCTTCGCCATCATCTCCCACCCCGACGCCGGTAAAACGACGTTGACCGAGAAGCTGTTGCTGTTCTCGGGCGCCATCCAGCAGGCCGGCACCGTCAAGGGCAAGAAGGGCGGCAAGTTCGCCACGTCGGACTGGATGGAAATCGAAAAGCAGCGCGGCATTTCCGTCGCCAGCTCGGTCATGCAGTTCGACTACTTCGACAATGTCGTCAACCTGCTCGACACCCCGGGCCACCAGGACTTCTCCGAAGATACCTACCGGGTGCTGACTGCCGTCGACAGCGCGCTGATGGTCATCGATGCCGCCAAGGGTGTGGAAGCGCAAACCATCAAGCTGCTGAACGTCTGCCGCCTGCGTGCGACGCCGATCGTCACTTTCATGAACAAGTACGACCGGGAAGTCCGCGACTCGCTCGAACTGCTCGATGAAGTGGAGAACGTACTCGAGATCCGCTGTGCGCCAATTACCTGGCCGATCGGCATGGGCAAGACCTTCCGTGGCGTCTACCACCTGCTGAACGACCAGGTGTTGCTGTTCGATGCCGGCGGCACCCGCCTGCCGCACGAATTCGACATCATCGACGGCATCGACAATCCGCGCCTCGACGCCCTGTTCCCGCTCGAGATCGAACAGCTGCGCAACGAGATCGAACTGGTCAAGGCCGCCAGCAACGAGTTCGACCTCGACGCCTTCCTCTCCGGCGAACTCACGCCGGTGTTCTTCGGCTCGGCCATCAACAACTTCGGCGTCAAGGAAATCCTCGATGCGCTGATTGACTGGGCACCGTCGCCGCGTCCGCGCCACGCCACCGTGCGTGACGTCGAGCCGGGCGAGGACAAGTTCTCCGGTTTCGTGTTCAAGATCCAGGCCAATATGGATCCGAAGCACCGCGACCGCATCGCCTTCCTGCGCGTGTGCTCGGGCAAGTACGAGCGCGGCATGAAAATGAAGCACCTGCGTCTGGGCCGCGATGTGGCGGCAACGTCGGTGGTGACCTTCATGGCCCACGACCGCGAAATCGTCGAGGAGGCCTTTGCCGGCGACATCATCGGCATTCCGAACCACGGCAATATCCAGATCGGCGACTCGTTCAGCGAAGGCGAACAGCTCGCCTTCACCGGCATTCCGTTCTTCGCCCCGGAAATCTTCAAGGCGGTCCGCATCCGCAACCCGCTGAAGATCAAGCAGTTGCAGAAAGGCCTGCAGCAGCTTGGCGAGGAAGGCGCGGTCCAGGTGTTCAAGCCGGAAAACGGCGCCGACCTGATCCTGGGCGCGGTCGGCGTGCTGCAGTTCGAGGTGGTCGCCCATCGCCTGCTGACCGAATACGGCGTCGAAGCCATCTTCGAGAACTGCGCGATCTGGACTGCCCGCTGGGTCAGCTGCGACGACCGGGCCAAGTTCGCCGAGTTCCAGAAGGCCACGGTCCACAACCTGGCCATCGACGCCGCCGGCAGCCTCAGCTACCTGGCGCCGAACCGCGTGAACCTGGAACTGACCCGCGAACGCTGGCCTGACATCGTGTTCCACGAAACCCGCGAACACGCGGTCAAGTTGTCCTGATGCTGGAGACGGCGCTGGACTGGCTCAGGAACCTGCCGCAGGTCTGGGCCTTCGACCTGATCCGTTCGGCACTGCTGGTGGCCGTGCTGGTGATGCTGCGCGTGATTGCCGCGCGCACGCTGGCCGGCCGGCCGCTCCTGAGCCTGGAATGGCGCCGTCGCTGGTCGGTCAATATCCGCAACGGGCTGATCATTTTCGGCCTGCTCGGACTGGTGGTGATCTGGTCGGCCGAGCTGCAGACGCTCGCGGTGTCGATGGTGGCTATTGCCGCCGCGCTGGCGCTGTCGCTGAAAGAGCTGATCATGTGCTTTTCCGGCAGCTTCCTGCGCGCGATGAGCAAGGGCTACAACATCGGCGACCGGATCGAGATCGGCAACTACCGCGGCCGGGTCATCGACATCAATCTGTTCGGCACCACCATTCTGGAGATCGGCCCGCGTCACGATGCCCACCAGCAGACCGGCCGTGCCATCACTTTTCCGAACAGCCTGCTGCTGACGCAGGCCGTCACCCGCGAAGACTACACCGGCGACTATCTGGTCCACGTGATCACGGTGCCGCTGAATGTCCAGGCTGACGTGCTGAAGGCCGAAAAGCTGCTGCTGGCGGCAGCGCAGGAAATCTGCGCGCCGTACCTGGCCGATGCCCACCGTCACATGGCGGCCATCGAAGCGCTCAGCCTGATCGATACGCCGTCGGTCGATCCGCGCGTGTCGATCAATATTGCCGATGAGAAAACCCTGCGCCTGAATCTGCGCATTGCCGTGCCACGCGCCCAGAAGCAACGCGTCGAGCAGGCCATCCTGCACCGCTTCGTCGCCGATTTCTTCGGCCATGGCGACAGCGAGCAGGATGCGCCGCGGCAGCCATCCTGACTTCCCTGCCCGCGACCGCCGGCGGGCCCGTTCATCAAGGAGCCGTCATGAGCAAAAGACCGGCCATAAAAACCTACGATCGCATCGTCTCGGAGAGCCTGGCCCTGTTCAATGAACACGGCGAGCGCACCATTACCACCAACCACATCGCGGCTCATCTCGGCATCAGCCCGGGCAATCTGTACTACCACTTCCGCAACAAGGAAGAGATCGTTTACCAGATTTTCCTGCAGTACAAACACTTCCTGACCGAGCGGCTGGCCGCCCCGGCCGACCGCGACATCAAGGTCGATGACATGGAACGCTATTTCGATACCGTGTTCCAGGCGATGTGGCAGTTCCGCTTCATGTTCTACGACCTGCCCGGCCTGCTGGCCCGCAATCCGCAGATGCAGGCCGAGTACCACCATTTCATCCATACCGATCTGGAAGAACGGCTGAACGCGCTGTTTCACCGCTTCGCCGAGATCGGCCTGTTCCGTATCGACGAGGAAGACATCCGGCCGATGGTCACCAATGTCTGGCTGGTGGCAAAATTCTGGTTCGCATTCGAGCAGGCATCACGGCCGAAGGAACCGATCAGCGAGGCGGCCGGCAACCGCGGCGTCTGCCAGGTGCTGGCACTGTTCAAGCCATATGTGCCTGCCGAATTCCTGCCGACCTTCCGCCTGCTGGCGTCGAAGTACACGGCTGCAAACTGAGCTTTTTCCGACACCGATGACTGTACCGATGACCGACACCGACCTGCCCCACCGCTATCCGGACGACCAGCGCGACGCGATCTACCGCGCCATGCGCGAACGACGCGACATGCGCCATTTCAATGGCAGGCCGCTGGCGACCGACGTGCTCGAGCGGCTGGTCGGCGCGGCCCACCTCGCGCCATCGGTCGGCTACATGCAACCGTGGCGCTTTATCCGCATTACCGACGCCGCCCTGCGCGCCGACATCTTTGCCCTGGTCGAGCGCGAACGCCTGCGCACGGCAGCAACGCTGTCATCGCGGCAGGCCGAATTCCTGTCGCTGAAGATCGAGGGCATTCGCGAATGCAGCGAACTGCTGGTCACCGTGCTGATGCCCGACACCGGCGCGCACGTCATCGGCCGCCGCACGCTGCCGGAAATGGACCTCGCCTCGGCCGCCTGTGCAATCCAGAACCTGTGGCTGGCGGCACGGGCCGAAGGCGTCGGCATGGGCTGGGTGTCATTCTTCGATCCGGACGAGCTGGCGCAGCGGCTGGCACTGCCGGCCGGCGCCCGGCCGATCGCCGTGCTGTGCCTGGGCGACGTCGAGGCGTTCTATCCGCGACCGATGTTCGAGGATGCCGGCTTTGGCGAACGGCTGCCGCTCGACAGCGTACTGTTCGAGAACGCCTGGCCGGCCGACGCGCAGCCGACGCCGGCCGCGTACTGAACGACGCTCAGCGGCGCGGCGGCACCCGCTGCCCGCCGTAGCCCTGACCGATGCGGTCGAGCACGATCGCCAGAATGACAATGGCTGCACCGGCCTGCAGCCCGCGGCCGAAGTCCAGCGTCTGGATGCCGATCAGCACATCCTCGCCCAGCCCGCGCGCACCGATCATCGAGGCAATCACCACCATCGACAGCGCCATCATGATCGACTGGTTGATGCCGGCCATGATCGACGGCAGCGCCAGCGGCAGCTGCACCCCCAGCAGCAGTTGCAGCCGCGTCGGCCCGAACGACCATGCCGCCTCGGCCACGTCATGATCGACCTGGCGGATGCCGAGGTCGGTCAGGCGGATCAGCGGCGGCAGCGCGTAGACCACGGTGGCGAAAATCGCCGGCACCTTGCCGAGTCCGAACAGCATCAGCACCGGGATCAGGTACACGAAGGTCGGCAGGGTCTGCATGATGTCGAGCAGCGGCTGCAGTACGCGACGCACGCCCTCGTAGCGTGCCATCAGAATGCCGGCCGGCACGCCGAGCAGCACGGTCAGGGTCATCGCCACCAGCATCAGCGCAAAGGTCTGCATCAGCGGGTCCCACAGGCCGAGACAGCCGATCAGGTACAGCAGCCCGGCCAGCAGCACCCCCTGCCGCAGGCGGCGGGTCGCATGCCAGCCCAGCAGCCCCATCGCCAGCAGCACCAGCCACGGCGGCAAGGCGCGCAGCGCACTCTCCAGCGGCAGCAGCACCCCGCTCAGCACCGACTCGCTCAGCGCGCGCAGCGTGTCGCCATAGTGGTCGACCAGATTGTCGACGAAGCGGTTGATGACGTCCTTGAACGACAGCGGAATGAACATGCGTAAGGGGCTCCCGGCCAGGCACCGACGGCCACCATGGCGTCGGACCCCGTCACGCTAGCGTGAAAACGGCCGGCTGTCGCGCGCGGCCACGCTGGACACACAACAACAGCAGCACCAGAAACTGCGCAGGCTGCCCGGGCAATCTGCAACACCAGAGAACCTGGCGCATGGGTACCTCGATCGTCCTGCACGCGGCAGGAAGCAGCAGAACCCCGGGCAGGCAGCAGGAAAGCCGCAGCCCTGCCGGCCTTGATATGCAGACATGTCACGCCCTTCCCCACCATCCGGCCAGCAACCGGAAAACGTGGTGCGGGAGAGACAGCGGCAGGCGGGGCCAGCGCGAAAAAAAGGGCCACCCGGCTTCCCGACCGGACGACCCTGATCCAACGCCGTAATGCGCTTATTCGCCCAGGTAGGCTTTCTTGACTGCGTCGCTGTCGAGCAGCTCGCGCGAATCGCCGGCCATGGTGATCTTGCCGGACTCCATCACGTAGCCGCGGTTCGAGGCTTCCAGCGCCAGTTTGGCGTTCTGTTCGACCAGCAGCACGGTCACGCCCTGCGACGAGATCATCTTGATGATGTCGAAGATCTGCTGGACGATGATCGGTGCGAGACCCATCGACGGCTCGTCGAGCAGCAGCAGCTTCGGGCGCGACAGGATTGCGCGGCCGATGGCCAGCATCTGCTGCTCACCGCCGGACAGGGTGCCGGCCAGCTGCTTGTAGCGCTCTTTCAGGCGCGGGAACAGCGTGTAGACGTAGTCGATTTCCTTGTTGATCTCGGCTTCGTCATTGCGATAGAACGAGCCCATGCGCAGGTTTTCCTCCACCGTCAGCCGCGAGAACACCCCGCGGCCTTCCGGCACCAGCGACAGGCCCTTCTTGACGAAATCGTAGACCGGCAGCTTGCTGCAATCGTGTCCGTCGTAGGTCACCGAGCCGGACTTCGGCTTCAGCATGCCCACCAGCGTTTTCAGCGTGGTGGTCTTGCCGGCGCCGTTCGCCCCGATCAGCGTGACCATCTCTCCCTGGTCGATGTGAAAGTTGATGCCCTTGACCGCCTGAATGCCGCCATAGGCCACTTCGAGATTCTTGACTTCCAACAGGCTCATGCGTGGGCCGCTCCCAGATAGGCTTCGATAACACGCGGATTGCTCTTCACTTCGGCCGGCAGGCCTTCGGCAATCTTCTTGCCGTAATCGAGCACCGCGATACGGTCGCACAGCGACATCATCAGCTTGACGTCGTGTTCGATCAGCAGCAGGGTCACGCCGCTGTTGCGGATCTTTTCCATCAGCGCCTGCAGGTCCTCGGTTTCCCGCGGGTTCATGCCGGCGGCCGGTTCGTCGAGCGCCAGCAGCGTCGGGTCGGTCGCCAGGGCGCGAGCGATCTCCAGCCGGCGCTGGTGGCCGTAGCTGAGGTTGCGAGCCCGTTCGCCGGCAACCTTGCTGATGCCGACAAAGTCCAGCAGCTCGCGCGACCGCATGCGGATGCCCTTCTCTTCTGCCATGGTGCGCTTGTCGCGCAGCACGGCGCCGAGTGCACCGGTCCTGGTCCGCACGTGGCGGCCGACCATCACGTTTTCCAGCGCCGTCATCTCGCCAAACAGGCGGATGTTCTGGAAGGTCCGGGCAATGCCGGCCTCGACCACGATATGCGGCTTCTTGCGGAACAGGTCGCGGCCGTTGAAGGTGAACGTCCCTTCGTCCGGCTGGTACAGGCCGGTCAGCACGTTGAACAGCGTGGTCTTGCCGGCGCCGTTCGGGCCGATCAGGCCGTAGATTTCACCCTTGTTGATGGTGAGGCCCACTTCGTTCAGCGCCACGAGGCCGCCGAAGCGCTTGGTGATGCCTTCGATTTTCAGCAGTACGTCAGCCATGTCGTTGTTATCCCTTGAGTCCGTCGGCGGCTTGCGAGTCGGTAGCCGGTACGCCCTCGTCGAGCGCGTCGTGGAATTCAGCCTTGCGGCGCTTGTTCGGCCACAGGCCTTCCGGGCGCAGCAGCATGACCAGGATCAGCGCGAGGCCGAACAGCAGCATGCGGGCGTTTTCCGGATCGACCAGCATCTTGCCGAACACGGCCATCTGCACCGGGCCGATAACGTCACGCAGGATTTCCGGGGTAATGGTCAGCAGCACCGCGCCGAGGATCACGCCGGGGATGTGGCCCATGCCACCGAGCACCACCATCGACAGCACCATGATCGATTCGAGCAGACCGAACGATTCCGGCGACACGAAGCCCTGGAAGCTGGCGAACAGACCGCCGGACACGCCACCGAACGTCGCGCCGAGCGCGAACGCCAGCAGCTTGATGTTGCGGATGTTCAGGCCCATGGCACTGGCGGCGATATCGTCTTCACGCAGCGCCACCCAGGCACGGCCGATGCGCGAGTGCTGCAGCCGCGAGCAGATGATGACGGTGAGGATGGTCAGCGCCAGGAACAGGTAGTAGTACAGGTACACGCTGTTCAGGCTGTAGCCGAAGATCACGTGCGACTTGCCCAGCGACACGCCGGCCACGGTCACCGGCTGGATCATGTTCACGCCTTGCGGGCCGTTGGTGATGTTGATCGGCGCGTTCAGGTTGTTCATGAAGATCCGCACGATTTCACCGAAACCGAGGGTCACGATCGCCAGATAGTCGCCGCGCAGCTTCAGCACCGGGGTGCCGAGCAGGATGCCGAAGAAAGCGGCACAGATCGCACCGATCGGCAGCAGGATCCACCACGGCCAGAAGATGTCGAAGTGCGGCGAGTTCAGCAGCGCGTAGCTGTAGGCACCGACCGCGTAGAACGCGATATAGCCCAGGTCGAGCAGGCCGGCGAAGCCCACCACGATGTTCAGGCCCAGCGCCAGCATGATGTACAGCAGCGCGAAGTCGAGCGTGCGCACCCAGGAATTGCCCAGCGTGTTGCCGACCAGGAACGGCAGCACCGCGAGCAGGATGCCGCAGGCGACGAACAGCGCGAACTGCTTGCCTTTGGAAAGCTGAATCATTGGTTTTCTCCTCGAATTCTTGTATCAGGCGCGTTCGGCGACGCGTTCGCCCAGCAGACCGGACGGGCGGAACACCAGCACCAGGATCAGCACCATGAAGGCGAAGATGTCCTGATAATTCGAGCCGAGGAAGCCCCCGGTCAGGTCGCCGATATAACCGGCGCCCAGCGATTCGATCACCCCGAGCAGCAGACCGCCGACCACGGCGCCGCCAAGGTTGCCGATCCCCCCCAGCACCGCGGCGGTGAACGCCTTCAGGCCGATGATGAAGCCCATGTGCGAGTGGGCCTGGTCATAGTTGGCGGCAACCATCACGCCGGCGATCGCACCGAGGCCGGCACCGATCACGAAGGTGGTGGAAATGATGGTGTTGACGTTGACCCCCATCAGGCCGGCGACGGCCGGATTCTGGCTGGTGGCACGCATCGCGCGGCCGAGCTTGGTCTTCTCGACCATGATCAGCAGGCCGACCATCAGTGCCAGCGCGAGGAAGATGATCACGATCTGCAGATCGGTGATCGACGCGCCGAAGAAGTCGAGCGGGTTGTGCGGCAGCAGCGACGGGAACGAGATGTAGTTGCGGCCCCAGATCAGGATCGCCACGTTCTGCAACACGATGGAAAGGCCGATGGCGGTGATCAGCGGCGCAAGACGCGGCGCATTGCGCAGCGGCCGGTAGGCCACCCGCTCGATCACGAAGCCCAGCAGCATGCAGGTCGGAATGGCGACCATGATGGCCAGCAACACCAGCACGGGACCCGGAAGTGCCAGCCCCATGCTGCTGAACAGACCCAGCACGGAGATAGTCACCATGGCGCCGATCATGGTCACTTCGCCGTGGGCGAAGTTGATGAGCCCCATGATGCCGTACACCATGGTGTAGCCCAGCGCGATCAGCGCATAGATGCTGCCCAGCACGAGGCCGTTCAGTATTTGTTGCAGAAAGATGTCCACGGAGATTCTCCTCTTGCAGAACGTCATTGCGGCATTACAGATGGGTACTCTGCAGGCCGCTTGTTATAAGCAAAAACTGGTTTAATCCAGTTGATGATGCGCGGCGATTATGTAGTGGCCCCATGGGGCTGTCAACGCGGCAAAAGACGTTTTTAGCCAAATTTTCCGCTTTATATCCGTTGGAATAGAGGATAAATCGTTAAAAATGGCCGGGATGTAAAATTTTATGCCACGTATGGCACTATTTTCGTGCAAAGGAATTAGGCTGCCGCCCGATTTTGGCGCACTATGCTTTACGGTTTGCTGATTTCACTTGTCGGTTATGTTGCAGTTCCATGAATTGCCAGACAATTATACTGTCGACCGGATTTGCGCCGCGATGAACACAAAATCCGGCCGTTCCTGCCAGGCAACAATCAAGAACTGTGCCAAGTTGGGTAAATAGTCATTACCTTCTTGTTACACCGGATAAACGCACAACAAAAGTATGGCTCAACGCCGGAGGCCGGCCGGAAAAAGTCATGCCCGGGGCGCCATCAGGCTCCCCGGGCATTCCGGATACGGGCCGGCCCGCTGCCGATTACGCCAGCTGGAATGGATAGACCGATCCCAGGCACAGGATTCGTGTCAGCTCATCCAGCGCGCCTCGGGTCTCCGCCAGCAGTTGCGGGTCCGCGAAATCGCGCTCGCCCAGCCGGTCGCGGTAATGTTTTTCGACCCAGCCCACCAGCCGCGCATACAGCGTGTCGTTGATCAGGATCGCCGGATTGACCGCCGCCAGTTCGGCATCGTTCAGTGCCACGCGCAGGCGCAGACAGGCGGGGCCGCCACCGTTCTGCATCGATTCGCGCAGGTCGAACACGCTGAGTTCCCGCACCGGCCCGCCGCTGGCCAGCAGCGACTGCAGATAGGCCCAGACCGCCGGGGTCTTGTGGCACTCCTCCGGCACCACCAGCCGCATGCCGCCGTCCGCCAGGGCCAGCAGCTGGCTGTTGAACAGATAGCTTCTGACCGCATCGCCGACACTGACCTGCGCCGACGGCACTTCGACCGGCACAAACTCGCCGCCCAGTACAGCCAGCTTGTCGGCCAGCTCGGCCAGCACGCGCGGCTGGTCGACGAAACTCTGCTGATGGTGGAACAGCACGTTCAGGTTGCCGACCGAAATCACGTCGTTGTGGAATACGCCGGCGTCAATCACGTCCGGGTCCTGCTGGGCATAGACCACGGCGTCGTCGCGCAGTCCATGGCGACGGGCGACCGCCTGACAGGCTTCCAGCGTGTGCCGGGCCGGGAAGCGTTTCGGCGCCGGCCGTGAGGCATCGAATGCCGAGCCGCCGTAAACAAAGAACGCCACGCCGGGCCGGTCATAGGCGGCAGCAAAACGGGTATGGTTGGCCGCACCCTCGTCGCCGAAGTGCATCTGCGCCGGCAGGGCGGCATGGATGGCGAAGCGGTTCTCATCCGGGAACATCGCCTGCAGCAGACGCCGGGTGGTCGGATGCTCGATCGAACGGTGGAACTTGTTGTTCAGATTGGCCGGCGTGAAGTGCACGCGTCCATCCGCCGTATCGGCCGACGGGCTGACCGTGGCCGCATTCGCGGTCCACATCGACGACGCCGACGAACAGGCAGACAGCAGCTCGGGGGCGTCTTTCGCCGCCCGGGCAAGCACTTGCGCATCGCTGCCGGCAAAGCCCAGTTCGCGCAGCGCCCCGATCGCCGGCCGCTCGTGCGGCGCGAACACCGCCTGCGCATAGCCGAGATCGGCCAGCGCCTTCATCTTCGCCAGCCCCTGCAGGGCGGCCAGCTTCGGATTGGCGGTGACGCGGGCATTGCCGGTGGACGCGACATTGCCGAACGACAGGCCGGCATAGTTGTGCGTCGGCCCGACCAGCCCGTCGATATTGAGCTCGAACGCCATCAGAACGTCATCCCCGGGTTCAGTTGCGCCGGCAGCGTCAGCGCATCGGCTTCCAGCGAAGCCACCGGGTAGGCGCAGTAATCGGCGGCATAGAAGGCACTGGCGCGGTGGTTGCCTGATGCCCCGACGCCCCCGAATGGTGCAGCGCTGGAAGCCCCGGTCAGCGGCTTGTTCCAGTTCACCACCCCGGCACGACTTTCCAGCAGGAAGCGGTCATAGCTGGCACGGTCATTCGACAGCACGCCGGCAGCCAGGCCGAAACGGGTGTCGTTGGCCAGGGCGATGGCCTGGTCCAGCGTGTCATAGCGGATCAGTTGCAGCAGCGGGCCGAAATATTCCTCATCCGGCAGGCCGGCCACGCCGGTCACGTCGATCAGGCCCGGGGTGAGGATGGCGGCTTCTTCGTCGATGCGGCGCATGGTCAGCAGCGCCCGGCCGCCCAGCGACAGCAGGCGCGCCTGGGCATCGAGCAGTGCATCGGCCGCCGGCTGCGAGATCACCGCGCCGATAAACGGCGCCTCGGCATCGTCCCAGCGACCGACCTTCAGCCGACCGGTGACCTCGACCAGCCGGGCGACGAAGGCATCGCCGGCTGCACCGTTCGGCACCAGCAGGCGGCGGGCGCAGGTGCAGCGCTGGCCAGCCGACACATAGGCCGAGAACACGGTCTGGTACACGGCAGCGTCTTCGTTGCCACTGACATCACCGACGATCAGCGGGTTGTTGCCGCCCATTTCCAGCGCCAGGATCTTGTCCGGACGACCGGCGAACTGCCGGTGCAGGATCTCGCCGGTGGCCGAACTGCCGGTAAAGAACAGCCCGTCGATGCCGGCATGCCCGGCCAGGGTGATGCCGGTTTCGCGCGCGCCCTGCAGCAGACCGATCACGCCGGCCGGCAGGCCGGCCTCCTGCCACAGGCGCACGGTTTCCTGCGCGGTCCACGGCGTCAGCTCGGATGGCTTGAATACCACGGCGTTGCCGGCCAGCAGCGCCGGCACGATATGACCATTCGGCAGATGACCGGGGAAGTTGTACGGTCCGAACACGGCCACCACGCCATGCGGCCGATGGCGCAGCACGGCCTGCGCGTCACCCAGCGGGCCGGTGCGCTCGCCGGTGCGCTCGGCATGGCTTTTTACCGAGATGTCGACCTTGTTGACCATGGTGGTCACTTCGGTCATCGCCTCCCAGCGTGGCTTGCCGGTTTCCTGGGCAATCACGTCGGCCAGCCGGGCCTGGCTGGCCTTCAGCAGCTCGGCGAAACGGCGGCAGACCGCCTCGCGCTCGGCGAACGGCAGCCGTGCCCAGGCCGGAAACGCGCGCCGGCCGGCAGCGACCGCCGCGTCGACCTGGGCGGCGTCCGCCGCCGACCCTTCCCAGACCACGCGGCCATGGGCCGGATCGACCGAATGCATGTGGGTGCCGTTGCCGGCGAGCCAGACACCATCAATGAACAGGGTGGTCATGCGGCTTTTCCTTCCTTGGCGCTGAGCGTGACGAAGCGCACGTGCTGACCCGGCTCGACCCGCAACGCCGAGGCCTGTGCCGGCGTCAGGTAGAAGCCGTCGAGATCGGGAGCCGGAGCATCGACCAGAATGGTGCGGAAATGCTCCAGTTCGGTGTTCGACACCAGCCAGGTCGCCAGCGGCGCGTCGTCCGGCATCGGGTCGACGATGCGGGCCGGCAGTTCGCGGCTTTCCTTCACCGCCCGCACTTCGCCGACATAGGCCTGAATGGTCGGACCGGCATCGAAAATGTCGACATAGCCCTCGTAGCGCAGCCCTTCGCTTTCCAGCATGGCCAGCGCCGGGCGGGTGTTGTCGTGGGTACGGGCAATGACCGCCTGCGCCTCGGGGGTCAGGAAGTCGATGTAGACCGGGTATTTCGGCATCAGCTCGGCGACAAAGGCTTTTTCTCCGACACCGGTCAGGTAGTCGGCATGGCCGAAGTCGAGACTGAAGAAATGGCGGCCCAGTGCTTCCCAGAACGGCGAGCGTCCCTCGTCATCGGAATAGCCGCGCATTTCGGCAATGACGATCTTCGAGAACAGGTGCGGGAACTGCGCCATGAACATGAAGCGGCACTTGGACAGCAGCGGGCCGTTCTTGTGGCCGCGATAGTCGGGGTCGAGGAACAGCGAACACAGTTCGGAATAGCCGGTGTGGTCGTTGGACAGGAACAGGGTCTCGTGCTGCGAGTAGATGCCAAGCTCCTGCGAGGCGTGGACCATGGTGCCGACGCGGTAGTTGTACCACGGCTCCTTCAGGCCCAGCGCGGCCTCCAGCCCGCAGATGCCGGCGATCCTGCCGGTCTCGCTGTCCTCCAGCACGAACACATAGCCCTGATCGGCGTTGTCGAGCATGCCGGCGAACGACAGGTTAGAGCGCTGGATGCGGCGCGACAGGCGGTCCTCGTTGGCGGGCAGCGTGGTCAGGCCGGTACCGGTCTTCTGCGCCAGCGCCATCAGTCCTTCCAGGTCATTGAGTCCGATCGGTCGAATCACCATCATGCTGCGTCCCTCCCCTCACCCTGAAACTCGATCGCGCGGACCCTGTCGCCGGCCACGACCTGCAATGCCTCGGCGGCATCCGGCGTGATCCACAGCGTGTTGTCGCGGATACCGGCCTGCAGCAGCCCGGAGCGGAAGTCGACACAGCGCTCGCTGCTGACCAGCCAGGTGGCCGAGCCTTCGGGATGCACATTGTCGATGCCGACGCTGAACACCCGGCTCTTCGAGATCGAGCGCACGTCGCGGGCGCGAGCGGTCAGCACGGCACCGCCATCGAAGATGTCGATATAGTTGTCGGCCTCGAAGCCTTCGTCGGCCAGGATGGCAAACGGCACTTCGGCATCCGGATGTACCTGCCCCATCACCTGCTGCGCCGCATCCGGCAGCAGCGGCACATAGATCGGATAGGTCGGCATCAGTTCGGCAACGAAGGTCTTGGACTTGGTCGCCACCAGATGTTCAGCAGCCGCATAGTCGAGGTTGAAGAAGCGGCGACCGATCGCGTCCCAGAACGGCGACTGCAGATTGTCGTCGCACTGGCCCAGCAGCTCGGCGATCAGGCGATCGCTGAAACGGGCACGGTGGCTGGCGATGAACATCAGTCGGGCGCGCGACAGCAGTCGGGCACCGTCGCCGGCCATCACCTCGGGCAGCACGTGGAAACCGCCAAGCTGGGTCTGCCCGGTCAGGTCATGACACATGGTCAGCGCATGGATCTTGTTGTTGACCTTGAGGCTCGGGCTGGCATGCACCAGCGTTTCATTGCGGTAGTTGTAGAACGGCTCGTCGAAGCCGGCGCTGGCGACGATGGACGCGGTGCCCAGCACCTCGCCGTCCCGCTCAAGCACGAAGACATAGATTTCCTCGCCCTGGCTGGCGATATCGCTGGCAAAGGACGAATTCGACCGCTGGATGCGCTCGTACAGCCGTTCGCGGTCGTTGGGAAGACTGGTAACGCCGACACCGCTTGCTTCGGCAAAGTGCTCGAGCGCAGGCAGGTCCGATACCCGAATGGGTCTGACCAGCAGCATGATGCTTCTCCTTGTATTTCTTTATCGCGCGGGCCGGCAACGACTTCTTGCGGCCAAAAAAGCGGCGCCCCTGGAAGCGCCGTCTGGAATGCTTGTGCGGGACCTATTTGGCCGCGATGCTGGCCGCGGCGGCCTTGAACCGCGCCAGACCTTCATCGATGTCCTGCTCCGGGATGACCAGGCTGGGCGCGAAACGCACGACATTGGTGCCGGCGACCAGCACCATCAGGCCCTGCTTCTCGGCCGCCTTGACGAAATCCTTGGCCCGGCCGGCGTATTCCTCGGCCAGCACGGCGCCGAGCAGCAGGCCCATGCCGCGCACTTCGCGGAACACCTTGTACTCGGCATTGATCGCATTGAGGCCATCGATAAAGCGCTGGCCCTTGGCGCGCACGCCGCCCAGCACCGCCGGGGTGTTGATCACTTCGACCGCACGCAGGCCGACGGCGGTCGCCAGCGGGTTGCCGCCATAGGTCGAACCATGGGTGCCGACGACAAAGCTGGCCGCTGCCCTGGCCGTGGCCAGCATCGCCCCGATCGGGAAGCCGCCACCCAGCGCCTTGGCCGACGACAGCAGATCCGGGGTCACGCCGTATTCCATATAGGCGTAAAGCGCGCCGGTCCGGCCGACGCCGGTCTGCACTTCGTCAAACACCAGCAGCGCGTTGAACTGGTCAGCCAGTTCGCGGGCAGCCTTGAGGAAAGCACGGGTGGCCGGCAGTACGCCGCCCTCGCCCTGCACCGGTTCCAGCACGATGGCGGCCACGTCATCACCCATCGCTTCCTTCAGCGAGTCAATGTCGTTGAAGGTGCAATGACGGATGCCGCTCGGTGCCGGCAGAAAACCTTCGACGTATTTCGGCTGGCCGCCGACCGACACCGTGAACAGGGTGCGGCCATGGAAGCTGTTGCGGGTCGAGACGATGACGTTCTTCTGCGGACCGTAATGGTCGGCCGCATACTTGCGTGCCAGCTTGAAACAGGCCTCGTTGGCTTCAGCGCCGGAGTTGCAGAAGAACACGCGCTCGGCAAAGGTATTGTCGACCAGGGTCTTTGCCAGCCGCAGTGCCGGTTCGTTGGTCAGCCCGTTGCTGACGTGCCACAGCTTGCCGGCCTGCTCGGTCAGCGCCGCCACCAGTTCCGGGTGGCAGTGGCCCAGCCCGTTTACCGCAATGCCGCCGCCGAAATCGATGAATTCACGGCCCTGCTGGTCCCACAGGCGCGAACCGGCACCGCGGACCGGCACAAAACCGGCCGGGGAATAGTTGGGGACCATCACTTCATCGAAGGTGGCGCGGGTCACGGGAAACGACATGTTCTGATTCCTTGGTTCGGTGATGAACGCAAGCCTGCGTTCGAGTCGGGTTTGATTCTAATCAAACCACCATGACACGCAATTCCGCTTTGCGACGTGCAATTACACGACACATGGCAGTTTTGTGACATGTGGTTCATAAAAACCCATAGTAAGCGCGCAAATTGTTCGCTTCGCAACTTGCAGAACAATTGCCGGTGTACAGCATATATGACAGACACAAAAAACCCGGCCTGATGGCCGGGTTTGCTTGCGGGGGCAGCGGTTATTGCTGGACGCCGGCTTCTTCGTTCAGCACTGCCTTGATCGACAGGCGGATACGACCGCGTTCGTCGGTTTCCAGTACCTTGACGCGTACCGGCTGACCTTCCTTCAGATGGTCGGCGACGTTGGCGATGCGTTCGTTGGCGATCTGGCTGATATGCACCAGACCGTCGCGGCCCGGCATGATCTGCACGATGGCGCCGACGTTCTTGTCGAGGATCTTGACCACGGTGCCGTCGTAGACCTTGCCCACTTCGACTTCGGCGGTGATTTCCTCGATGCGGCGCTTGGCTTCTTCAGCACCTTCGCCCGAGATCGAGGCGATGGTGATCAGGCCGTCGTCGGAGATGTCGATGCTGGTGCCGGTTTCTTCGGTCAGTGCACGGATCACCGAGCCACCCTTGCCGATCACGTCGCGGATCTTGTCCGGATTGATCTTCATGGTGTACAGGCGCGGTGCGTGTTCCGACAGTTCCTGCGGTTCGTCGATGGCCTGCTTCATCAGACCGAGGATGTGCAGACGGCCTTCCTTGGCCTGGTCCAGCGCCACGCGCATGATTTCCTTGGTGATGCCCTGGATCTTGATATCCATCTGCAGGGCGGTCACGCCGGCGTCGGTACCCGCAACCTTGAAGTCCATGTCGCCGAGGTGATCTTCGTCGCCGAGGATGTCGGTCAGCACCGCGAAGCGGCTGCCTTCCAGGATCAGGCCCATGGCGATGCCGGCCACGTGCGCCTTCAGCGGCACACCGGCGTTCATCAGGCTCAGGCAGCCACCGCAGACCGAGGCCATCGACGACGAGCCGTTCGATTCGGTGATCTCGCTGACCACGCGCATCGAGTAGCTGAAGTCTTCCTGCTTCGGCAGCACGGCGATCAGTGCGCGCTTGGCCAGACGGCCGTGGCCGATTTCGCGGCGCTTCGGCGGGCCCATGCGGCCGGTTTCACCGGTCGAGTACGGCGGGAAGTTGTAATGCAGCATGAAGCGTTCGGTGTATTCACCGGCCAGCGCGTCGATGATCTGCTCGTCCTGCTTGGTGCCCAGCGTGGTCACGGCCATGGCCTGGGTTTCACCACGGGTGAACAGCACCGAACCGTGGGCGCGCGGCAGCACGCCGGTACGGATCGAGATCGGACGCACGGTGCGGGTATCGCGACCGTCGATGCGCGGTTCGCCGGCGAGAATCTGGCCACGCACGACTTCGGCTTCCAGATCCTTGAAGATGCCCTTGATCTGGTTGGCGCGCAGCGTGTCGGTGTCTTCGTTGATCAGCGCGGTCTTGACGTTGTTCCATGCTTCGTTCAGCGCCTGGCTGCGGGCCTGCTTCTGACGGATCTGGAACGCGGCGCCGATGTCGGCTTCGGCAATGGCCTTGATCTGGTTGACCAGTTCGGCGTCTTCGGCGGCCGGGGCCCAGTCGAACAGCACCGGGTTCACTTCGTCGGCCAGTTCGTTGATGGCGCGGATCGCAGCCTGCATCTGCTCGTGGCCGAACACGACCGAGCCAAGCATCACGGTTTCCGGCAGTTCCTTGGCTTCCGATTCCACCATCAGCACGGCGGATTCGGTACCGGCAACGACCAGGTCCAGCTCGCTGGTGGCCAGTTCGGTGCGGGTCGGGTTCAGGATGTATTCGCCATTGGCGTAACCGACGCGGGCAGCGGCGATCGGGCCCTGGAACGGGGCGCCGGTCAGGATCAGCGCGGCGGAAGCGCCGAGCATGGCCGGGATGTCGGCATCGACTTCCGGGTTCAGCGACATGACGGTCGCAACGATCTGCACGTCATGGTAGAAGCCGGCCGGGAACAGCGGGCGGATCGGACGGTCGATCAGGCGGCAGGTCAGGATTTCCTTTTCGCTCTGCTTGCCTTCACGCTTGAAGAAGCCGCCCGGGATCTTGCCGGCGGCGTAGGTGCGTTCGTAGTAGTCGACGGTCAGCGGGAAAAAGTCCTGACCCGGCTTGACATTCTTGTTCACGGTCACGGCGACGAGGACGACGGTGTCGTCCATGGTGACGAGCACCGAGCCCTGGGCCTGGCGGGCGATTTCGCCGGTTTCCAGAGTGACGGTATGACGACCGTACTGGAAGGTCTTGCTGAATTTCTTGAACACGTTGCGGATTCCTTAACGCGGTTGGGAGATGCAACGGGAACCCCTACATTTCAGTGCTGACCACGCCGAAATGTAGAGGCTCACCCCGCTGCGGAGACGGGAGCGTCGCGCCTGGGCGCGCTCCGAAAGAACAGTGCCGGCAGCGCTGTTGCCACCGGACAAAACAAAAAGGCCGCAAACCAGAGTCTGCGACCTTTCCGTATCTACACGCTTACTTGCGCAGGCCCAGACGGGTGATCAGCGCACGGTAGGCTTCAGCGTCGTTGCGCTTCAGGTAGTCCAGCAGCTTGCGACGGCGGCTGACCATCTTCAGCAGACCACGACGGCTGTGGTGATCCTTGGTGTTGGCCTTGAAGTGCGGGGTCAGGTCGTTGATGCGAGCGGTCAGCAGCGCAACTTGCACTTCCGGGGAACCGGTATCGCCTTCAGCGCGTTGGAAATCCTTGACGATGACGGCTTTTTGATCGACGGAGATCGACATGTAAAACTCCAGATAAACAAGGGGTTTGAAACCCCGGTCAAGTACGGCGAGCCTTGACCCATCCGTACTCCCTAAGCGGACACGGGCTTGTTGGCCAGCATCCGGTTCGGCCACAACAGGTCATCCTTGCGGATTTCACCCAGACCGATAAACCGCCCGTCTTCTGTGTACAGGCGGAAGTCCCGGATTATTGCATCATTCTCCCCCGCCCGCACGGTATTTTGTGCGGCCAGCGCAGGCTGACCATGGCAGAGGCGGTGAATGTCGGCATCATCGAGCACCGTGCGCGGCAGATGGGCCACCAGCACGTCGGGCGGCATCAGCAGCCCGTCGCGCGCGTCTTCCGCCACCGCTTCCAGTGCGTCCAGCGTCAGCGCGTCGGCAACTTCAAAACCCGCCGTCCGCGTACGGCGCAGTCCGGTCAGATAGGCACCGCAGCCCAGCACGGCGCCAATGTCGGCGGCCAGCGTGCGCACATAAGTACCCTTGCTGCACTGGACATTGATCACGGCGGTGTCGCCGTCAAACCCGACCAGCTCGATCGAGTGGATGGTGATGCGGCGCACCTTGCGCTCGATCTCGATCCCCTCGCGCGCGTACTCGTACAGCGCCTTGCCCTGGAACTTCAGCGCCGAGTGCATCGGCGGCACCTGTTCAATCTCGCCGAGGAAGCCGTCGAGCACCTCGCGCAGCCGGTCGGCGTCAAAGTTCACCGGCCCGACCGGGGTAATCTCCCCCTCGGCATCCAGCGTGGTGCTGACCGCGCCGAAGCGGACGGTCGCACAATAGCCCTTGTCGGCGTCGAGCAGAAAGGCGGAGAACTTGGTCGCTTCGCCAAGGCAGACCGGCAGCAGGCCGGTGGCCAGCGGATCGAGCACGCCGGTATGACCGGCTTTCTGCGCACGGTACAGCCAGCGCACCCGTTGCAGGGCGGTGTTGCTCGACAGGTGCAGCGGTTTGTCGAGCAGAAAAACGCCGTCCACGGGACGGCGGGGAATGCGAACTTGGGTCATGGGTCCGGTGTCACCGGCCGGTGCGGACACCGGCCGGAAAAGGGGTTCGGATGAAAGTGGCGCGGCCCGTCAGGACTTCGCTTCGCCTTCGCCGGCGTCTTCGTCTTCGGGACGAAGCTCGGCGTCTTCCTGCGCGACCCGGTTCAGCAGCGCGTCCATGTACAGGCCGTGCTCGATCGAATGGTCGTAGACGAAATGCAGCTGCGGCACGGTGAAGATCTTGATCGTGCGCGCAATTTCGCTGCGCAGCCAGCCGGCGGCGCGGTCCAGCGTGTCCTGGGTTTCGCTCGGGTCTTCGGCATTCATCACCGTGTAGAACACCTTGGCGTGCGAATAGTCGCGCGTGACCTCGACACCGGTCAGCGTGATGAAGCCGACACGCGGATCCTTCAGCTCGGAACGGATCAGTTCCGCCAGCTCGCGCTGCATCTGGTCGGCAATCCGGTCGGCCCGGGAAAAGCCTTTTTTCTTCGGCATGTTCTGCCTCCTAAAACAAAAGCGGCGGGCTTTCGCCCGCCGCGGGCCGGAAGTGCCGTTGCCGGCACGTCCCGCCATCCATTGCCATTACAGCGTACGGGCGACTTCGACGATCTCGTAGGCTTCCAGATGATCGCCTTCGACCAGATCGTTGTAGTGCTTCATCATCAGACCGCACTCGAAGCCCTGCTTGACTTCCTTCGCGTCGTCCTTGAAGCGCTTGAGCGAGTCGAGTTCGCCATCGTGCACCACCACGTTGTTGCGGATGATGCGGATGCGCGACGTCTTCTTGACCACGCCGTCGATGACCATACAACCGGCGATGGTGCCGACCTTGGACACGACGAACAGCTGCCGCACTTCGACCATACCGGTGATTTCTTCCTTCTTCTCCGGCGCCAGCATGCCGGACAGGGCGGATTTCACCTCGTCGATCGCATCATAGATGATGTTGTAGTAGCGGATGTCGACACCGCTGGACTCGGCAGCCTTGCGGGCAGCCGCATCGGCGCGGGTGTTGAAGCCAATGATGACGGCGTTCGAGGCAGCGGCCAGGTTGACGTCCGACTCGGTGATGCCACCGACGCCCGAGTGCAGGATCTGCACGCGGACTTCGTCGGTCGACAGCTTTTGCAGGCTGCCGGCCAGCGCTTCGTACGAACCCTGCATGTCGGCCTTGATGATGAGCGGCAGCGAACGGACTTCGCCTTCGGCCATCTGCGCAAACATGTTTTCCAGCTTGGCGGCCTGCTGCTTGGCCAGACGCACGTCGCGGAACTTGCCGGCGCGGAACATCGCGATTTCGCGCGCTTTCTTTTCGTCGGTCAGCACCATGGCGTCTTCACCGGCGGCGGGCACGTCGGACAGGCCAAGAATTTCGACCGGAATGGCCGGACCGGCCTGGTCGATCTGCTTGCCGTTCTCGTCGAGCATGGCACGGACACGACCGAATGCGGTACCGGCCAGCACGATGTCACCCTTGCGCAGGGTACCCGACTGCACCAGCAGCGTGGCCACCGGGCCGCGGCCCTTGTCCAGACGCGCTTCGACGATGATGCCCTTGGCCGGGGCGTCGATCGGCGCCGTCAGCTCAAGCACTTCGGCCTGCAGCAGGATCGCTTCCAGCAGCGCATCGATATTGGTGCCCTGCTTTGCCGACACTTCGATGAACTGGGTATCACCACCCCAGTCTTCCGGCACGACTTCGTAGCTGACCAGTTCCTGGCGGATACGCTCGGGATTGGCACCTGCCTTGTCGATCTTGTTCACCGCGACCACGATCGGCACACCGGCCGCCTTGGCGTGGTTCACCGCTTCGATGGTCTGCGGCATCACGCCGTCGTCAGCCGCCACCACCAGCACGACGATGTCGGTCGCCTTCGCACCACGGGCACGCATGGCCGTAAAGGCTTCGTGACCCGGGGTGTCGAGGAAGGTGATCATGCCGCGCGGAGTTTCCACGTGGTAGGCACCGATGTGCTGGGTAATGCCGCCGGCTTCGCCTGCCGCCACCTTGGCGCGACGGATGAAGTCGAGCAGCGAGGTCTTGCCGTGGTCGACGTGACCCATGACGGTCACGACCGGTGCACGCGATTCCTGGCGGGCTTCTTCCTGGCCTTCCGGCTTTTCCAGATAAGCTTCCGGATCGTCGGTCTTGGCAGCCTTGGCGATATGGCCCATGTCCTCGACGATGATCATCGCCGTTTCCTGGTCCAGCACCTGGTTGATGGTCACCATCATGCCCATCTTCATCAGCGTCTTGATCACTTCGGCAGCTTTCACCGCCATCTTGTGGGCAAGATCACCAACGGTGATGGTTTCCGGCACCAGCACTTCATGCACGACCGGATCGGTCGGTGCCTGGAAGGCATGCTGGCCGGACTGCTGCTGGCGACGCCCCCCCTTGCGGCCGGTCTTCCAGCCACCGCCGGCGTCGCCGCCGCGGGTCTTCAGACCACCACGCTTCTTGTTGTCGTCACGGCTGTCGCGATGACCACCTGCGGCGCCCTTCTTGGCACCACCGGCCGGACGCCGGTCTTCACCAGCCGGAGCCGGACGGGCCGCGCCGCCTGCCGCACCCGGCGCAGGACGTGCACCACCCGGAGCCGGACGCGCGCCACCCGCTGCGGCGGGGCGAGCCCCGGCCGCCGGACGGGCGCCTGCAGCCGGACGCGCCGCGGGTGCGGCAGCCGGGGCTGCGGCACGCGGGGCTTCGACCGGCTTCGGACGTGCGGCTTCTTCCGCCTTCTGCTGGGCGGCCAGTTTGGCTGCCATGCGGCGGGATTCACGTTCCTGGCGTTCGCGGATCAGTGCTTCCTGGCGCGAGCGCAGTTCGGCCTGACGACGTTCGTCAGCCGCGCGCAGCGCGATTTCCTCATCGCTGAGGATGGAGATCGGGCGAGCCGGAGCGGCTTCAGCCGGCGCTTCCTTTGCCGGCTCGACAGCGGCTTCCTTCTTCGCTTCGGCCCTGGCCGGTGCCGGCTTGCTGTCGGCCACCGGGGCAGCGGCAACCGGCGCCGGGGCGGCAGGCGCCTCGGCCGGGGCAGCTTCCGGCTTGGCGGCAGCCGCTTCCGGCCGGGCCTCGACCACCGGTTCCGGGCGCGTTTCGACGACCGGTTCCGGGCGGGCTTCAACCACCGGGGCCGGCGTCACGTCGGCGACCGGCGCGGCTTCGGCTGCGGCGGTTTCCGCAGCAGCGTCTTCCGGGCGAACCAGCGTGCGTTTCTTCTTCACTTCCACCTGGATGGTGCGCGAGCGGCCAGCGGCGTCATTGGCGCGAATCTCGCTGGTTTCCTTGCGCTTCAGCATCACGCGACCCTTGTCGCCGCGCCCACCGCGCAGAAATTCCAGCAGACGTGCCTTGTCCTCACGCGACAGCGTGTCATCAATCGAGCTTTTTGCAACGCCGGCTGATCTCAGCTGCTCGAGCAACTGCTCGGGCTGCATTTTCAGCTCGCCGGCGAACTGTTTCACATTCGTCTCAAGCATGCGGTTTCCTGTTCAATCCTTCGTATCCGGTCGTCCGGTCCGCCGGGCGTCAATTCTGTTCGAACCAGTGCTCACGCGCCTTCATGATCAGGGCACGCGCTTCTTCTTCGGTGATGTTGGTCATGTCGGCGAGTTCGTCGACAGCCAGGTCGGCCAGGTCATCGCGGGTGACGATGCCGTTGTCCACCAGCTTGACCAGGATTTCCTGGTTGAGGCCTTCCAGCTTGCGAAGTTCCTCTTCGACGCTGTTGACCTTTTCTTCCGACGCAATGGCCTGCGTCAGCAAGGCTTCGCGAGCACGGCTGCGCAACTCGTTGACCGTGTCCTCATCGAAAGCGGCAATGCCCAGCATTTCCTCGACCGGCACATAGGCGATTTCCTCCAGGGAGGTAAAGCCCTCGGCCACCAGCACTTCGGCCACATCGGCGTCGACGTCGAGATTGTCCATGAACAACTGGCGCATCGCGGCGTACTCGACCTCGGTCTTTTCCTCGGCTTCGGCGACGGTCATGATGTTCAGCACCCAGCCGGTCAGCTCGGACGCCAGACGCACGTTCTGGCCGCCACGGCCGATCGCCAGCGCCAGCTGGCCCTCGTCGACCACGACATCCATCGAGTGGTTGTCCTCGTCGACCAGGATGCGTTCGACTTCTGCCGGGGACAGCGCGTTGATCACATACTGGATGATGTCGCCGGCCCACAGCACGATGTCGACGCGTTCGCCGGCCAGCTCGCCGGTGACGGCCTGGACGCGGGAACCCCGCATGCCGATACACGTGCCCTGCGGGTCGATGCGCGGGTCGTTCGCCTTGACGGCGATCTTGGCGCGGCTGCCCGGATCACGGGCGCAGCCACGGATTTCCAGCAGTTCGTCCTCGATCTCCGGCACTTCCTGCTTGAACAGTTCGACCACGAACTGCGAAGCCGTACGCGACAGGATGATCTGCGGCCCGCGACCGGTACGGTCGACGCGCAGCAGATAGGCCTTGACGCGGTCGCCCACGCGCAGGTTTTCCTTCGGGATCTGCTGCTCGCGCGGCAGCAGGGCTTCGAGCTTGCCCAGGTCGACGATCACGTTGCCACGCTCGATGCGCTTGATCGTGCCGGAAACCAGCATCTCGTTACGGTCGAGGAAATCGGTCAGGATCTGCTCGCGTTCGGCATCGCGGATGCGTTGCAGGATGACCTGCTTCGCGGTCTGCGCGCCGATGCGGCCAAATTCGACCGGCTCGACCGGTTCTTCCTTTACAGTGCCCACAACCGGTTCGACGCCGAATTCCTCGGCGTCGGACATGGCGATCTGCCGGCTGGGGAATTCGTGGTCGTTGTCTTCGACCACCGTCCAGCGGCGATAGGTTTCATATTCGCCAGACACGCGATCGATGTGCACGCGCACATCGATCTCGTCCTGACTGATCTTGTCCTGGCTGATTTTCTTTTTGGTTGCTGAGGCCAGCGCCATTTCCAGCGCGCTGAACACAATATCCTTGCTGACGTTCTTTTCACGCGCCAGCGCATCTACCAGCAGCAAAATTTCGCGACTCATGCATTCCTCCGAATTCTTGTCACCGCATCCCGGCCCACATCGGCCGACGGCCGCTTCGCCCGTTCTCCCCGATCAGAACTCGGGGTCGAGCCGCGCCTTGTCGATGCTGGCGAACGGAATGGACACACGCTCGCCATCGATATCGATATCCACATTCCCGTCGACGAGTCCGATCAGCACGCCGGCAAAATTCTTGCGTTGCCCGACCAGCACACGCGTCTTGATCTTGACCCGCTCGCCGGCGAAGCGGATATAGTCCGCCTCTTTCTTCAATGGGCGATCCAGCCCTGGCGAACTGACTTCCAGTCGCTCATAGTCCACGTTTTCGACACTGAACAGGCGTGTCAGGTGATTGCTCACCGAAACGCAATCGTCCAGCGTGATTCCCGCCGGGCAATCGATGAACACGCGCATGCCGCCCCCTCGGGCCAGCTCGAAATCGACTAGTTCATACCCCAGGCCAGGCAGGGTATTTTCCAACAGCGTACGAACATCCATCCAATAGTTTCCGGAAATAAAAAATGGGCGAAACGCCCATCCCTAAACGATCGGATCATAACAGCTATCCGCGTCAAAGGAAACACTGTCCCCACAAGCGCTTACGCGTCGCCGACCACCGGCCCGGGCGCGCAACGCGCTTTGACGCGCAGGAAACTCCACGGCTATAGTCTCGATGTCAAACGATCGTTTGGTACACTGCAGCATGGTCATACACGACCCATACTAAATACGATCCGCTGCCGCCATCCGGCAGGCCACGCGGACAAGAGGAGGATGCATCCATGGACAAACCCTGGCTCAAGAACTATCAAAGCGGCGTCGCCACCGACATCGACATGAATACGTTCCAGTCGATCTCCGAAGTGTTCGCGCGCGCGGTCGGAAAATTCAGCGACCGCCCTGCCATGGCCAATATGGGCAAGATACTCAGCTATGCAGAACTGGATGCGAACACCCGCCATTTCGCGTCCTACCTGCAGCACACGCTGAAGCTGCCGCGCGGCAGCCGCGTGGCGATCATGATGCCCAACCTGCTGCAGTACCCGATCTGCGTATTCGGCATCCTGCGTGCCGGCTACACGGTGGTGAACGTCAACCCGCTGTATACGCCGCGTGAACTCGAGCACCAGCTGCACGATGCCGATGTCGCCGCCATCGTCATCGTCGAGAACTTCGCCCATGTACTGGACCAGGTGCTGGCCCGCACGCCGCTGAAGCACGTGATCGTCACCGGCATCGGCGACATGCTCGGCTTCCCGAAGCGCGCGCTGGTCAACTTCGTCATCCGCAACGTCAAGAAGATGGTACCGCCGTACCGGCTGACCGGCCACATCCGCTTCCTTGATGCGCTGTCCATCGGCAGCCGGCAGGCGCCGGACCCGGTCGCGCTCGGCCATGACGACATCGCCTTCCTTCAGTACACCGGCGGCACCACCGGCGTGGCCAAGGGCGCAATGCTGACGCACGGCAATATCGTCGCCAACATGCTGCAGGCCGGCGCATGGGTGAAACCGGTCGTGCGCGAAGGCCAGGAAATCATCATCACTGCGCTGCCGCTGTATCACATCTTCTCGCTGACGGCGAACCTGATGGTGTTCACCGAACTGGGCGCACTGAACGTCCTGATCACCAATCCGCGCGACATTGCCGGCTTTATCAAGGACATCAAGAAGTACCCGGTCACGTCGATCACCGGCGTCAACACGCTGTTCAATGCCCTGCTGCACCATCCGGACTTCAAGACGATCGATTTCAGCACCTGGCGCATGGCGCTGGGCGGCGGGATGGCAGTGCAGCGCGCGGTTGCCGAACGCTGGAAGGAGGTCACCGGCGTGCCGCTGATCGAGGCCTACGGTCTGACTGAAACCAGCCCGGCCGCGTGCATGAACCCGCTGAACCTGTCCGAGTACAACGGCAATATCGGCCTGCCGGTCCCGTCGACCGACATCGAAATCCGCTCGCCGGATGGTCAGCCGCTGGGCTTCAACGAGCCGGGCGAGCTGTTCATCAAGGGCCCGCAGGTCATGAAGGGTTACTGGCGGCGTCCGGACGAGACCGCCAAGGTGCTCGGCGCCGACGGTTTCCTGGCCACCGGCGACATGGCCGTGATCAGCGAGGACGGTTTCATCAAGCTGGTCGACCGCAAGAAGGACATGATCCTGGTGTCCGGTTTCAACGTCTATCCGAACGAGATCGAGGATGTCGTCGCGTCGATGCCGAGGGTGCTGGAAGTCGCCTGCATCGGGGTGCCGAGCGAGAAGTCCGGTGAAATCGTCAAGATTTTCGTGGTGCGCAAGGACCCGGCCCTGACCGAAAAGGACGTGCTCGACTACTGCCGCGAAAACCTGACGGCCTACAAGGTTCCGAAGCAGGTCGAGTTCCGCGACGAACTGCCGAAGACCAACGTCGGCAAGATCCTGCGCCGCGCACTGCGTGACGAGGAAACCGCCAGGGCGTAATGTACGGCCGCGACGCTTGTGGACAGTCTGCCGCCCGCGCCCCGCGCGGGCGGGACTGCTCCCAGGGCGGGCACCATCTGCCTCAGTGGCGTCGGTGCATGCCCGACTGACAGAAAATATTGTGAGCACGGCAGTCTGCCTGATTGAGCCCTGCCTCTTCCGTCCCCGCCGCCGCGGGGAAACCTCGCTGCGCTCGTCCGTTCTTCGTCGCGACGCTTGTGGACAGTCTGTCGCCCGCGCCCCGCGCGGCCGCTTTTTTATGTTGTCCGGCGTGCTATAGTCGCCGCGCCTGATTTCCCGGCACTGCCCCCGATCCCGAAGACGAAACCGATTTCAATGAGCACCCTTTACGGCATCCCCAATTGCAGCACGGTCAAAAAGGCCCGCGCCTGGCTCGACAGCCACGCGCAGCCGGTCACCTTTCATGATTTCAAGAAAGCGGGCCTGACGCGCGCGGACGTCGAGCGCTGGCTCGAACAGCAGCCGCTTTCGGTGCTGATCAACCGCAAGGGCACCACCTGGCGTGCACTGGACGAAGCGCAAAAGGCGGCCGCAGACGAGCGGGACAGTGCCATCGAACTGATGCTGGCCCGGCCGTCGCTGATCAAGCGCCCGGTACTGGAACATGGCGGCCGCGTGCTGGTCGGTTTTGACGAAACGGTTTACGCCGGGGTATTCGCCTGATGAATCCGACGCTCTCTCTTGCCTGCGACCTGATCGCGCGCGATTCGACCACGCCGGCCGATGCCGGCTGCCAGGAACTGATGATCGAGCGACTGGCCCGCGCCGGATTCACCATCGAGCGCATGCGTTTCGCCGATGTGGACAATTTCTGGGCCCGCCGCGGCAGCGACGGTCCGCTGCTGTGCTTTGCCGGCCATACCGACGTGGTGCCGACCGGCCCGCTGGACGCCTGGCATTCGGCACCGTTCACGCCGACGATCCGCGACGGCCACCTGTTCGGTCGCGGCGCCGCAGACATGAAAGCCTCGCTGGCCGCCTTCATCACCGCAATCGAGGACTTCGTTGCCGCCCATCCGGACCATCGCGGTTCGATCGCGCTGCTGATCACCTCGGACGAAGAAGGCATCGCCACCCACGGCACACGGCAGGTAGTCGAAACCCTGGCGGCACGCAATGAACGGATCGACTGGTGCGTGGTCGGCGAACCGACATCGGCGAAAACCTTTGGCGATACGGTCAAGAACGGCCGGCGCGGATCGCTGTCCGGCAAGCTGGTGGTCAAGGGCATCCAGGGCCATATCGCCTACCCGCATCTGGCGCGCAACCCGGTGCACCTGCTGGCGCCGGCACTGGCCGAACTGGCCGCCGTCAGATGGGATGACGGCAACGCCGATTTTCCGCCAACCAGCTGGCAGGTATCGAACCTGCATGCCGGTACCGGCGCGACCAACATCATTCCCGGCACCGCCGAGCTGATGTTCAATTTCCGCTTCTCGACCGAGCACAGTGCCGACAGTCTGAAGGAACGCGTGCATGCGATTCTGGACCGGCACGGTCTGGACTATGATCTGGACTGGACCCTGTCCGGCAACCCGTTCCTGGCCCGCACCGGCCGGCTGATCGAGGCGGTCAGTGCCGCCATCGAGGCCACGACCGGCCAGCGCCCGGCGCTGAACACCACCGGCGGCACGTCGGATGGCCGTTTCATCAAGGATATCTGCCCCGAAGTGATTGAATTCGGCCCGCTGAACGCCACAATCCACAAACTCAATGAATGCGTGGCGGTCGACGATGTTGCCCGCCTGTCCGAGGTCTACCGACGCACCCTGGTCGCCCTGCTGGCCGACTGAGCAGCGCCTGAAGGCGCCGGCCCTCCACTGTTTCACCACGCCTTTCGCCGCCGCGAAGGGCGAGCCCCGCTGCCGCCGTCAGCGGGGCGTCGTCATTGCACCGGGAGCCGGCGGCCCCGGTATTTCTCTTACCGTCGAACCATAATACGAACATGGAAGTCCTGAAAATATTCATTGCGCTGCTGGTGCTGGTCAACCCGCTCGGCGCCATCCCGATCTTTATCGGCCTGACGCCGAACGCGTCGCTGGACGAGCGCAACAAGATCGCCCTCACCGCCTCCAAGGCGGTGGCCATCGTCATGGTGCTGTTCGTCCTGATCGGCGACGGCATGCTGAAATTCCTCAACATCAGCGTCGGCTCGTTCCAGGTCGGCGGCGGCATCCTGATGATGCTGATCGCCATCGCCATGATGAATGCCAAGTCGGCGCCGACCAAGACCACCAAGCAGGAACAGGAAGAGGCCGAGTTCAAGACCAATGTCGCCGTGGTCCCGCTCGCCATTCCGCTGATGACCGGTCCGGGCACGATCTCGACCATCATCATCTACGCCAGCACGGCCAAGAACTGGATGCACCTCGGCCAGCTGATGATCGCCTGCCTGCTGTGCGCCGCCACCTGCTTTGCCGCCCTGCGCGCCGCCACGCCGATCAGCCGCATGCTCGGCCAGACCGGCATCAATATCGTCAACCGGGTCATGGGCATGGTGCTGGCAGCGGTGTCGGTCGAAGTGATCGTCAACGGCCTGTACAGCCTGTTCCCGAAACTGGCCGGCTGAGCGGACAGGCAGACGCTACAATCATCCGTATCGCATAAGCAACGGATGGTTCCGCCGTGTCTCCCCTCTCCCTTTGCGTGATCGCCGGCGACGGCATTGGTCGTGAAGTCGTGCCGGCGGCCTGCCGGGTGCTGGCACGCCTGCGTCCCGATATCGGCATGATCGAGGCCGAGGCCGGCTGGGACACGTTTCAGCGCGTCGGTCAGGCCCTGCCCGACGCCACCCTGGCCACGGCGCGCGCCTGTGGCGCCGTGCTGTTCGGCGCCGTATCGTCGCCATCACACAGGGTCGACGGCTATCGCTCGCCGATCGTCGCGCTGCGCCGTGCGCTGGATACCCATGCCAATCTGCGACCGGTCAGGCCGCTGGGCGGCATCGGGCGTCCGGATGTCGATCTGCTGATCGTGCGCGAGAACACCGAAGACCTGTATATCGGCGAGGAGCGCAGCGATGGCGACACTGCCGAGGCCATCAAGCGCATTACCCGCCATGCCAGCGAGCGGGTCGGCCGCGTGGCCGCCCGGCTTGCCGCCGGGCGCGGCGGCAGACTGACCATCGTCCACAAGGCCAATATCCTGCCGCTGACCGACGGCCTGTTCCGCGACAGCGTCCGCGCCGCAGCCAGTGGCTGGCCGGCGCTGACGCTCGACGAATGCCTGGTCGACACCGCCGCGCTGCGCCTGGTCCAGCACCCGGAACACTTCGACGTGCTGGTCGCGCCGAATCTGTACGGCGACATCCTGTCCGACCTGGCCGCTGCCCATGCCGGCGGCCTCGGCCTTGCCGCATCGCTGAATCTCGGCGAACAGTGCGCCATCGCCGAACCGGTGCATGGCTCGGCCCCCGATATCGCCGGACGCGGCATCGCCAACCCCGCCGCCACCTTCGCCTCGCTGGCCCTGCTGCTGCGCCACCACTGGCGCGATGCGGACAGCGCGTCCCGGCTGGATGCCGCCATCGACCACGTGCTGGCACAGGGAATCCGCACACCGGACCTTGGTGGCGACGCCAGCTGCGAGCAGGTGACCCGGGCCGTCTGCGACGCCGTGCTTGCCAGCCGCTGATTTGCGCAAACGAACCCGCAACGAACAAAATCGCGGGCAATAATTTGATAAAACGCAAAAAATCGCCCCGGACAGGCGCGATAATGAATCAGATCCTCTTCATATGTATTCGTTTTCGAAACGGAGCCTGCCATGAACGCGCGCGACACGATGCTCTCTCCCTCCATTGATCCCTGGACGGGTTTCGCTCCCGGCGTCTGGCAGCAGCAAGTGGACGTCCGCGACTTCATTCAGCGCAACTACACACCCTATGACGGCGACGAGCGCTTTCTGGCGCCGGCCACCGAGCGGACCCGGGCACTGTGGCAGGCACTTGGCAGCTTGCTGGCACAGGAACGCGAACGCGGCGTGCTTGATGTATCGACCGACAGGCCGGCCGGCATCACCGCTCATGCGGCGGGGTATATCGACCGCGGGCAGGAACTGATTGTCGGCCTGCAGACCGATGCGCCACTGAAACGCGCCATCATGCCGAATGGCGGCCTGCGCATGGTCGAAAGCGGGCTGAAGGCCTATGGCTTCGAGCTCGATCCGGCCATCCGCGACATCTGGACCCGCCATCGCAAGAGCCATAACCAGGGCGTGTTCGACATCTACAGCCCTGACGTGCTGGCCGCGCGCAAGTCGGCCATCATCACCGGGCTGCCGGACGCCTATGGTCGCGGCCGCATCATCGGCGATTACCGGCGCGTCGCGCTGTATGGGACAGACGTGCTGCGCGAGCACAAACAGCACGAATTCCATGCGCTGGACAACAGCGTGTTTACCGATGACGTCATGCGCCTGCGCGAGGAACTCAGCGAGCAGTGGCGCGCGCTGGACGAATTGCGGCAGATGGCCGCCAGCTATGGTTTCGATATCAGCCGCCCGGCAGCCACTGCCCGCGAAGCGGTGCAATGGACTTATTTCGCCTATCTGGCCGCCGTCAAGGAGCAGAACGGGGCCGCAATGTCGATCGGCCGCATCTCGACCTTCCTCGACATCTACCTGCAGCGTGATCTCGACGCCGGCCTGCTCGACGAAGCCGGCGCGCAGGAGCTGGTCGACGATCTGGTCATCAAGCTGCGTATCGTGCGCTTCCTGCGCACGCCGGAATACGACCAGCTGTTCTCCGGCGACCCGACCTGGGTAACCGAATGCGTCGGTGGCATCGGCGAGGATGGCCGTCCGCTGGTAACCCGCAACAGTTTCCGTTTCCTCAACACCCTGTACAACCTCGGCCCGGCGCCGGAACCGAACCTGACCGTGCTGTGGAGCGTGCAGCTGCCGCGCGGCTTCAAGGACTTCGCGGCCCGGGTGTCGATCGAAACCAGTTCGATCCAGTACGAAAACGATGACCTGATGCGGCCGAAATGGGGCGACGACTACGGTATCGCCTGCTGCGTGTCGGCCATGCGCATCGGCAAGCAGATGCAGTTCTTCGGCGCGCGCGCCAATCTGGCCAAGGCCCTGCTGTATGCAATCAACGGCGGCGTCGATGAAAAGAGTGGCGTCACCGTCGCCACCGGTTTCGAGCCGATCCGCAGCGACGTCCTCGACTACGACGAGGTAATGGCAAAGTTCGACCCGATGATGGACTGGCTGGCCGCAACCTACGTCAAGGCGCTGAACAGCATCCACTACATGCACGACAAGTACGCGTACGAACGCATCGAGATGGCGCTGCACGACCGCGATATCGTCCGCACCATGGCCTGCGGCATCGCCGGGCTGTCGGTCGCGGCCGATTCGCTGTCGGCCATCCGCCATGCCACCGTCCACGTGATCCGCAACGAGGCCGGCCTTGCCGTCGACTTCCGCATCGATGGCGACTACCCGGCCTACGGCAACAATGACGACCGTGCCGACCGCATCGCCGTGGCACTGACGGAAAGCTTCATGCGCAAGATCGCCGCGCAGCCGTATTTCTATCGCCATGCAAAACCGACCCAGTCAGTGCTGACCATCACCTCGAATGTGGTGTACGGCAAGAAGACCGGCAATACGCCGGACGGCCGCCGCGATGGCGAACCGTTTGCACCGGGCGCCAATCCGATGAACGGCCGCGACGTCAAAGGCTTTGTCGCCGCCGGCGCCTCGGTAGCCAAGATCCCGTATGACGCGGCGCTGGACGGCATCAGCTGGACCGCGTCGGCAACGCCGGACGCACTGGGTCGCAGCGATGCCGAGCGCATCCGCAATCTGGGCAACTGCCTGGACGGTTTCGCTGCCGCCGGCGGCTTCCATGTCAACGTCAACGTGTTCAGGCGCGAGACGCTGGTCGATGCCATGCAGCACCCGGAACGCTATCCGCAGCTGACCATCCGCGTGTCCGGTTATGCGGTGAATTTCATCAAGCTGACCCGCGAGCAGCAGCTGGACGTGATCAACCGGACTTTCCACGGTGCGATGTGAACGACTGTGGCTACCTGCATTCGGTAGAAAGCGGCGCGGCGGCTGACGGGCCGGGCGTCCGGCTGGTTTTCTTCCTGTCCGGCTGCCAGTTCCGCTGCCTGTACTGTCACAACCCGGATACCTGGAAGCTGCATCACGGCCGACCGGTCACGGTCGACCAGGCCATGGCCGAGGTCGAACCGCTGGCCGGCTTTCTGCGCCTGACCGGCGGCGTCACCATCTCCGGCGGCGAACCGCTGATGCAAGCGGCGTTCGCCGGCGCGCTGTTCCGGCGCTGCCGGGCGCTCGGCCTGCATACGGCACTGGATACCCAGGGTTTTCTGCATGCCGACGTCAGCGACGACTGGTTCGATCCGGTCGATCTGGTGCTGCTCGACATCAAGCACAGCGACCCGGCCCGCTACCAGGCGCTGACCGGCCAGCCGCTGCAACCGACACTGGACTTCGCCCGCCGGCTGGTCCGGCTCGGCAAGAAGATGTGGATCCGCTACGTGCTGGTGCCGGGCTGGACCGATGACGTCGCCGATGTCGAGCGGCTGGCCGACTTTGTCGCCACGCTCGGCGATGCGGTCGAGCGCGTCGACATCCTGCCGTTCCACCAGCTCGGCGCACACAAGTGGGCCGAACTCGGCCTCGACTACCGGCTGGCGGACACCTGTCCGCCGTCACCGGCGCTGCTGGCCCGCGTCCAGCGCCAGTTCGCGGACCGGGGCCTGACGGTGTATTGATTACTGGCTGCCCCCATGCCAAGTGACAAACCAGAGCGACCAGGGCACGTTTCAGCGCCAGGTCAGACAACCATCAAGATACTGCAATGCCACCCTCTGCCCGATATCCAGTGTGTCCGGGCCAGAATCTCGATGATGAACGGCTATTGCATGCTCTCCCAGCGATTGGACGGCAAATGCAGGGGATAGCCAGAGCACTTCCCCGACATATGTCCCCTCACACAGGTCGAGATCAATAATGGCTTCTTCAAGGTGGCTCTCATGCAGGAATGCCAGCAGTTCGTGATCAAGACTTCCGGATGGATTCATCGCGACCCTGTGCATGCGCAGCCGGCTCAGTGCTGCACTTTTTTCCTGCACTTCATAGAAATAGGTTTCAAATCGCATTCGCGACGCAATCACTTCGATATCGAGAATGCCATGCTCGTAACCGGTTTCCAGCCAGCGATAGTCATTTTCAGCGCCCCTTGCATACTTGGAGACAGCGGTATCATTGACTTCGAGGAATAGCGCCGTGACATCACCCAGGACGTGTTCGACCAGCCGCTCTCGCCAGTTCCCGGGCAGAGTGGGCAATTCAGGTGAAACAGGATCAAGAAAGAAGCCGTTGCGCTGGTGAAACAGGCTACCTTCGCCGAGTTCCCGGGCAATCTCCCCCGCACGTCCCGGATCCCGCAATGGGTAGAAATCGATATCGATTGACATCGACATGAACTCAGGCGGCTGATCAAGCAACCCCAAGACGGACAGGCTGCCGGCAATAACAAACTCATGATGGTTACTGATTGCCAGTGCAGCATTGAGTGCCTGCTGAATGTGCTGGCGGCGCATCGCCTATCGATCCAGATAAGCCGCAAAAGGAGAGTTCTGGCGCAGTCGCACCGCGCGCGGGGAGTCTTCCAGCAGCAGTGCCGCTGCCTCTTTTGGCCGGCGAAGCAGTGCGGACCAGCTGTCAATATAGTCACGGCTGCACAGACCCTTGTTGCGCCATTTCGCAACCTGCTTCAGTGCATAGCAAACCACGACTGGCCCGGTTCGCTTCCCGCGCAACAGCACGGCAACCTTCCCGTGAGCCTGCTTGCGCCAGGCCTCACGTTCCCGTTGTGCCTGCCGGGCCTGGGCCCGGGCCTCAAGAAGCGTGTCCGTCATGATTGCAGTATTCCGGCTCACGACTGAAAAGTCCATTTCTTTCAGGCACTTTCCGCCTCTCCCTCTCGTGGACACGCAGAGGGACAAAAATGGGACACCAGAGTAACAAAAACAGGGGTAAATCGGCACAAATTGAGAGCAATAAAAAGCCCGCCAATTCCGGTTTTATCCAGTAATGGCGGGCCTTGCAGCGAATCTGCGTTGATTCGCAAGTCTGTTCGTGGTGCCCGAGGCCGGGGTCGAACCGGCACGACCGAAGTCGAGGGATTTTCTTGCCACTTCGGCTTTCGCCGCCAGCGCAAGCGCTGTTCGTGGTCTGGAGCACGCCTTCACCATAGCCTTGCAGCCACAGGTGCCCGCCGTCTGCTCTCTACACCTTCCCGCGAATCGGATGATCCGGGGCTTGGCTCGGCGTTGGCTCGGCTGCATGACAGCCAGGGCGTTCACCGAATTTGACGGGCGTCACCTTCGGGGTTTCCCCCGGAGGGCTCAAATTTTCAAGTCCCTTGTGTCTACCAGTTTCACCACTCGGGCTGGCAGGGGGCAGATTCTAACCGACCTGCCCATCGCCGGCAAAGACGCCGGCGTCGGGCAGATCAGCGTTCAGGCGCTCAGAAGGCCGGAACGATCGCGCCCTGGTACTTTTCCTGCAGGAATTTCTTCACGGCCGGGCTGGTCAGGGCAGCAGCCAGCTTCTTCATTGCCGGCGACTTGGCATTGTCCGGGCGGGCAACCAGGATGTTCACGTACGGCGACTGCTTGCCTTCGATCGCCAGCGCATCCTTGGTCGGGTTCAGCTTGGCGGCCAGCGCGTAGTTGGTGTTGATCAGCGCCAGATCGACCTGATCCAGCACGCGCGGCAGCGTGGCGGCTTCCAGTTCCTTGAACTTCAGGTTCTTCGGGTTGCTGGCGATGTCCTTGGGGGTGGCCAGGATGTTGCTCGGGTTCTTCAGCTTGATGACCTTGGCCTTGTCCAGCAGCAGCAGCGCGCGGCCACCATTGGTCGGGTCGTTCGGGATTGCGACCACGGCGCCGGACTTCAGGTCGGCCAGCTTCTTGATCCTGGTCGAGTAGGCGCCGAACGGTTCGACGTGCACGCCGACCACCGACACCAGATTGGTGCCCTTGCCCTTGTTGAACTCGTCCAGGTACGGCTTGTGCTGGAAGAAGTTGGCATCCAGGCGCTTCTCGGCGACCTGCACGTTCGGTTGCACGTAGTCGGTGAACACCTTGACTTCCAGATCGACGCCTTCCTTGGCCAGGACCGGCTTGACGAATTCGAGGATTTCCGCGTGCGGCACGGCGGTGGCAGCCACGGTCAGTTTGTCAGCGGCGTGAACCTGGAACGCGGCGACGGTAGCGAGTACAGCGAGCAGTTTTTTCATGACAAGCCTTTTTGGGACGAGAGAGGACACCCGGTCCCACGGACCGGGGGACAGAAAAACGGTTATTTGCGGGAGAAATGCTGGACCAGGCGGTCGCCGATCATCTGCAGCACCTGCACCATGATCAGCAGCAGGACCACGGTGACGATCATCACGTCAGTCTGGAAGCGCTGGTAGCCATTGCGCACCGCCAGATCGCCGAGGCCACCGCCGCCAACCAGGCCGGACATGGCCGAGTACGACACCAGGGTGATGGCAGTCACGATCACGCTGGCCAGAATGCCCGGCAGCGCTTCCGGCAGCAGAGCGTTGATCACGATCTGCCGGGTGGTCGCGCCCATGGCCTGCGACGCCTCGATAATGCCGCGGTCGACTTCGCGCAGCGCCGTTTCCACCAGCCGGCCGAAGAACGGCGTGGCACCGACCACCAGCGGCGGAATGACGCCGGCCACGCCGATCGAGGTGCCGGTCAGCAGCACTGTCAGCGGAATCATCGCAATCAGCAGAATCACGAACGGCAGCGAACGCAGCAGGTTGGTGATGAACGACAGCATCGAATACAGCCGCGGGCTGTCGAGCAGTTGCTGCTTGCTGGTCAGGAACAGCAGCACGCCCAGCGGCAGCCCGAACACCACGGTAAACACCAGCGACACGGCCACCATGATTGACGTGTCCTCGGTCGCCAGCCAGATATCCATCCAGTCGACATTGGTAAACAGATCGGCAAACATCGCGTTCATGCGCGCAGTTCCTCCACAATCACGCCGAATTCGGCAATCTGACGCAACGCGGCATCCTGGTCCCCCCCCGACAGCGCCAGAATCATCTGGCCATACGGGGTGTCCTTGATGCGGTCGATGCGGCCGGACAGGATGCTGAAGTCCATCCCGGTACTGCGCGCGACCTGGACCAGCACCGGGTCATAGGTGCTTTCACCACGGAAGGTCATGCGCACGATGCGGCCCGGCACCTGGGCGAAGTCGGCGTACTGTTCGTTCTCGTCGACATGCTCGGTTTCCTGCACGAAACGCCGCGTGGTCGTGTGCTGCGGGTGCAGGAACACGTCGGCGGCATTGCCGCTCTCGACCACCTGACCACGATCCAGCACCGCGACCTTGTCGCAGATGCGGCGGATCACGTCCATTTCATGCGTAATCAGCACGATGGTCAGCCCGAGTTCGCGGTTGATCTCCGCCAGCAGTTGCAGCACCGACTGGGTGGTTTCCGGGTCCAGCGCGCTGGTCGCTTCGTCACACAGCAGGATTTTCGGGTCGGTTGCCAGCGCGCGGGCGATGCCGACGCGCTGCTTCTGCCCGCCGGACAGCTGGTTCGGATACTTGTCGGCCTGTTCGCGCAGTCCGACCCGGTCGAGCAGTTCCAGGACCCGCTTGCGGATCTCGTCCCGGGACCGGGTGCCGCTGATCTTCAGCGGAAAGGCCACGTTGTCGGCCACCGTCTTTGACGACAGCAGGTTGAAATGCTGGAAGATCATGCCGACACGCTGACGCAGCCGGCGCAGTCCTGCCGCATCGAGTGCGGTCACGTCCTCGCCGTCGATAACGACCCGGCCGGCAGTCGGACGCTCCAGCAGATTGATCAGCCGGACCAGGGTGGATTTGCCCGCACCGGAACGGCCGATGATGCCGTAAATCTCCCCGTCCTCGATCGACAGCGTGGTCCGGGCTACTGCCTGGAACGTGCCGCCGTCAGGCCGGGTGTAGGTCTTTTCGACCTCGATTAGTTCAATCATGCTCACACTTTCCGTGCCGGTCCGGCACGGCCTGAAATACAAAAGCCCGCCGATGACGATCATGGCGGGCTTCAAGAACGGCTGGCACTGGGGGCGCAATAGGCACCCCTGACGCTTTAGCAGTTTTTACGCCCGCAAGCTGTGATCAAATCGGCGTAGAAGAATGCGGCTATCGTGCCGCGTCGCTTCTATATTGTCAAATTCAAATATAACAGATGTTTATAACAAAAATGTTCTTTAGAACCGGATTTACTGTGCATCAGTGCCCAAAGCTGAACGGCGAACGCACATAGAACGGATCGAGCGCATCGAAACGACGCTTGCCCTGTCGACGCGGCACGCGCTTTTCCAGTCGGTCCATGGCCTTGTACGCAAACCAGACCCACAGCGGCATCAAGAAGAAATAACCCAAAACGATATAAGCGATAACGGTCGCCATGATTTCCTACCTCCTGCGGCGAATTATCTCAAAAATCAGTCGCTTACTCGTCCATGACAAGGACAAGGATTTATGTTTCCGCGACCTGACCCGGGTAGCGCTGGCGCTCGGGCACCGCTCCGGTACCCTGCCGCCTGCCCTTGTCCGGAGAATCCGATGATACTGCGCGCCGGCCTTTCCCTCGTCGCCATCCTCATGCTGTCTGCCTGTGCCGCCCCCCCGTCGCCTCGTGTCACCCCGGTCGCCGATGAGGCACTGACCTTCGTGACCACGCCGGATTGCGCCCCCGGCACAGTCACTATCGGTTTTGCCGGCGACCACATGCGAATGACGACGGCCTCGCGCCATTACACGCTGCACGAAGCGACCACAGCGCACGGCATGCTGTTTGTGGCCGAGGATGACCCGCACACCTCGTTCTGGAGCGAGGATGGCAGCGCGCTGGTCATGGTGCGCGGCAAGCATTATGCAACCTGCCGGATGGACAGGCCGAAGCCGTATCGTGCCAGTGGCAACGAACCGGGCTGGTTGCTGGATCTGCACTTCGACGGCCCCGGTCTGCGTTTTTCGACCGCCCGGGGAGATATCCGGGTAAAGCTGCCGACACCCGAAGCGGTGCGCAGCGGCACCCGCACCCGCTATGCCGGCCATGCCGACGGCACACCGCTGATCGTGGATATCAGCGAGCAGCGCTGCCTCGACAGCATGAGCGGCATGCCGTATCCGGACACGGTACAGGTCCGCCATGGAGACCAGCGCTTTATCGGCTGCGGCGGCGATCCGGCCTCGCTGCTGCAGGGCGGGGAATGGCTGGTCGAGGATATCGCCGGTCGCGGGCTGATCGATGCCTCACATGTCACGATCGACTTCGGCGAAGACGGCCGCCTGTCCGGCCAGGCTTCCTGCAACAGCTATGTCGGCGGTTACCAGATCGGTGGCGAAACCCTGCGCATCCCGCTGGCAATGACGACCATGATGCACTGTGCCCCGGCACTGATGCAGCAGGAAGAGCACTTCCTCAGCCTGCTGCGGCAGGTTCGCTGGTTCGAGTTCGACGCCGACGGGGCGCTGATTCTGGTCACCGAAAGCCATGAGCGCCTGATTGCCCGCCGGGCGTAGCACTGCATACCGTAGTGAGTTCAGATGGCAAGACGGGAATTGACAGCATTTATTGATAATCATTACCATTCGCGTTTTTACCATACAAAAAACTGCAAATGGCATCTTCCGGACCGTTCCCCGCCTTTACCCTGTCACCGCTGGCCCTGGGCCTGATGTTGCTGCCCTCCTTCGTCCACGCCGACAGCGACACTGTCCTGGAAACGGTCACCGTCAGCAGCGAACAGCCGCTGGCCGATCCGCGCCTGCCCGAGGTCACCACCGCCACCCGCACCCGCACACCGGCGCGCTACGTGCCGCAGGCGATCGATGCCGTCGCGGTCAAAAACCTCGATGCCTATGGCCAGACCGACCTCAGCCAGGCACTGACGGGAGTGCCGGGGGTCGACGCCAGTGGCGACACCCGTTTCGACAGCGTCTCGATCCGCGGCTTCAGCGCAGCCAACGATCTGTATCTGGACGGCTTTCGCGATGACATGCAGTACAGCCGCGACCTCGGCAATATCGAGCGGGTCGAGGTGCTGAAAGGCCCGGCCGCCGTGCTCTATGGCCGGGGCAGCAGTGGCGGCATCGTCAACCGGGTCAGCAAAAAGCCGCAGCCGGGTCTGCCGTCCAGCGTCTCGGCCCGGGTCGGCAGCGAAGGGTTGTGGCGCCTGCAGGCTGACCTCAATGGCAGCCTGTCCGATGACATTACCGTACGCCTGAACGCCGCGCAGGAAGAGTCCGACAGCTTCCGGGGTGACGCGTTGCACAGCCGCCGTCAGTTGTTTGCCCCGTCGCTGAACTGGCGCCTGACCCCGTCTCTCAACTGGCTGGTGCAGTACGAGTACGGGCTGTACGACCGCACGCCGGACCGCGGGATTCCCGGCATCAACGGCCGTCCGGCCGATGTGGCGCTGGATACCGTGTACGGCAATGCGGCACGCGACTACATCCGCGATGAAACGCAGTCGCTGCGTTCGCGCCTCAGCTACGACCTGAACGACCACTGGCAGTTGCGCCACCTGCTCGGCGTCATCAGGCTGAACAGCGATTTCGACAACACCTACCAGACCGGCGTCAGCGGCAACCGGGTCACGCGTCAGCGCTGGATCCAGGATCTGAACGCCCTGAACATCACCAGCAACTTCGAGGCCGAGGGCCAGTTCACCACAGGCCCGCTGGCCCACCAGTTGCTGGCCGGGATTGAAATCGGCAAGCAGAAGCGTGATCCGAAGCTGTACCAGAACGCCAGCCCGGTGCCGTCACTGTCGATCACCGACCCCGATACCCGATTGCAGTACAACGGGGCGATGAAAATCAACAGCGACAACCAGCACCGGGTCGATACCCGGGCACTGTACCTGCAGGACCAGTTGAGCCTCGGCCTGTGGAAGCTGCTGGCCGGGCTGCGCTACGACCGCTTCGACATCGACAGCAGCAACCAGCTGAACGGCAAATCGGAAAGCCGCTCCAGCCATTCGCTGAGCCCGCGCATCGGGCTGGTATGGACACCGCTGCGCGACCACTCGTTCTATGCGTCGTACAGCAAGACGTTCGCTCCGGCTGGCGGCGGCACCATCGGCATCACGCCGGGGGTGACAAGCAATGCACTCGATCCGGAGTACACCCGCCAGTATGAGACCGGGGTAAAAAGCGACTGGCTGGACGGCAAGCTGTCGAGCACGCTGTCGCTGTACTCGCTGGAGCTGTACAACCGCCGCACCACCGACCCGAATGATCCGTCCCGGGTGGAACTGACCGGCCTGCAGCGCACGCGCGGCATGGAACTGACGCTGACCGGCCGTCTGGTCGGCGACTGGTATGCACGCGGCGGCCTTGCCCTGCAGAACCCGGAGGTCGTCCGTGCCGAGGCCAACCGCCAGGGCAAGCGCCCGGCCAATGTGTCGCGCCATAACGGCAGCCTGTTCGTCGGCTTCGCCCCCGAGAACGGCTGGTATGCCGAAACCGGCGTGACCGCCGTCGGCCAGCGCTACGCCGATACAGCCAACAGCGTGCTGCTGCCCGGCTATGGCCGCTGGGATGCGCGCGCCGGCTATCGCACCAGAAGCTGGGATGTGGAAGCCGCCGTCACCAACCTGACCGACCACCGCTATTACGCCAGCGCCACCAGCGCCGCACAGATCCAGCCCGGCGCCCCGCGCGCGTTTCTGCTGAGCAGCAACTATCGGTTCTAGTTTCTCTCTGCCAGTCGTTCAAATGCCCTCCTGCGCAAGCAGGAGGGCACATTCGCGTGTTCTCAGGATTTATCGCGAGCAGGCATTGAACCTGATAGCATTCCGGCCCCGACGGGCAATACTTTTGTGCCGGCCGCATACCCATCCATGGCGGCATCCCGCCTTGAAGAGTACAGGCTCGCCGAAAGCTTGAGCAGATCATGCCTGATGCTGCAAGGACTTGCCCGGCAGGCGGAAGGGATTGACCCCTTTCTCTTGCTTGCGGGCCCATGCTGATGATTGACCTGCCTTCCCTGTCTCCATTCATTTCATGAAAAATGACCATTCCTGAAAAAATTGCCGTCCTTGTGCTCGGTTGCCTGATTGCCGGCACCACCTGGGCTCTGTCGCCTGGCCAACCGGTAAGCCCGAAGCAATTTTTCCCCAGCCGCATATTGCCGGTATACGCACCGGACTCTGAGGGGTGGATCGTGACAGGCGTGGCAAGTAATGGCCTTTCTTTCGGAAAAAGAGGGGCTGAAAGTACGGAGACCTATGGGGCACAAGCATTTGTATTTGAAATGCCTCCGACCCCCGACAGCGGCAGCTTCGTTGACTTCGTCAAAAAGCGCATTGCCTCAATGAATCCTCCGCCACGGTTTGTTGAAACGGCTTCTGACTACCAATATGACGAAGATCGCACTTATCCATGCGTCAATGTTCACATCACTTTTGATGACACCGCAGCCCTTACGCCAACAGGCAGGCAAGCGCTCAAATTGCAGGTGACGTCCCGCTATTGCCGCCACCCGGTGCAGAAAAATCTGGGCTTCGGTGTTGCCTATTCCCACCGCGGAAAAACCACCGACGAGAGCATGGAAGGTGCGGCAAGACGCTTCATAGAAGCCATCAGTGCGCCGCAGCTGGGTAGCAATTCACCTTGAGCCCACGCCTTGCCCTGCCTGGCGACCACTTCGTTCAGGTGAGTATCATGCTGATTGACTGAAGTGTGCAGGAACTGACCGTTCATGGCTTGTCCTTGCTGTTTGCAGAATCCTGCAAACAAGTGTGGGATGGCCCCTCGCATCAAGCGACTATTGAAAGTACGCAATCGAAGCGCTGCGGGCTGCTGCGAACCATTGCGAACTCAATCGAAAAGCCTGCCGGACTGCAGGCCGGCAAGCAGGTTTTCTTGCCATGCTGGTCGCCGTGAACGTGCATCAAACCCGTCAGCCTTTCAGTGCCAGTTCAATTCCCGAATCCGGGAATCGAACCCGCGTCCGCACGGCAGCTCAGACGGAGGGTTCGGCGGCCGCGTCATTTTCGGCTGCGGGGTCGGTGAGCCGTCGAATCGTCAGGGTGCAGCGTTGATCAATCAAGGTATTGATTTGCTCAACAACTGGATTGCCAGCAAAACTGTGTCCAGGGTCAGACTGGAGCTTGCGCGCCGTCGCTGGCAGTAACTTTGCCAACTCCAGAATGCGCCGTTTGGCCTGTGCCCTGGTAAAACCTACGCCTTCGGCGAACTGCTCCCAGTGCCGCCCCTGAACTTCGCTGAACTTGTACTTGCTGCCAATTTTCATCGCCATCTTCTGCGTCAGTGCTGGATACACCGCCGTCGAGAGTGTGTCGTAAAACGGTGCCAGAACGGGGCTTTGCCTGAGTAAAGCAGAGAGAAATTCTTGGCATGCGCATCATGATTGCCGATCAGCGCATTGAAGATCACGTAGTCGAGCAGTCGCAGTACCTGTGGCGCACTGGGACGCGTCGCACTGCGTACCAGGTCAAAGCACTGGACCAGATCCGGACCACCTTCATTCTGGTACTTCAGTTCGGGCACCACGCCAAGTGCCTGGCAGAAGTCCTCTTGATGGAGGCGTTGTCGGTACCCCTGCATATCGATCAGTCGGTCGTAGCGTTCAACCAGCAGAAACGAGCGATCCAATACCCGGTGGACTTTTGATTTCGCTGGCTTGAGCTGCATGGCCTCTGCCAGAGCCATGCAAAATCTTTCGTTGATCACGCTGTCGTCAACGCCGTGGATGGCCGGTTTCAGGATGTGGGAGCTAGGCGTGCCGTTGAGGGGCAGCCCGATGCGCGCACCATCGAAAACCACTGGCAACTTGTCCTGGGCACCAGCCAGGGAAAGACGCAAGCCGTCTTTGCCCGCCAGCATGGGTCGACGCGGCAATTCATCCAGGATGGCAACGACTTCGTCGTCGCTCAGTCATTGAACGTCATCGCTGCGGGTTGGCACAGGCAAAGCCTGCCCCGGCTCAAGGAACGTCACGGCCCCGGCGCATTCGCCGCCGATGTGGTCCAGCAGCGCAAAGTCGTTCTGGCCAGACACCTGAAACTGCTGCGCAATCAGGCGGCGCATCTGCCCTTCGGGTAGAATACCGGCAAAGAAGGGACGCGTTTTGCGATCATCGAACGGTGCCGCTTGCAGGGGCAGCGAGGCTGACAAGGCAACGGTGTCTTTGTGTGACAGCCAATCGGGTGCGTAGCAAAAGCGTAGCCGCCCATCGACCAGTGCCAACGTGCCGACACGATCGGCGAAAAGCCAGACTTCCAGCTCATGCGCCATGGTTGCCACCCTCGCGGTGATCGTTGGCCATGGATGATGGCAACCCGCTCAACTGGATCTCTCCCCCCAGGGCATCAATGACCCGCAGTACGTTCTCTAGTCGTAAGGTGGGTTTGCCTGCTTCAAGATCGACAATGAAGCGCACCCCCACCCCGGCCGCCAGAGCCAACCGGGGCTGGGTCAGCCCGAGCTGCTTGCGGGCGGCACGTAGTGCATCGCCGAGTTGTTGAGGTGATCGAATGGATGTCATGGCTTGCTCAGTTTCCCGATCGGGAAATTATTAGCCACAATCGGACTATGTGCAAGCGACATTTCCCGATCGGGAAATTTCAGTGTGATTAGGCCATGGCCCGGTTATTTATTTCCCGATCGGGAAATAAAAGGCAGATCTCAATTCCAGATTGACACCCATCCACACCCACTGTGGCGCGACTCGCCCGTCGCATGCCCGAACTGCGCCACTACATCCGCTTTGCGGAGAATAACGGCAGCAATCACCGCAAAAACTGCAGCGAACAGTTCGGTACAACATGCCGCCTGGCGCAGCGCTAAGGCAATCTGCTCTTCCGTGAACTTCGATTTTTTCATGACAAATCTCCTGCCCGGATGGGCTCAAATTTGCCAGAAATCTCTACTTCTCTCCGCTACGGTTTTTCGGGAGGAGGCCAGGCGGAGCTGCACCTTGCAGCACGATCAGACAAGAAAAAACCCCAACCAAGGGTGGCTGGGGTTTCAGAATTGGTGGGACGGCGGCAATCACAAAACGTCTCAAAAGTGCCGCCAATACTAGGTTTCAATGATTCCTACTTTGCCAAGTACCAACAAAAATACCAACACATTCACTTCCTTGCCCAGCCTTGAGGCCATCCGTCACGCCTTCGACGGGCCGGCATAGAGCCGCTTTTTCAGGTGTCAGGTTTGTCAGCCTGGTCATTCGCGCGCGTACTGGTCGCGTAACCCCGGTGTACGGGGATTCCCTGCGTACCTGATGCGTACCGGCTACTTGGCTGGCACTGTGTGGTTGCCTCACTTCAAGCCAGCCTGCCCCGCTCAATGACTGCGGAAATTCGGTGCCTCAGTTCGGGGCGGTAGTAACCCGTGCTCGCCCAAGCCCCTCGCTTGGGTCCAGCAACTGGCACGGGGCGCTCGCGGGCACACTGGCAACAAAAGCCAGTTTTGGCTTTTGCAATGCGTGCAGGATGCCGGGTCTACGGCTTGGCTGCCGGCCCCCCCCCTGCTTGCCGACGGGCGAAACCGGGAAATCCCGGTATGGCCGTGCCGTGCGACCAAGCCCGAAGGGGACACGTCCTTTTAGGGACTCAAATAACCCTGCCCCCCTCTCACGGCCCATTCATGGGGTTGATTTTGAAAACAGCCATTCGGCCGGGTGTGAGCGTGTTCAACGGCTGGCGGACGGCCCGCCAGCTTTAACAGCGCTTTAACATCCGACTGAGCGTGAATGCAGCGCAAACCCGCGCCAGTCAAGGAAACAGGACAGGAATGCCCCTTTAACAAAATCGCCACGGGGAGAAATTTTCCGCACGTGAGGGAACGGGCGGTCTATGGCCTGACCCCGGCCAGACTTTCGACACCCCCTCCCTTATCAAGCTCACGTCATAATATTTGCATAATCTTGATATAGCTCAATGCGTAAATTCACTACGCACAAGGGAGAACACATGGAGCCTCGGTATGTCATACAGTCCGTTCATCCGGCCGTTATTCATCAAAGCCTTAAGCCTGGGGAGACCCTTGATCGCCCCGTCAGAAAATTTTATATCTACGACAAGGTGCGAGAGCGACGGCTGAATAAAGTATTCCATACTCGTGCCGAGGCAGAAGATGCGTGCAGAATCAAAAACTTAAAGCAGCGCACTGTTTAGCCTACCGTTTTAGCACATGCTACTGCACACATACTCGTGCAATTAGCAAGAATATATTTGCTTCTATCTGAAGCATTTAAAGACCAGCCGCCGAGAGTGCATCGAAATCTCCTGATTCAAACCCGGTGGCTACACCACCCTGCACAGCCCCACAGCCGAAGCAACTTTCCCAATCAAGGACATATCACAGCAATTCGGTTTGCAGAGATACCGACCTGGCTACGGCTTAGGAGGTCATTGCCGCACCATGCCGAGCGCTTGGGAGAATCCTTCCAGCGCAAGTCTCTGCCGCTCGTCTGCGCCATCAGCCCACAGTTTGGCAGCGGCCATGTCATGCTCCATCGTGCGGGCGCTGTAGTAGGCGGTGACGGTCATTTCGATGTGGCCGTCTGCTATGGCGTTCCAGACCTCTTGCCGATCCCGCACGGCAATCAGTTGCCCATCCTTCGCCATGCCGCGCAGGGTACGGGCGACGGACTGAACGCTTCCGCCGATCTCTTCGGCTATGGTGGTTGCGGTGTAAGGTGGTCTCCCGTATTCCAGCCGGTCGCGTTCGGTTTGCACTTCCAGCATTTTCAGGATTGCGCGCTTTCTGGCGGTGTCCCTCATGTCTGTTTCCTTAATGTATCGCTACGCCGCGATACGGTATTGATCGTTCGTCCGGGCAGGCTGATGGCACTTCACCACGCGGCTACCCCGGTCAGTCGGTCGCTCCACCCGTTCGGCGATCACCAGCCCCTTGCGATGCAAACGGATCATCGCCGCTGACAGCTCGGGCAGCTCGCGGAATCCGTCCAGGTGCGTTTGTATCTGGCTCAGGGTCAGCTCCCGGCCAGCGTCGGACAGTAGCGCCACAATCTCCCGCAACGCTGCCGGCCGTGGACATCTATTTGCGGGTGGAGATCGACATGATGCAAATCATCAAGGCTGAGTCCGACGGCCATACCATGCAATTCCGTGAGGATGGCTGGTTCAATGCCATGGTGGCAGCAGAGCGTTTTGGCAAACGGGTAGACCATTGGCTGGCCAACCGGGAAACCGACCAATACATCACCGCCCTGTCCGAGCTGCTTAATACCCGGAATTCCGGGGAATTAATCCATGCCCGCAAGGGGCGTAACGGCGGGACATGGCTGCACCCTAAATTGGCGGTCGCATTCGCCCGCTGGCTTGATGTGCGCTTTGCCGTCTGCTGCCCCATGCCGCCGTCGAACAGGCAGACGGCGGCGCGTTCCTCGAACAGCTCGCGGTCGGCTTCGTCCAGCGTGGCGAGGGTGACTGATTCTTTTGTCATTGCTTGCAGCCTCGCATATGACAGCTTTTCTCTATATACGCACAAAACGTGGTGGAACAGGTGGAACGGTGGAACAAACCCCGCAAACCCGCCACCATGGCCGATCTAGCTGTTCCACCGCTGTGCCACCTTGTCAGCGCGTCAGGTGGAACAAGTACGAAATGGCCGGTTTTGTTCCACCTTGATTCGGTCAGGTGGAACACAGGTGGAACAGCCAAACCCGCCACAGATAAGGCTTTCAGAGAGTTGTTCCACCGTTCCACCTGTTCCACCTGTTTTTTTCGCGCGTGTACGTTTTGCTAGTCGCCGCTGTCGTCCTGCCGGCGCACGGTGGCGGTGAAGTGATAGAAGCGCCTCGGCGTCGGGTAGTCCGGCGTGCGGTGCTTGCTGGTCGCCTTGCCGTCACTGCCACGAGTCAACATGCCGGCCTTGGCTGCCACAGCAGCAGCAACCGCCCGGTCAAAGCCATTGGCAATTTCATCCACGAATACGGACGGATGCACCAGCCAGTTCAGGCTATCGACCGCGCGGCGGAAATAACCGGCGCAATCCCGCGTCATTGGCTCGCTGTCGCCGCTGGCACTGTCCCAGAGGATGAAGCGGCTATTCCCGTGCAGGGCAAACCAGCCTTCTATCTGCTCAAGAATCAACACATCTTCCCGATTGCCAATGCCGTAGCGGTCGAGCCAGTCAGCCATGCAGCCAATCACGGCAGCGCGGCCCTCTCCAGGTGCCCAGCCGGTCAGGCCGGCATCGGTTGCCAGTTCCAGCGCTTCGGCAATCACGGCAAAGCGGGCGGCCACCCGGCGTACCTGACCGCTAACAGAGGCAGGCAACACGCCCCGCAAGTCCTCAATGGCACGACGCAGGCGGCGGGTGATGGTGTCGGGCTGGCCGGCGACGTGGGCAGTAAAGGCGCGGCCGACGGTGCCGTGCTGGGCCGTGGCGGCCTGTTCCAGCGCTTCGGCCAGATCGCCCGAACTGGCGTAGCCATTGAGCGTATCGAACACCCCTAGCCCCTTGCCGGCGTCGGCCGGCAGGCTGGCCAGCCGCACTTCTTGCCCGGCATGGGTGCGGTGGCCGCCGCTGCTCATGAAAGCGGACAGGTCGATTTCCCCTGTAGACAGTACCAGCACACGCCAGCGGGCTTGCTCACGGTTGCCGCCGTCCTTGGCCCCTTGCATCTTGCCGGTGCCGTTGAACAGCCGGTAAGCCGCCATACTGACGGCGCGCGGATCGCCCTGGCCCATCTCGTCCAGCAGCATCAGACCGTCATTGCGCGCGGCAGCAGCATTGGCTAGTGCCAGCGCGGTACTGTCCCAGTTCAATACCTGGCCGCGCGGCTCACCCCATATGCTCGCACCGGCCTTGGCGCTGGTGGTCTTGCCGCAGCCGGACGGGCCGAACAAGTGAATGCCACCCGATTCCAGCTCAACCAGATGCAGCAACGGAGCGGCCAGCGCCGCGCCGATGGCCAGCATGGGCCGGGTATTACCCCGCGCCAGCTTCGCCACACTGTCCCGCCAGCCCTCGGCCGTGCCGCACGGCTGGTAGGCGGCGGCGCTACTGGTATCGCCGTGATAGAACACGGGCGGACGGGCCTCTCCGATTACCTCCCCGGACGGCAGAATGTATGCGCCATTGCGCCAGCCGCCGCGCTCAGTAACGTGGTGCAGCGTGGTCGCCCCTTCCCGTTGCAGGTACAGCGCCAAATGTTCCAGTGCGGCGCGGCGCGGCGAATGTGCCAGCCCGCCCGCGCGCAACTGCGCCCAGCAATCCCGCTCTCCGATACAGGCATTTGCCATGGCAATGAGGCGCGGCTCTTTGTCGATGCGGCTGATCCACTTCACCAGACGGTAAGCGTCGCCGCCGTCGTCGATGCCGCTGCCGACAATCTCCAGACGGTCGCACAGCCACAGCGGAGGCAGTTCCACCACCTCACCGCTGTCTCGGTCGGTCTTGGTGCCGACGTAGAACACACCGTCGCGGGTCACGTCAAAGCGCGGTTTAAGCGGATCGGGCGGCAGGGTTGCCGCGTCTTTGAGGGTTTGCAGGTCATTCGCGCTCATGGCACCGCCCTCCCACTGGCAAGGCGTCGATACGCTCACCACGCGCGGCAGCTTGCCGTATGTCGTCCAGGCTGGCACGCCCAATCGGCCCGATGCAGGGGCCGGCAAGACTCAGGGCAGCAACGGCATGGGCCATGACCAACTTGTCATCCAGCGACAGGGCAGCCCAGTTGGCCGCGAAGTGTGAAAACAGCACTTCGGCAATACCGTTAGCGTCGAGAGCGCCGCCGCTGTCCGCCAGCATATCCAGCACCCCATAGACGGCCGCTTCGGCTTTCCTTGCATTCGCGCTCATGTGGCGTTCCTTTTTTGTTGTTCGCTCCACACATCCAGCCAATCCACCCCCGGCAGTTCTGGCAGCAGCACCCGCACGCGCCGGCTCTCACCTCGAAGGCGTCGCGCCAGTCGCTCGGCCACCCGCTGACCGGTGCCGCTGGCATCGTGGTCGGCAAAAACCCATACGTCGGTCGCCTCAGGCGGCAGGATCACCCGCGCCAGCCCACCGGCTGATACGCACGCCCATGCCGGCAAGCCGGAACCCTGTGCGACAGCCAGCGCGGTTTCGATGCCCTCGGCCAGCGCCAGCCGGCCCGCCTCAGGTGGGTACAGCCGTGCCGCCGCGCCCTTGCTCGCTCCCTCGCGCACGGTGGCCAGCTTCTTGGCCGGCAGCAGCTCGCCGGCGAGACACTGCGTCAGCTTGTCGCTGCTGGCGCTCAGGTAGATGCGGTGCAGGCCGGCGAGCGTGCCGTCCGGGGCCGTCAGCCGCGCCAGCAGGGCCGGGAAGCGTCCCAGCTCCACCGGGCGCCCGTTGCTGTCTGGGTGCCAGTACGGCAGCGCCGGGTGATAGCGCAGCGCAGCCGGGCAAGTGTCGGCCACCGCCCCTAGCCCGCGCCTGGCCAAGTAGCGCCCGACCGGATCGGTGGGGGTGACGGAGCGGGCAGCGTCCCATAGCGCGCTCAGACGGTCGGTACGGTCGGCGCTGGCGCAGGGTGTCGGGTTGGCAGCCTCGCGGTGCGGCAGCGAGGGGTGCAACAGCTCTGCGTCGCCCGCCAGCCCCAGCACACCGGCGACGGCCCGTAGCGCGTCGGCAAAACCGCAATCAAGCCAGTGCTCGACCAGCGCAAAGCCGTCGCCGCCTTGGCGGTCCAGCGCACGGCAGACGAAACGGCCGGCGTCTTTGTCAATGAACTGGAAACGGTCGCGCCCACCGCAGGCCGGGCAAGGCTGGTTGCCACGCTTGCCCAGCACGGCGGCTGCAATACCCAGATCAGCCAGGATCGACGGCCAGCGCCCGGACGCGGCGGCGCGCACAGTGTCGGCGTCCAGACGTGACTTGCCCCCCGGTGTGTAACTTCCCGGAAAATTTGCATTCATTGTGCTGCCCTCAGTTTTGAGGAATGGGATTGGAGCGGTTGCGGCTTGCCGCAATGCGTTCGTGCGCCCAGCAACGGGCTTGAGCCGCGCCAAGTGCGTCCAGCGCGTATTGCTGCATGTCGGCCAGCAGGGATGCCAAGCAGCCGACTTGCGAGAGCACCTTGTCAGTGCCCCCGATGTCATGCCCATCGCGGTGGCGGATTAGGTGGCCGATGGCCTGTAATCCGGCGATGCTGTCTACCAACATCACTTCCGCCACCGATTCAGCCAGCGCGGCATCTTCCATGGTGACATTCGGCGCGTAGCAACCAGCGCTCTCAATGAACTTGTCAGACTCTTGCAGATGTTCGCGCGCGATAGCCAGCAGTTCAAAGCCGTTCTGGTCGCAGCGGATGCCCAAGGGCTTGATGGTGTTCATGCTCGCACCTCCGACACGGTGTAACCACGGTCGGCCGGGGCGATGGCAATTCGCTTGCCTTGCAGCACCAGCAGGCGCGCCACGGCGCACGCTTCGGCATGGGTCGGTACAGTGGATACAGGAACGGCGGAGAGTGGGAACAGGGCGCGGACAGCGCGCAAGGCGATGCTAGGCATGGTGGCCTCCTTTGTGAGCGTGAAGCTCGACCCCTCGCCGCCAAGCGAGGGTGCCGAGCGCATGGCAGGGTTGGCGGACCGGCACAAAGGAACCGGCGCGTGCAAGCACGCCCCCACCACGGCTCGGCATAGAAGGCGCAGCAATGGTGTTGTGGACGGACGTAAAAATAGCCGCTGGGCGGCCGTCCGCCTTTGTGTTCGGGCCGCCAAGCCCGGTACCGCTATTGAACGGTACGGGAGCAATGTAGCGCGATGCGAGGGAGTGAGCAAGGGTCATGCGGCCAGCCTCCCCGGTTGCGCCGGTCCGAATAGGCGGGCGAAGTCAGTTACACGGCGTTCGGCTTCACGGTAAGCAGCCTTGTGGTCGCCACCGTCAGCCAATGTATCGGCCACCGCTGCGCTCACCAGTTGGTAAGCCGTGCTGACGGCGTTCCGCATAGCCGGCGACAGGCTGGCTCGTTGGCCGGTCTCGATGCCGAACACGCGGTTAATCAGCCGCTCGACGTTGGTATGGAACACCTGTTCCGGTGCCTCGCTGCCGCGCTGCTGGGCCGTCTGCGCCATGCTGCGGGCGGCATCATGGGCCAGGTGGTAGAACGGCAGGTATTGGGTCTGGCGGGCGTCCTGCTGCTTGCGTGCCTCGCCAAAGGCCCGCACTAGCCGGAACTTCACCTTGACCGCTTGTTCGGTGTTACGCGACAGCGTGACGGCGAAATAGGCTTGGTCCTCGTTCAGCAGGGCGAAGCGCACCGGCATCCCGCCCTTGGAACCTTTCGGGGGTTTCTGCGTTTGAAATGTGACTACCCCGAACGCATTGAACTTCGGCAGATAGTTGTCGATGTTTTGGAGCAAGGCGCGGTTCTCGATGCCCAGTTCCTCAGCCACGATGCGCGAGTCAATGCGCGGGCCGTCCTTGGCCAGCACCAGCGGTAGGCCGGTCTCATATGTGGTCGGTGTCATGCCTCGCCCTCCTGAATCGTCTGCAATGCTTCGATCAGCTCGCCCAGCCGGTCGGGCGGCAGGGTGATGCCCTTCTTGGTCGGCACGAACCCCTCGCCATTGCCGAAATCGGCATGGGCGCGAATGTCGATGTAGGGCCTGCCCTTGTATTCGCGGCGCTCGATGTGAAGGTGCTCGACCGGGCTTTTTTCGATCACGATGGCGGTCATTGGGCGGCCTCCGGCTGACCAACAGCATCAAGCCACGCCCGCACGTCCTCTACGCGCCAGCAGGTGACGCGAGGGGAGATTTTCAGAGGGGCGGGGAATTTGCCAGCCTTGACCAGTCGCCACAGTTGCGAGGAGGCGAACGGCAAGCATGGCAGCAGGTCTTTCTGACGGACAAGGCCGGTAGCGGGAAGGGTGCCGTAGGGGATGGCGTGGCTGGGTGCGCTTGGGCAGGTGAGTGTAGCGGTTTGCATGGTGCGGTTTCCTGTGGCACGTCGTGGTGACGCATCCATGAAACCGCGCTTTCTCGGGTTGAAGGCAACAGCCAAAGGGTTAAACCCAATCCGGGTTTGCTGGGTTTAACCCAACCTGAAAGCCTTGCCTGTATTGGATTTTATGGGTTTAACCCTTTAGTTTTTTGTTGCCGCCAGATTTGGCGTTTGGATGCCTGGCGATGCGGTCCATATAATCAACCATTGTTGCCGATGGGTTGGCTACTCCGCGCTCCTCAAGCTTGCGGTAAATGGCCTGTGTAATAACGTGTTGCTTTGGCGCTTTGGCATTAGGGTCGGAGGGGTCGTAACCTTCCCAATGCTCGGCTATTACCTCTTCAATAACATCCAGTGGTGGTGTTGTATAGGTACGCTTTGGGAGTATTGCCATGGGCTGCGCTTCGGAGACTTCGCCGTTTTTTTGCTGGGTTTCCCCTTGCTGCCAGCCCTTGCGGAAAGCGGATGCAATGGCCTCTTTTACATCCTGCTTGATCGTGCGGAATTGTTTCCTAGCGAGCCATGACAACAGTGCACTTGTCTGTATGGTTGTTCTCTCTGCAACGATGTCGGCGGGGCTGGCAGATTGCTTTGCTCCGATTACGTATTGGTCGCCACTCCAGCTTTGCTGCCATACTTCCAATGAAGGCAACGTTCCAAGGCTGATTGCTCCGCACAACGCCTGACGTGCAACAACAGCTCGCTTGTACATGGCGGTATGTACGGACCCTTGCGCCAACTCAATGAGTCGAAATTCCGAAGGGTCAATGCCACCGATCAACATGGCGGCCTGTTCAACCGTCAGCACTTCAACCAATGCCCACAAGGAAAGATCTGGGACATTTTCGGGACTGGGTAGCTCTTGCTTTCCGAAATACTGAGCGTCATCAAATAGCCTTAACATCTGCACTCCCTTAGTGCAAACCCTGTCAATAGATTGCCGCGCCAGCCGGGCAGGGTATCCCGGTTTTCCTTCCGTCGAAGTAGGCGCGGCTAAAGGTGCCCCAAAGAGGGGGTCAGGCGGACCGTCGGAACGGGATTACCTTGCCACCCTCTTTCAGCGTGCCCAGGTAGTCTGCCCACGCTTGCATCATGCGGCGGCGCTCGGGCAGGTACTCGGCATAGTTGTACGTCGCTCTGATCTGGTTACGCTCTCCGTGCGCCATTTGCCGTTCTATCGCGTCGCGGTTCCACCCCTGTTCATTCAGCAACGTTGACGCCATGTGCCGGAAGCCGTGTCCGGTCATGGTGTCCTTGTCGAAGCCGAGCCGGCGCAAGGCAGCATTAACGGTGTTCTCGCTCATCGGCCGCCCGTTGGTGCGTGCGCCGGGGAACACGTAGCGGCCGCGCCCTGTCAGCGGGTGCAGCTCGCGCAGGATGGCGGCAGCCTGATCCGACAGCGGAACAATGTGCTTTTCGCGCATCTTCATCCGCTCGGCGGGAATGACCCATGTCGCCGCGTCCAGGTCGATTTCTGCCCACTCGGCTTGCCTCAGTTCGCCAGGGCGCACAAATACCAGCGGGGCCAGTTTTAGCGCACACTGCACCGGAAATGTGCCCTGATAGCCGTCGATGGCGCGCAGTAGTTCGGCCACGCCGCGCGGGTCGGTAATGGTGGCGAACGATTGCTTGATAACCGGGGCCAGCGCTCCGACCAAATCAGCGGCGGGGTTGCGTTCCGCGCGCCCGGTAGCGATGGCATAGCGGAATACCTGGCCGACGCTCTGCATGGCTCGGTGCGCGGTGTCTACGGCCCCCCTGCCCTCGATGCGGCGCAGGACGGCCAGAAGTGACGGGGCGTCAATGTTGGCGACCGGGCGGCCTCCCATCCACGGGAAAACGTCTACCTCAAAGCGGCGCATGATCCGGTCCGCGTGTCCTTCGGTCCACGTCGGCAGGTACTTGGCGTGCCACTCGCGGGCGATAGCCTCAAACGAGTTTGCTGCATTGAGTGTGCCGGCCGCCTTCTGCGCCTTGCGCGCCTCGCCCGGATCAACACCACTGTCCAGCAGCTTGCGAGCCTCGTCGCGGCGTTCGCGGACTTCTTTCAGACTGACTCCCGGATACACCCCCAGCGCCAAGGTCTTTTGCTTGCCCCCGAAGCGGTAGGCCAGCCGCCAGTATTTGCCCACGGTATTGACCAGCAGGAACAGCCCAGCCCCGTCCGACAGCTTGGCCGGCTTTCCATCCTCTCTAGGCTTGGCGTTACGGCAGGCTGTATCGGTTAGCGGCATGTTGGTGGCTCAATGTTGGTACGACGATTTGCACATGGTCGAAATACCAGCAAAAAAACCAACAGATGGGCCGGTATGTCGGCACACATCATGGCATGTCATGACACAAACAAAAACCCCCGAAGCCAGTAGCCACGGGGGTTTTGAACTGCTGTGCCACACTGTGACACGTAGAATTGGTGGAGACGGCGGGGATCGAACCCGCGTCCGGAAGTCCTCTACGGTGAGTTCTACATACTTAGTCTGGCCATTTGGTTTTAACCGTTGTACCGCCGACCGACAGGCTGCACATTGGCGAGTCACCTTGGATTTAGTGCCGGATCAAGTGACCCGGTCCGACACGATCCCATCTAAATGACTCTACTGCCGGTTTGACCCGGCCTGCCCGATGGGCGAGACAGTGTAGAGTCTGGTGCAATTAAGCAGCCAGAGCGTAAGATTCGTCGTTTGCGACTATATAAATTCAGTGTTTAACGGGGTGACTGAGATCCCGGTATGCCCTCATCCGCTTTGCAACCCCCGTCGAAGCCATGTCGTCCCCGAAGAGTGCAGCCTGTGCGGCTTAAGTTACAGTGATTATACACGGTACTGGCGGCAAAGCGAGACCAGTTCGTCCGGCACGTCGATGGCGTGGTCCGCGCCCCATTTTTCCGGCATTTCCGCGGCATCGATATAGCCCCAGTTGACCAGCACGGTGCGCATGCCGACCGCCCTGCCCGCCTGGATGTCGCGTTCGGCATCGCCGACGTACAGGCAGCGGGTCGGCACGATGTCGATGGCGCGGGTCGCCCAGTGCATCGGCGCCGGATCGGGTTTGGCGACGCCGGCGGTATCCCCGCTGACCACCACTGCCGGCGGCACGGCAAAGCCCAGTTCGGGCACCAGCCGGTCGGTGAAGCGCGACGGCTTGTTGGTGATGATGCCCCAGGTCAGACCGGCCGCGTCGAGGTCGCAGATCATGTCGTTGATGCCGTCGAACAGCACGGTGTCGACGGCAAAGTGGGTGTCGTACAGGTCGAGGAAGCGAAGGCGCAGCCGCTCGAAATCGGCATGGTCGCGGTCGATGCCGAAGCCGAGCCGCACCAGACCGCGCGCGCCATGGCTGGCGATCGGCCGCACCGCCTCATACGGCTGGCCGGCACGCCCCTCTTCGGCCAGCAGCGCATTCAGCGCCCAGCCGAGGTCGCGCGCCGTGTCGGCCAGTGTTCCATCGAGATCGAACAGGACGGCATCAATCATGCCTGGCTCCGCTCCAGTTTTCCCAGGAACAGTTTGTACGCCGGGTTTTCGGTCTCGTCCACATACGCATAACCGAGCTCGAACAGGAAGCGGTTGAACGCCGCATGGTCGTTCGCCGCGACCTGCACGCCAACCAGTACCCGGCCGTAATCGGTACCGTGGTTGCGATAGTGGAACAGGCTGATGTTCCAGTCGGTCCGCATCGCCGACAGGAAGCGCATCAGCGCGCCCGGCCGTTCCGGGAACTCGAAGCGGAACACGCGCTCGTCTGCAGCCGGCGCATGGCCGCCGACCAGATGGCGAATATGCAGCTTGGCCAGTTCGTTGTCGGTCAGGTCCAGCGCTTCCAGCCCGCTGGCCGCCAGTTCCGACACGATGGCGGCAACGTCGCCGCGCTTTTCCACCTGGATGCCGACAAAGACGTGCGCGGTTTTCGCATCGCCATAGCGGTAGTTGAATTCGGTGATGTTGCGGCGGCCGACCAGCGAGATGAATTTCTTGAAGCTGCCCGGGGTTTCCGGAATGGTCACCGCCAGCACCGCTTCGCGCTGTTCGCCGAGTTCCGAGCGTTCGGACACGTGACGCAGGCGGTCGAAGTTCATGTTTGCGCCGCTGGCAACGGCAATCAGCGTCTGCCCGGCCAGTTGCTCGCGCTCGACATAGGCCTTGAGGCCGGCCACCGACAGTGCGCCGGCCGGTTCCAGAATGCTGCGCGTTTCCTCGAACACGTCCTTGATCGCCGCGCAGATGGCGTCGGTGTCGACCAGGATCACTTCGTCGAGAAACTCGCGGCACAGGCGGAAGGTTTCCTCGCCGGCCAGCTTGACCGCCGTCCCGTCCGAGAACAGGCCGACATCCTTGAGTTCGACCCGATGACCGACGGAGATCGAACGCGCCATGCTGTCCGAATCGAAGGTCTGCACGCCGATCACCTTGATGTCCGGACGCAGGCGCTTGATGTAACAGGCAACCCCTGCGGCCAGCCCGCCGCCGCCGATCGCCACGAACACGGCGTGGATCGGCTTGGTGCACTGACGCAGGATTTCCATGCCGATGGTGCCCTGCCCGGCGATCACGTCCGGATCATCGAACGGCGGCACATAGGTGGCGCCGGTCGATTCGGTCAGTTTGACCGCATGCAGGTAGGCGTCGGTAAACGAATCGCCATGCAGCACGACCTTGGCGCCGCGACGGGCCACGGCATCGATCTTGATGCGCGGAGTGGTTTCCGGCATGACGATGGTCGCTTCACAGCCAAGCTTCTGCGCCGACAGCGCCACGCCAGCGGCGTGGTTGCCGGCACTGGCGGTAATCACGCCGCGCGCCAGTTCTTCCGGCGTCAGCCGGGCCATCTTGTTGTATGCGCCACGAATCTTGAACGAGAACACCGGCTGCAGGTCTTCACGCTTGATCAGAATCTGGTTCTGCAGACGGCGGGACAGGTTCGGAGCCGGTTCGAGCGGCGTTTCCTCGGCGACTTCATACACTCGCGAGGTCAGGATGCGTTGCAAATAATCTGGATTTGACATGACAAGGGGGCTGGTAGCGTTACGCGGGGATGCTGAACAGATTAGCCCAAAGCGGGCGACAGGTGTTTGAAAAGCTGCACTGCACAAATCCTGCGCCAATTGGCGGCGCAAAGCCACATCGCCGGGAATCGACGCGTATAATCCGCTCGTTTTCCGACCGCCTCCCGAGTCTTCTTTTCGCAATGAAAAAACTGATTTCTGCTGCTCTGACCGCCTCCCTGCTGCTTTCCTCGACAGCAGGTTTCGCCGCCTCGGCTTCGTTTACGCCACCGCCGCCGGAGATCGCCGGCAAGGCTTATTTCCTGTACGACTTCTACAGCGGCCGCACCATTGCCCAGATGAATCCGGACCAGCGCGTATCGCCGGCATCGCTGACCAAGCTGATGACCGCCTACGTGGTGTTCAAGAACATCAAGGCCGGCCGCCTGAAACTCGACCAGACCGTTCTGCCGTCGGCCAATGCCTGGAAAACCGGGGGCTCGCGCATGTTCGTCGACCCGCGCACGCCGGTCACGATCAATGACCTGATCCACGGCATGATCATCGTCTCCGGCAACGACGCCTGCGTCGCGCTGGCCGAGACCGTTGGCGGCAGCAGCGAGGTGTTCGTGCAGATGATGAACCGCGAAGCGGCCAATCTCGGCATGCGCAGCACCCATTTCAACAACGTCGACGGCCTGCCGGACGCGAACCACTACACGTCGGTCCGCGACCTGGCGACGGTGTCGGCCGCACTGGTGCGCGATTTTCCCGAGTTCTACCCGCTGTACTCGATGAAGTCGTTCACCTACAACCACATCACCCAGCCGAACCGCAACCTGCTGCTGTACCGCGATCCGTCGGTCGACGGCATGAAGACCGGCTACACCGATGACGCCGGTTACAACCTGGTCGCATCCAGCCACCGCGACGGTCGTCGGGTGATTTCGGTTGTCGTCGGTACGGCCAGCCCGGAAGCCCGTGCGGTCGAAAGCTCGAAATTGCTGAACTACGGCTTGCAATTCTTCGATACGCCGCGACTTTATGCTGCAAACAAACCGGTCTCGACGGTCAAGGTCTACAAAGGTAGCAGTGACAGCGTGGGCATCGGCTTCCAGCACGATATCTACTCGACGGTTCCCAAGGGCACCGCCAGCCAGATCAAGGTGCAGATGACGACGACCCAGCCGCTGATCGCCCCGGTCAAGGCCGGCCAGGCGGTCGGCAAGCTGACGCTGACGCTGGATGGCAAGACCATCGCCGAGCAACCGGTCGTCGCCCTGAAGGCGGTCGACGAAGGCGGCTTCTTCTCGCGCCTGTTCGATACCATCCGCCTCTGGTTCGCCTGACCCGCGCCGGTGGCGCGTCCGCCGTGACGCGCCACTGCTCTGGAGACTGCCGTGTCTGAAAAATCGCAAGACACCCTGCTGGAATTCCCCTGCCGCTTTCCGTTGAAAGTCATGGGGGACAAACACGAGGAATTCGTTCCCGTCGTCATCGAGGAAGTACGCATTCACGCGCCCGACTTCGATGCCGAACTCGACCTGATGATGCGCGAAAGCAGCAGCGGCCGTTATCTGTCGCTGACGCTGACGGTCAACGCCACGTCGAAGGAACAGCTCGACAACCTGTATCGCTCGCTCAGCGGCCACCCGCTGGTCAAGGTCGTGCTGTAAGCTAGCGGACCGAACGGTTTTTCCCGGACCGCCCGACGGCCTTCGCCCCGCGAAGGCCGCTCGCACATGCGCTTGCACGAGCGGCCGGTCCGCCACCTTCATTCAGCCAACTATGCAAATTCGCCACCTCGGCCTGGCCGATTACGAACCCGTCTGGCGCGACATGCAGGCGTTCACCGACGCCCGCACTGCTGACACGCCCGACGCGCTGTGGATCGTCGAACATCCACCGGTCTATACCCTCGGCCTCGCCGGCAAGCCCGAACACCTGCTGCGCCAGACCGATATCCCGCTGGTCAGGACCGACCGCGGCGGCCAGATCACCTATCATGGCCCTGGCCAGCTGGTGGTCTACCTGCTGCTGAGCGTGCAGCGGCGCGGCTACGGCATCCGCGAGATGGTGCGCCGGATCGAGGCCGCCATCATCGATACCCTGGCCGAGTATGGCGTCGACGCGCATGGCGACGAGAATGCGCCCGGCGTCTACGTCGACGCACGCAAGATCGCCTCGCTGGGCCTGCGCATCCGCAACCACGCGACCTACCACGGCCTGAGCCTCAATGTGAACATGGACCTGGCCCCGTTCGGCTGGATCAATCCGTGTGGCTACGAGGGCCTGCAGGTCACGCAGCTGGCTGAACTCCACACCCCGGCACCGACGCTCGCCGAGGTCGCCGACAAACTGATTCCGCATCTGGCCACGCGGCTGGCGCCAACAGAGGAAGAGACTGCATGAAAATCGACAATACGGCCGGCGTAAAGCACAAGGGCGAAGCCAAGACTGCGCGCATCCCGATCAAGATCGTGCCGCTGGAAGAGAAGCTGAAGAAGCCGGAATGGATTCGTGCCAAGTTGCCGACCGGCCAGCGTTTCTTCGAGATCAAGGACATCCTGCGCAGCCAGAAGCTGCACACCGTGTGCGAAGAGGCCAGCTGTCCGAATATCGGCGAATGCTTCAGCCACGGTACCGCCACCTTCATGATCATGGGCGATATCTGCACTCGCCGCTGCCCGTTCTGCGACGTCGGCCACGGCCGCCCGAGCCCGCTGGACCCGGACGAGCCCAAGCACCTGGCCGAATCGGTCGCCGCCATGAAGCTCAAGTACGTGGTCATCACCTCGGTCGACCGCGACGACCTGCGTGATGGCGGTGCCCAGCATTTCGCCGACTGCATCAGCGCAATCCGCGCCACCTCGCCCTCGACCCAGATCGAAGTACTGGTCCCCGACTTCCGTGGCCGGCTCGACCTCGCCCTCGACATCCTGACCCGCACCCCGCCGGACGTGATGAACCACAACCTGGAAACCGCGCCGCGCCTGTACAAGCAGGCCCGTCCGGGCGCCGACTACCAGCACTCGCTGGAACTGCTGAAGCAGTACAAGGCGCTGAATCCGAAAGTGGCCACCAAGTCCGGCATCATGGTCGGCCTCGGCGAAACCGATGAAGAAGTCTACGAGGTGCTGGAAGACATGCGCGCCCACGACATCGAGATGCTGACCATCGGCCAGTACCTGCAACCGTCCAACGGCCACCTGCCGGTGCTGCGCTATGTCCATCCGGACCAGTTCAAGCAGTACGAGGACCGCGCCTACGAGATCGGCTTCAAGCATGCCGCCGTCGGCGCGATGGTGCGCTCCAGCTACCATGCCGACCGTCAGGCGATGGACGCCGGGGTAGCCTGATCCGCCCCCCTGCCGGCAACGGCATGGACAGAAAAGCCGGGAACGCAGGCGATGCGTTTCCGGCTTTTTTGCGGGTGCCGGTCAGTTCCCTGGCCTTCACTGCCTGTCTTCGCTGAGCACTGCCGGCCGGCGCAGGAACGCATGGCGGCTCATGCGGCCTGTCCGTGCCGGGGTATAATCGGCGCCCGCGCCATCGGTCCGTCACGGACCGCCCCATTTACCCGCAGCCCGCCACACCCCCACCGGTTCCCATGCTCAGTTATCGCCACGCCTTTCACGCCGGCAACCACGCCGACGTGCTGAAACACACTATTGAATTACTGCTGCTCGACTATCTGGGCCAGAAGGACAAGCCGTACTGGTATGTCGATACCCATGCCGGTGCCGGCTGCTACGCGCTCGATCAAGGCTATGCGACGCAGAATGCCGAATTCGAGAGTGGAATCGCCCGGCTGTGGGAGCGTGACGATCTGCCGGCACCGCTGGCGCGCTATGTCGACCTGGTCAGGGAGATGAATCCGGATGGCGTGCTGCGCTTCTATCCCGGCTCGCCATACGTGGCGGCACGGGCGGTACGCAATCAGGACCGGCTGCGGCTGTTCGAGCTGCACCCGGCCGACAGCCGCATGCTGGAAGAAAACTTCGCCGACAGTGGTCGCCGGGCGCAGGTCGTGGTCGGCGACGGTTTCAACGGGCTGAAGAGCGTGATGCCGCCGCAGCCGCGGCGGGCGCTGACGCTGATCGACCCGCCGTACGAGGACAAGCGCGACTACCAGCGCGTGGTGCAGGCGCTGGCGGACGCCCTGCAGCGCTTCCCGACCGGCACCTTCGCCATCTGGTATCCGCTGCTGCAGCGGCTGGAAGCGCGCGAGCTGCCGGCAGCGCTGAAGCGGCTGCCGGCCAGCGGCTGGCTCAATGTCACACTGAGCGTGCAGGCGCCGTCAGCGGACGGCTTCGGCATGCATGGCAGCGGCATGTTCATCCTCAATCCGCCGTGGAACCTGCCGGACACACTGGCGACGCTGATGCCGTACCTGGTCAGCGTGCTCGGCCAGGACGACCGGGCACGCTTTACGCTGGATCACCGCATCTCGTAGCCTCAGGCCGGTTTCGGTCCACGCTTCAGCCGCTCGCCCCGGCCGCGCAGCCATTCCAGCACCAGCAGCATGACGGCCGACATCAGGATCAGGATGGCGGCGGCAGCGGCGATGGTCGGGCTGATGTTCTCGCGGATGCCGGCGAACATCTGCCGGGGCAGCGTCACCTGCTCCGGTCCGGCCAGGAACAGCGTGACCACCACTTCGTCGAACGAGGTGCCGAACGCGAACAGCGCGCCGGACACGATGCCGGGTGCGATCAGCGGCAGGGTGATGCGGAAGAAAGTTCGCACCGGGTCGGCACCAAGGCTGGCACTGGCACGCAGCAGGTTCAGATCGAAACCGCGCAGCGTCGCGGTCACGGTAATGACCACGAACGGCACCCCGAGCGCGGCATGGACCAGGATCAGCCCGGTATAGCTGTTGGCGATGCCGAGCGGGGCGAAGAACAGGTAGGTGCCGACACCGACGATGACCACCGGCACCACCATCGGCGAGATCAGGATGCTCATCAGCAGGGCCTTGCCGGGAAAGTCGCTGCGCGCCAGTCCGAGCGAGGCCAGCGTGCCGAGCACGGTGGCGATCACGGTGGCAGCCGGGCCGACGATCAGGCTGTTCTTCAGCGAGCGCATCCACTCGTCGGCAGTGAACAGCGTTTCATACCAGCGCAGCGAGAACGATTCGATCGGGTACAGCAGGAAGGTGCTGGACGAGAACGACAGCGGCACGATCACCAGCAGCGGCAGCATCAGGAACACCAGCACGCCGACACAGAATACGCGGAAGGCCCAGAACCAGGCTTTCTCCAGCGGTGTTGCATAGACAGGCAACATGACATTCACTCCTTTCGCCGGCCTCAGCCCAGGCTCAACCGGTTGGCGCCGACCAGCTTGCTGTACACCGCGTACAGCGCCATGGTCGCCAGCAGCAGCAGGCCACCCAGTGCCGCAGCCATGCCCCAGTTGATGGTGTTGTTGGTGTAGAAGGCCACGTAGTAACTGACCATCTGGTCGTTCGGGCTGCCGAGCAGCGCCGGCGTGATGTAGTAGCCGATGGAGATGATGAATGCCAGCAGGCCACCGGCGGCAATGCCCGGCAGGGTCTGCGGGAAGTACACCCGCCAGAACGCGCCGATCGGATGGCTGCCGAGCGACACGGCGGCTCGCAGATAGGTCGGCGGTATCGACTTCATCACGCTGTACACCGGCAGGATCACGAACGGCAGCAGGATGTGGACCATCGCCACGTAGACGCCAACGCGGTTGAATGCGAGTTGCAGCGGTTCATTGATGAGCCCCAGCGCCATCAGCCCGGAATTGACCAGTCCTTCCGATTGCAGCAGCACGATCCATGCGGCGACCCGCACCAGCACCGAGGTCCAGAACGGCAGCAGCACCACGATCATCAGCAGGTTGGCCTTGCGCGTCGGCAGGTTGGCCAGCCAGTAGGCAATCGGATAGCCAAGCAGGATGCACAGCGAGGTAATCACGACGCCCATCCACAGCGTGCGGCCGAAAATGCTCAGGTAGGCGGATTCGTCGGCCGACATCCGTTCCACCTGGCCGCTGTCGCCGACGCGCATGTCCAGCGAAGCCAGCAGGTAGTACGGGGTATAGGACGAGCCGTTGCGGGCGATCGCGTGCCAGATGGCCGGATCGTTCCAGCGTTCGTCGATGTCGACGAACTGCGTTTTCAGCGGGCCGGCGGCAGGGTCCAGCGGCATATGCCGCGCAGTCCTGGTCAGCAGGGAACGCGAACCGGCAATTTCCATGTTCAGCCGCTTGGCGGCCTGGGCCACGGTCTTGTCGGCATGGGCGCGTTCCAGATCGCGCGCCAGTGCGGCAAAGGCGGTCTCGCCCGGCACCGCCTTGCCATTCCAGTCCTGCAGCGCGACCACGGTATGCGGCAGCGTGCCGACGACTTCCGGATTGTCGACCGCCCGCTTCAGCAGGCCGGCGATCGGCAGAATGAATACCGCCAGCAGGAACACCGCCAGCGGTGCGATCAGCAGCAGGGCGCGCACGGTTTTCAGCCGCTGCTGCCGTTTCAGCTGTACTGCCAGCGGCTCGCCGTCCAGCGACATCAATTGCCCTGCGGCATTGCGGGGAAGAGTCATGTCCATCGACGTCCTCGTTACGGTCTGTGGGAAACGCCGTCATGGCGAAGTGTTGCAGGCGGGCTGCCGGCCCCCGTCGCGGCGGGCGCCGGCAGCAGCCGTCTTACTTGGCGGCCCAGGCGTTGAAGCGGTCTTCCAGCTCTTCGCCGTGATCAACCCAGAACTGGACGTCCATCGCCAGCGCGCCCTTCAGGTTCTGCGGCGAGGTCGGCAGTTCGGCCGCGACCTGCGGCGGAATCAGCTTGATGGCGGCCAGATTGCTCGGGCCGTAGGCAATGTTTTCCGAATAGGTCTTCTGCTGCGCCGGCTGGCTGGCAAAGGCGATGAACTTCATCGCTTCGGCCTTGTTCGGCGAGCCCTTCGGGATGGCCCAGCTGTCCACGTCGTAGATCGAGCCGTTCCACACCACCTTCAGGTTCTTGCCTTCCTTCTGCGCGGTTTCGATGCGCCCGTTGTAGGCCGAGCTCATCACCACGTCGCCGGAGGCAAGGAACTGCGGCGGCTGCGCGCCGGCTTCCCACCACTGGATGTTCGGCTTCAGCTGGGTCAGCTTCTTGAACGCGCGCTCGACGCCGGCCTTGGTGCCGAGGGTCTTGTACACATCCTGCGGCTTGACGCCGTCCGCCAGCAGCGCAAATTCCAGTGTGTACTTGGCGCCCTTGCGCAGGCCGCGCTTGCCCGGATATTTCTTCACGTCCCAGAAGTCGCTCCAGCTGGTCGGCGCGGTCTTCAGCTTGTCGGCGTTGTAGGCGATCGCCGTGCTCCACACGAAGATGCCGATGCCGCACTCGCTGACCGTGGCCGGCTTCATGTAGCCGGACTTGGCGCCGAGCTTGCTCCAGTCGAGTTTTTCGAAGATGCCTTCCTCACAGCCGCGCAGCAGTTCCGGGGTTTCGACCTCGACCACGTCCCAGGTCGGCTTGCCGGCCTCCACCATCGCCTTGACCTTGGCGACTTCGCCGTTGTAATCGACCGGAATGATCTTGCTGTTGCCGGCCTTCTCGAACGGGCGATAGAACGCCTTTTCCTGCGCCACCCGGTTTGCGCCGCCAAACGACACCACGGTCAGGTCCTTGGCCAGCACAGGGGAACCCGCCACCACGATGGCGGCGGCAACCGCCAGTTTCATGCACTTCGACATTCCATTTCTCCTCGGGATACAACTGGGTCTTGTGACAGTGTTCGGGTGACCGCGCTTGTCCCGGCGGCCGGCGGGAAAATCCCGTACTCAGGCGGCGTCGAGCGCACGCAGGTCCTCGCGCCGCCAGCCCAGCGTCAGCCGCGCGCCGTGGCGCTGCATGCTGTCGGTCAGATCGGCGATCGGTACCTTGATAAAGAAATTGGGTTGTCCCGGCACGTTGACGCGCAGGCGGACGTGGTCGCCGAGATAGATGGTTTCGGTCAGTGTGCCCTCGATGCGGTTGTCGCAGGCAGCCGCAGCCTGATCGAGACGGACGCGTTCGGGGCGAATAGACAGCGTGGTCGCGTCGCCGGGCGCGTTGACACAGATGGCGCGGGCGGACAGGTCCTGGCCTTCGACCCGGGCCACACAGTAGCCGTTGTCCAGCGACACCACCTGCCCGGCCAGCACATTGTTCTCGCCGATAAACTGGGCGACGAAGCTGTTGGCCGGCGTTTCGTACAGCGCGGCCGGGCTGTCGATCTGCTGGATGATGCCGTCCTTGAACACCGCAACCCGGTCGGACATGGTCAGGGCTTCGGACTGGTCGTGGGTCACGAACACCACGGTCACGCCCAGTGTCTGGTGGATATGCTTGATTTCCAGCTGCATGTGTTCGCGCAACTGCTTGTCCAGCGCACCAAGCGGTTCATCCATCAGCACCAGCTTGGGTTCGAACACCAGCGCACGGGCCAGCGCCACCCGCTGCTGCTGCCCCCCCGACAGCTGCGACGGGTAGCGATGGGCGAGTTTGCCGAGTTCGACCATACCCAGGGCCTTCTGCACCCGTTCGGCAATCTGCGCTTTGGCGACACCGCGCACGGTCAGCGGGTAGGCCACGTTGTCACCGACGCTCATGTGCGGGAACAGTGCGTAGTTCTGGAACACCATGCCGATGCCGCGCTTGTGCGGCGGCATGCGGTTCAACAGCTGACCATCGAGCCGGATCTCGCCGGCGGTCGGCGACTCGAACCCGGCCAGCATCATCAATACCGTGGTCTTGCCGGACCCCGACGGGCCAAGCAGGGTCAGAAACTCCCCGCGGCGGATGTCGAGGTCCAGGCGTTTGACTACCAGGCTGTCGCCGTCATAGCTCTTCTGCACGCCACGGAAGCTGACCAGCGTATCGGACTGCGTCTGCTGCTCCATCTGTCTCTCCTGCTTTGATCACCAGAAATACCGCTATGCGGAACACGGTTCTATTATTTGGAACAGAATATAGCCGCCTTCATCAGGACGTAAAGTATTTGCTCTAACCGTTCCAGCCGTTGATTCGTTTACTGCAGTGCAGCAAGCAGCATGCCAGCCAGGGCGAAAATCGCCCATGTCACTGATATGAAAAGAAATTATTTTATGCAGGTATTGGATTTACCGTAGACCTGTGCCCGAAAACCGGTCCCCGATAAACCCCAACGGCATCATGGATGTGCGCAGGTTTGCGCAACGGAAAGTGCCGCCACCGCCGGTATCGACGGTGGCGGCAGGGTGTCCTGACGTCGCTCAGTGCAGGCCGGCCCGGCTCAGGAAACGCACGCTGCCGACCCCTTCGACCCAGAAAGCGCCGTCGGTCATCGGCTCGGCATCTTCGAGATCGGCCACGGTAAAGCGGATGTCGCGCCCGTCGACCTTGCATGACAGTGCCACATCATCGTCATCCGGGCAGTCGTCCGACCCGCAGATGAAATCGGGAACCGCCAGCTGGTTGTTGACGACGATATAGTCCACGCCGCCCAGCATCGTGAAGATGTTCATGACGATTCTCCTCTCCCGTCCCGGTCGATAGGGTTCGTCCCCCCGGAGCCCGTTACAGCCAGCCGCGCTCGGCGAACGATGTGCAGCACGTTGTCGTGACCACCAGATGATCCACAAGCCTGATATCGACCAGCGACAGCGCCTTGCTGAGTGTTACCGTCAGATCCCGGTCCGCCCGGCTCGGTTCCGTTTCGCCGGACGGATGGTTGTGGGCCAGGATGACGCTGGCAGCGTTATGCTGCAATGCCGACTTGATCAGCTCCCGGGTGTACACGCGGACCTCGGTCAGCGTGCCACGACTCAATTCCTCGACCGCCAGCACCCGGTTCTGTGCCGACAGGTAAACGGCGACGAAGGTTTCCCGCACCGAGAAGCCGTAGCTGAGCCGCAGATAGTCGCGCACCGCGTCCGGATGACTCAGCGCATTGGCCTGTGACACCCGTTCCGCCAGGCAGCGACGGCCGATCTCGGCCGCGGCCGCCAGTTGCGCGAGCTTGGCCGGCCCGAGTCCCGGCTGTTCGAGCAGCTCGTTGACCGGGGCATGCAGCAATCCGCCCAGTGACACGAAATGCGACAGCATGCCGCGAGCGAGGTCGATTGCGCTGCGTCCCGCCGTGCCGGTCCGCAACAGGATGGCCAGCAGCTCGGCATCGGACAACACCCCCGCCCCCTGCAATATCAGCCTCTCTCGCGGGCGTTCACCCGGCGGCCAGTCGGTAATCGGCATTCCTTTCCCTTCGTATTAGCTGGAAAAACGCCAGGTGGCTGGAAAACCCCCGATTCATTATGCCGATGCCGGCACCCGGCGCCTAACGGTCGCCCCGGGCCCGGAGCTTGGTTACACTTGCAGTCGACTTCGCCCCGACCGGCGGAGATTTTTTCCACCTTTCCAGGCCCGATTCATGTCCCGACATTTCCTGATTGGCGTCGCCGGTGGCGTCGCTGCGTACAAGACCTGCGAACTGGTGCGCCTGCTGGTCAAGGCGGGGCACAGCGTCGAAGTCGCCATGACCGAAGCCGCCACCCACTTCGTCGGCCCGACCACGTTCCAGGCACTGAGCGGCAACCCGGTCTATCTGAATCAGTGGGACACGCGGCCGGACAACGGGATGGCGCATATCGAGCTGACCCGCCGCGCCGATGCGTTCCTGATCGCGCCGGCGACCGCCGACCTGATTGCCCGGCTTGCCCACGGTCTGTGCGACGACCTGATCAGCACGCTGGCCGCCGCGCGGACCTGTCCGCTGATCGTGGCACCGGCCATGAACCGCCAGATGTGGGACAACCCGCCAAACCAGCGCAATATCACCCGCCTTGTCGATGACGGCGTGACCGTGTTCGGCCCCGGTTCCGGTGCCCAGGCCTGCGGCGAGATCGGCGACGGCCGCATGCTGGAAGCCGCCGAGCTGTTCGATCTGCTGGACGGCTTTTTCGTGCCGGACAGCCTGGCCGGACGCAGGGTGCTGCTGACAGCCGGCCCGACCTACGAGGCCATCGACCCGGTGCGCGGCATCACCAATATCTCCAGCGGCAAGATGGGGTATGCGCTGGCCCGCGCCTGCCGCGATGCCGGCGCCGAGGTGACGCTGGTCAGCGGCCCGACCGCGTTGCCGTCACCAACCGGCATCACCGTCATCCCGGTGCAATCGGCGCAGCACATGCTGTCGGCAGTCGAGGCCAGCCTGCCCGGCCAGCATGTGTTCATCTCGGTCGCCGCCGTGGCCGATTACCGGGTCGCCAATACCAGCGAGCACAAGCTGAAAAAACAGGACGGCGGCCCGCCGACGCTGGCACTGGTCGAGAACCCGGACATCCTCGCCAGCGTGGCGGCCCGGGCCGATGCGCCGTTCTGCGTCGGTTTCGCCGCCGAAAGCCAGAACCTGCTCGACTTTGCCGAGCAGAAACGCACCCGCAAGCGCGTACCGCTGCTGGTGGCCAACCTGGCACAGCAGGCGATGGGCGCCGACGACAACGAGGTCGTGCTGCTCGACGATGCCGGTCGTCATCCCCTGCCGCGCCAGAGCAAGGACGACACTGCCCGCGCCATCGTCGCCCATCTGGCACGGGCACTGGCCTCGCGCTGAGCACCGAGCGGACGGCGGACATTGCCGACCGGTCGCCCGAGATGTCGAACTGCGGGATAATTGCCCGTTTTGCCCTCTGCAACCCGATTGGAACGCCATGCCCACCATCGACCTGAAAATCCTCGACCCGCGCCTGCAGTCCCACCTGCCGGCCTATGCCACGGCCGGTTCGGCCGGCCTTGACCTGCGCGCCGCCATCGACAGTGACATGGTCATTGCCCCGGGGGAAACCCAGCTGGTGCCGACCGGCATCGCCATTCACCTGGAAGATCCCGGTTTCGCCGCCATGATCCTGCCGCGCTCGGGACTCGGTCACAAGCACGGCATCGTGCTCGGCAATCTGGTCGGCCTGATCGACTCGGACTACCAGGGCCAGATCTTCGTTTCGATCTGGAACCGCGGTCACGAAGCGTTCCGTCTTGCGCCGCTGGAACGCATCGCGCAGATGGTGGTGGTGCCGGTAGTCCAGGTCGACTTCAGGCTGGTCGACGAATTCCCGGTCAGCGAGCGCGGCAGCGGCGGCTTCGGCTCTACCGGCAAGCGCTAGGCCAGCACCGGGCGCCGGACCAGACGGCGCCACAGCGGCGGCACCAGCAGGATGACCGCTGCCAGCCCCCACAGCGAGATCGCGATCGGCCCCGACCAGAGGATGCCGATCGCGCCATCGGAGATCGACAGGGCCCGGCGCAGGTTCTGCTCCAGCATTTCGCCCAGCACGAAGCCGAGAATCAGCGCCGACATCGGAAAATGCATCTTGCGCAGCAGGTAGCCGAATACGCCGAACAACACCATGAGCAGCAGATCGAACGTGGTGCTGTGGATCGCATAGACCCCGACCGCGCTGATCACGGCGATCAGCGGCACCAGTGCCCAGAACGGCACCGACAGCACGCGGGTGAACAGCCCGATCAGCGGAACGTTCAGCACCAGCAGGATCGCATTGGCGATAAACAGCGAGGCGATCAGCCCCCAGACAATGTCCGGCTGCTCGATGAACAGCATCGGTCCCGGCGTGATGTTGTACAGCGTCAGCGCGCCAACCATGACTGCCGTGGTGCCGGAGCCGGGCACGCCCAGGGTCAGCATCGGCACGAAGGAACCGCAGGCCGACGCATTGTTGGCCGCCTCCGGTGCGGCCACGCCACGGATGTCGCCGTTGCCGAAACGCCCGCCCTTCCCGGCCAGCCGCCTGGCCGTCATGTAGGCAATGGCGCTGGCAATGGTTGCCCCGGCGCCCGGCAGCACCCCGACCACGAAACCGATCAGCGATGAGCGCAGCATGGTCGCCCAGGTCAGCGCCAGTTCGCGCAGATTGAATATCATCCGCCCGGTCTGACGGATCACGGCCTGGCCGTCCCGGGTCTGTTCCAGCATCAGCAGAATTTCGCTGACCGAGAAGAAGCCGATGATCACCACGATGAACGGGATGCCGTCCGACAGCGACAGCAGGTCGAAGGTGAAGCGGTAGGCCCCCGAGTTGGCGTCGACGCCGACCACCGCCATCATCAGGCCGATCAGCACCGCCAGCAGCGTCTTGACCGGCTTGTCGCCGACCATGCTGCCCAGGCAGGCAATGGCAAAAATCATCAGTGCAAAGTACTCGGCCGGGCCAAAGGCCAGCGCCCATTCCGCCAGCAGCGGCGCAAACAGTACCAGGCCGATGATCGCGATGTTCGAGCCGACGAACGAGGCCAGCGCCGAGATCGACAGCGCCACGCCGGCCCAGCCCCGGCGCGCCATCGGGTTGCCGTCCAGCGCGGTCATGATCGCACCGGCGTCACCGGGCACGTTCAGCAGGATCGACGAGATCCGCCCGCCGTACTCACAGCCCATGTAGACCGCCGCCAGCAGGATCAGTGCCGTCTCCGGCGGCAGCTTCAGCGCGAAGGCCAGCGGCAGCAGAATGGCAACGCCGTTGATCGGCCCGAGTCCCGGCAGCATGCCGACAATGGTGCCGATAAAGGCGCCCAGGAAACCGACCAGCAGGTTGTCGGGCCGCAAGGCAACCATGAAGCCCTGCCACAAGTGGGAAAGCGTATCCATATCCAGTCCTTATCGATCCAGAAGCCGGCCGGCCGGCAAGGTAACATCCAGCAGCCGGTCAAAGCCGTAGTACAGCCCGATGCCGGAAATGGCCCCCTGCAGCAGGCATGCCAGCCAGCCCCCGCCGAACAGACGGCCGATACCGACGATCAGCAGCGCCGACGCCAGCGGAAAGCCGAGCCATTCGAATACCGCCGCATAAGCCAGCAGCAGCAGCGCCAGCGATGACAGACGGCCCAGGGTCGCCGCGGATGGCCAGTCGGCACGGTCCCCCCGCCGGCAGGCCAGGCAGCCGGCACAGAGCGCCATCAGCACGATGACCAGCAACGGGTAGGCACGGGGGCCGATCGGCTCGTACGAGAATGCGGCTTCGATCTGCCAGCCGATCCCGGCTGCGACGGCGCACAGCGCCAGCCACACCAGGGCAAAAACACGATCACTCATGACAGCACTCCACCATCACGCCAGCGGTCGATGCTGGCGTGAGGCATGGGAAAACGGGAGGGAGCGGGATCTAGCGGACCAGGCCAAACTCGCGCGCCTGGCGCTGGTAATCGCTTACCGACTTTTTGACGAAGGCATCCAGTTCGGCGCCATCGAGAGACAGCGGGAACAGACCGCGCGACTCGCGCAAGGCGGCAAAGCCCGGTGCCGCAGCGGCCTTGCGAAACGCGCTGACCCACCAGTCGTAGTCGGCCTGGCTGACTTTCGGTCCGACGTAGAAGCCGCGGATGATCGGCCAGCTCAGTGCGTAGCCCTGCTCGCGTGCAGTCGGTATTGCCGCAAACTTGCCCGGCAGGCGCTGGTCGGCCAGCACGGCAAGGATGCGTACCCGCTTGGCATCGATCTGGGCCGCCGCCTCGCCGATATCGCCCGACACCACCTGCACATGCCCGCCCAGCAAGGCAGTGAAGGCCTCGCCGCCGCCTTCAAAGGCGACATAGCGCATCTTGCGGTAGTCGATGCCGGCCTGGCGCGCGACCAGTGCCGACTTCATCCAGTCCTGGCTGCCGATGGTGCCACCAGCACCGAACACGATCCGCTCCGGCGTGGCCCGCAGCGCCGACATCAGCGCCTTCAGCGAGCGATACGGCGAGTCGGCGCGCACCGCGATCATGCCGTAATCGGTACCGATGGACGCCACCCAGCGCACATCGTTCACGCCGTACTTGCCGTACTTGCCAAGTGCCAGGTTCAGCAGCGAGCCACTGGAGAACGCAACCACACTGTTCGGATCACTCGCGCGCTGGGCAATCACGCTGTTGTAGGCAACGGCACCAATGCCGCCAGGCATGTAGGTCACGCGCATCGGGGCGTCGATCACCTGGCCATCGAGCAATGCGCGTTGCGCCAGCTTGCAGGTCAGGTCGAAACCGCCGCCGGGTTTGGCCGGGGCGATACATTCCGGCCGGGTCGGCGCGGCCTGGGCCTGGCCACCGGCCAGTACGGCCAGCAGCAACCACAGGGATGCGATTCGGGGGGTCATGCTGAGGCTCCTGTTTCCGGGATTCCGGAGGTAATCCAGTATTGGTTTTCTAAAAAACACTATTAATTTCAGCAACTTTCAAACAAGGAACCTGCATGCTAATTGGCAAAAGCTTTCGTCAGACTTTCATCAAGACCCGCATTTACCTGTCGATGGGAAGTGGGTAAAACCGGAGTCTGGCGATGGCGAAATGCCGTCTTTCTTCCCCCCTGCGGACCCCGAATGCGCATTCTGCTGGCAGAGCCCTTTTCCCCATGCCCGGACCGGCTGGCCGGACCGCTGCGGCATGCCGGTCATGCCGTCGACGTCATCGACGATGGCGCAATTACGGACATTGCGCTGGCCAGCGAGGACTACGCGCTGGCCATTCTCGACCTCGCCCTGCCGCGCATGGATGGCCAGGCCGTACTGTCCCGTCTGCGCGCGCGAGGCCAGCGGCTGCCGGTCCTGATGCTGGTCAGCGGCGAGCAGCCCGGCGACCGGGCGCGCATGCTCGATCTTGGCGCCGACGACTGCCTGAGCCGCCCGTTTGCCCTGGACGAGTTCGGGGCGCGACTGCGCGCCCTGCTGCGCCGTGCCCATGCCGGCAATGCCAGGGTTCTGGCCTGCGGGTCGCTGACGCTGGACACCACATCGCGGTTATTCCAGCTTGACGAGGCACCGCTGTACCTGCCCCGGCGCGAGCAGGCCGTGCTGGAAATCCTGATGCAGAAAAGCGGGCGGCCGGTCAGCAAGGACCAGCTGTTCAATCAGGTCTTCGGGCTGGACGAAGAGGCCAATGTCGAAACCATCGAGCTGTACGTGCATCGCTTGCGCAAGAAACTCGCCGACAGTGGCGCCTCGATCCTGACCCTGCGCGGCATCGGCTACCTGCTCGAACCGGCCGGGGCTTCACCGCGCTGAGCGGGGGGCTTACACTGGCCACATGACTCCGCATACCGAATCCGACCTGTATGCGCTGCTTGATACCCTGCGTATCCCGTTTCAGCGCATCGAACACCCGGCTCTCGACCGCATTGCCGACTTTGACCAAGCCGGCATCTCGCTGCCGGGCCAGGGCATCAAGAACCTGTTTCTGCGCGATCGCAAGGGCAAGCGCTATTTCCTGCTGGTGGTCGGCGCCTACAAGACTGTCGACCTCGAACGGCTTGCGGCGCAGATCGACGTCAACCGGCTCGGCTTTGCCTCCAGTGAACGGCTGGAACAGTTCCTGGGCGTCAAGCCGGGCTCGGTCACGCCGTTCGGCCTGATCAACGATGGCGAACAGGCCGTCGAGCTGCTGCTCGACGACGGACTGGACCCTGACAAGCTGGTCGGTTTCCACCCGCTGGTCAACGACTCGACCGTCTGCCTGTCCTACGCCGATTTCCTGCGTTTTATCGACCATACCGGCCATGTCCCACGCCGCGTCAGTGCCTGAGCAGCCCGTCCGGCCGGCGATCGAACAGCCGGACTTTCAGCAGCATCGACAGCAAGGCCAGTGCGGCGAACAGCCAGCCGCTCCACAGCGCGCCCTGCATGCCGTTCGCACTGATAAAGCCGCCGCCCACCGCCGAGCCGAGCATCACCCCCAGATTGGCGGCTGAAATGTACAGGCTGGTGGCAAAGGCCGGCGCCTCCGGCGCCGCGCTGGTCAGCCACACCTGGCTGACCACCAGGCCGCTGGTGTGCACGGCGCCCCACAGCAGGCAGATGACGACCATCGCCACCAGCGAGGGCGAGCCCAGGGTGAACAGGACCAGATAGGCCCCGCCCAGTGCCAGCGGATACAGCACGGCCGTTCGCACCAGGTTTCGCCCGAGCAGGCGACCGGCCAGCAGGTTGCCGGCTACGCCGCCAACGCCGAACACCACCAGCAGGACGCTGATTGCCTCGCCGCCCAGACCGGTCACGCGGGCCAGGTATTCCGCCGCATAGCTGTAGACGGAAAACATCGTCGCAAACACCAGCACGGTGGACAGGATGTTGAGCCACAGTGCGGGTTTGCGCAGGACCGCCGATGACCGCCCGGCGGCGGATCGGCTCCCCGGCGCCCCTGCCGGCAGCATCAGCAGCAGACCGGCCCCCGCCACGCCGTTGACCAGCGCACAGAACAGGAACGACGCCTCCCAGGAGAAACGCGTGCCGATCCAGGCCGCAAGCGGTACCCCCAGCACCAGCCCCATGCTGGTGCCGACAAAGGCCATGGTGGTGGCGTGGGTGGCCCGCGATGGCGGATACAGCGCCACGGCGGCGGCAAAGGCCTGCGCGAAGAATACCGGGTGCAGCAGCGCCGGCACGATGCGCAGCAGCATCAGCGTGACGAAATCCGCCGCCCAGGCCGACAGCGCACTGCACGCGGCAAACACGAACAGCGATCCCGCCAGGACCCGGCGACGGTCGAATCGCGACAGCCACAGCACCATGAACGGTCCGCACACGGCCACGATCAGTGCGAACAACGCCACCAGCCAGCCGGCCCGGGCCACCGTGATGCCAAAACGATCGACGATCAGCGGCAGGATGCCGACCACGCCGAATTCCACGGCGTACAGACCGAACAGCCCCAGCGCAATAAAGAACAGCGGGCGGGCGGCGTTCATGGCTGCTTGCCGGACGCTGCCGCGTCCCCTCCGGCATAGACCGCGTCGCGCAATTCAGTGACAAAGCGGCCGGACATGCCCTCGTACAGCGTGTTGGTGAACGCGACCACACTCAGCCCGCACTGGCGGTCGACAAACCAGGAATGACCATAGGCCCCGCCCCAGCGCCAGGTGCCGGGAGACTCCGGCGAGGCGGCCAGCAGCGGATCGCGCAGTACGGAGAAACCGAGCCCGAAGCCGAAACCCGGCGCATTGGCCAGCGCCAGCTCGCCGGTCTGGTTGCGGCCCATTTCGTCCACCTGCGCAGCAGGCAGCAAGGGCGCCCCGCCCTGGCGCAGCACTTCCAGCAGCCGCAGCAGGTTGCCGGCGCTGCCGACCATGCCGGCCCCGGCAGACGGATAGGCATCGCGGTCGACCGCTCGTGCCGGCTGGAAGCGGATGCCGACCGTATCCTCGAAAGCAGGCACGATATCCAGCTCCCGCATGCGCCTCGGCACCGGCGTGTCGCTGACATAGGCCGCCGCCAGCCGTCCGGCGTCGACGGCATGAAAGTCGGTGTCGTCCATCCCCAGCGGGACAGTCACCAGCGCCCGTACCGCCTGTGCCAGCGGCATGGCGCAGATCCGTTCGATCAGTGCGCCAAGCACGTCGGTCGCCAGCGAATAGCCCCAGCTGCTGCCCGGCACATAAGCCAGTGGCACACCGGCCAGCCGGCGCAGGTTCTCTGCCAGCGTGATGCCGGACCGATCCATGCCGTCGGAGATGCCGGCACGGGCATATGGCCCATCGCAATCGGCTTCAAGGAAGCGATAGCCGAGACCGGCGGTATGGCTCAGCAACTGGCGTGGCGTGATTTGCGCCGGCGTGCCATCGGCCAGCCGGGGCTGAAAATCGGGCAGCCAGCAGGTGATGGGCGCATCCAGCGTCAGCCGCTGCTGTGCCACCAGCACCATCGCCGCAGCGCTGACAATCGGCTTGGACACCGAGGCCAGCCGGAACAGCGTGTCCGCAGACATCGGCCGGCCGGCCTCGCGATCGGCCAGACCGGCGGCGCGCTGATGGCGCAACTGGCCATCCTGCGCGACCAGGACCACGGCCCCGACCAGCCGCTGCTCGCGCAGGGCCTGGTCAATGACGTGATCGATGCGGGTGGACAGGCTGCCCGGCAGGGGAACAGACGGAGGGAGCATGGAGAAACCTCGGCAATGAGTGGAATGCCGATGATGAAAGCCGCCAGACTAAAGAAAAAGTAGGCTAGTGTTCCTGGATATACGGAACTTTATGTCCGCAATAAAGGGGTGAGGCATGGATAGCCTGAACGGGGTCACCGTGTTTGTGCAGGTGGCCGACACGCGCAGCTTTGTCGCGGCCGGCCGCCAGCTTGGCGTGTCGGCCTCGGCCGTAGGCAAGAGCGTGGCGCGGCTGGAGGACAAACTCGGGGTGCGCCTGTTTCATCGCAGCACGCGCAGCATCACGCTGACAGCGGAAGGCACGCTGTTCCTGGCGCGCAGCCGGCGCATTCTGGCCGAGCTGGAAGCCGCCGAACTGGAGCTGTCGCACAGCGCCGCCGCGCCGCGCGGGCGCCTGCGCGTCAGCCTGCCACTGGTCAGTTCGCTAGTGCTGCCGGTGCTGGCCGACTTCATGCATCACTATCCCGAGATCGAGCTCGACCTCGATTTCACCGACCGGATGGTGGACGTGATCGACGAAGGCTTCGATGCCGTGGTGCGAACCGGCGAGCCCACCGACTCGCGGCTGTCGTCCCGCCTGCTGGGCCACTACCGGCTGCAACTGGTCGCTTCACCGGCGTATTTTGCCCGTCACGGCCAGCCCCTGAGCCCTGCCGACCTGGTCCGCCACCGCTGCCTGCACTACCGCTTTCCGAACTCCGGCAAGCTCGAAGCCTGGCCGTTCATCGGTGGCGACGCCGTGGCGCCGGTGCTGCCGACATCCATGATCTGCAACAACATCGAGACCCGGCTGTGCTTCGCCCTGCGCGGGCTCGGCATCACTTGCCTGCCCGACTTCGCCATCCGCGAGGCGCTGGCCGACGGCAGGCTGCAAAGCGTGCTCGACGAGCATGTCGACCACAGCGGCAGCTTCCGGCTGTTGTGGCCGTCGGGCCGACAGGCATCGCCAAAGCTGCGGGTATTCATTGATTTTCTTTGCGAGCGGGTTTTCGCATAAGCCGGCATTGCACAGACAAAAACCCCCTGCCGGATACGGCAGGGGGTTTTCCGTTTCTGCAACGCAGCGGGTCGATTACGCCATCAGCTGATTGGCGATCTCGCGCATGCCGGCGGACAGCATGGCCAGATCCAGCTGACCGTAGCCCTTCAGCTCGGCCTGGGTCTGGCGCACGGCGACCAGCGCGCCGTCACGGCCGGACAGCCAGCTGGACGCGTAGTCGTCGGCACCGCATGCCGGGCACGCCAGCGCCGTGCTGGCCAGTTCGCGATGCAGACGATACAGGTCGTCGCGCAGGGCGGTACGGGCCAGCGACTGCCAGCGGTTGTCGCGCGGCAGGCGCGTCACGGCCTGGCTCAGCCAGTCGAGTTCCAGTTCGCGACCGAGCGCATAGTAGGTACGCGCAGCCACCACCAGTTCGACGCCGCTGGCGCGGGCCAGTTCGATGATGTCGAAGAACGCCGGAACGAATTCCAGCCGCGCCAGCGTCAGTGCCAGGCTTTCCGGTACGCCAGCCTCGATCCAGGCCAGCTGGCGGCTGGCAACGCGGGTGTTCAGCGTCGTCGGCACCAGGTCCGGCAAGGCGGCGAGCAGGGTCTGCGCGCCATCGTGGAACTGGGCCACTGCATCGGCCACACCGCTGTAGTTCTTGCGATTGCGCAGCAGCCAGCGGCAGGCACGCTCGATCAGCGTGCGGATCTCGACCATCAGTTCGACCTGCAGGTCGGCCGGTGCCCGGTTGTCCAGCGCCTCGATCGCACGCCACAGGCTTTCGGCACCGAAAATGTGGTCGGCAGCCCAGAACGCGCGGGCGATATCGGCCGCCGGCAGGTTGGTTTCTTCCTGCATGCGGAAGGCGAAGGTCGCCCCCATCCGGTTCACTACCCGGTTGGCCAGCTGGTTGGCGATGATTTCGCGCCGCAGGTGGTGCGACTTCATCGCTTCGCCGAAGCGCTGCTGCAGCGGGTGCGGGAAGTAGTCGACCAGCACCGGTTCGAAGTCGGCGCCATCCGGCAGGTCGCTGGCCAGCAGCGCCTTGTCGAGCGAGATCTTGCTGTAGGCGAGCAGCACGGCCACTTCCGGGCTGGTCAGCCCCTGCTTGGCCAGGCGGCGCTCGTTGATCTCGTCGTCGTTCGGCAGGAACTCGATCTGGCGCTTCAGTTCGCCGGTCTTTTCCAGATGGCCGATCATGCGCTGCTGCGCATTCAGCATGCCCAGGCTGTTGGCGCGGTTGATCGCCAGGATCTGCGTCTGCAGGTAGTTGTTGCGCAGCACCAGCTGGCCGACTTCGTCGGTCATTTCCGCCAGCAGGTCATTGCGCTGCTTCAGCGTCATGTCGCCGGCCTGGATCACCGAACCCAGCAGGATCTTGATGTTGACCTCATGGTCGGAGCAGTCGACACCCGCCGAATTGTCGATGGCGTCGGTGCAGATCAACCCGCCCTTGCGCGCGAATTCGATGCGGCCACGCTGGGTCGCGCCCAGGTTGCCGCCCTCGCCGACCACGCGCACATTCAGGTCGCAGCCGTCGACGCGCAGGCCGTCGCTGGCGCGGTCACGCGCATCGGCATGGCTTTCGCTGCTGGCCTTGATGTAGGTCCCGATACCGCCGTTGTACAGCAGGTCGGCTTCCGCCTTGAGGATCTCGTGGATCAGTTCGGTCGGCGCCATGCTGGTGCGTTCGGTCTTCAGCCACGCCCTGACCTCAGGCGTCAGCTCGATCGACTTGGCGCTGCGCGGGTAGATGCCGCCGCCCTGCGAAATCAGCGCCGCGTTGTAGTCGGCCCAGCTCGAACGCGGCAGATTGAACAGCCGTGCGCGCTCGGCGAACGAGGCAGCAGCATCCGGATTCGGGTCGAGGAACACATGGCGATGGTCGAACGCGGCGATCAGCCGGATATGTTCGGACAGCAGCATGCCGTTGCCGAACACGTCGCCGGACATGTCGCCAATACCGATGACGGTAAAGTCCTCGTTCTGGATATCGCGGCCCAGGTGGCGGAAGTGGCGCTTGACCGACTCCCATGCACCACGGGCGGTGATGCCCATCTTCTTGTGGTCGTAGCCGGCCGAGCCGCCGGACGCGAACGCGTCGTCGAGCCAGAAGCCGTATTCGGCCGACACGCCGTTGGCGATGTCGGAGAACGTTGCCGTGCCCTTGTCGGCCGCCACCACCAGGTACGGATCGTCGGCATCCAGCCGCACCACGTCGGCCGGCGGCACGACCTTGCCGGTCACCAGGTTGTCGGTAATGTCGAGCAGGCCGGAAATGAAGGTCTTGTAGCAGGCGATGCCTTCAGCCAGCCAGGCTTCGCGGTCGGTCGACGGCGGCAGCTGCTTGCAGACGAAACCGCCCTTCGAGCCCTGCGGCACGATGACCGAGTTCTTGACCATCTGCGCCTTGACCAGACCCAGCACTTCGGTACGGAAGTCTTCCATGCGGTCGGACCAGCGCAGGCCACCGCGGGCGACCTTGGAGCCGCGCAGGTGCACACCCTCGACGCGGGTGCCGTAAACCCAGATCTCGTACAGCGGCTTCGGGTCCGGCAGGAACGGGATCGCGCCGGATTCGAGCTTGAACGACATGTAGGCCTTCGGCTGGCCGTCGCGGGCAGTCTGGAAGTAGTTCGAGCGGCGAATGGCGAGAATGACCGTCAGCAGACCGTTGAGGATGCGGTCCTCGTCGAGGTTGGCCACATTGGCCAGTGCATCGCGGATCTCGCCCAGCAGCCGTTCCGCCTCTTCGGCGCTGGCGCGGGCCGGATTCTGCCGTGCGTGGAACAACGCGACCAGACGGGTGGTGATGGCCGGATAGCCAGCCACGCACTGTTCGACATACTGCTGGCTGAAGGTCAGACCGGCCTGGCGCAGGTACTTGGCCAGCGCGCGGACCAGCGCGATCTCGCGCCAGTCGAGCCCGGCGACCAGCGCCAGGCGGTTGAAACCGTCGCTTTCCAGCAGCCCGCGCGAGATGGCCATCAGCACGTTCTGCAGGTTTTCGCGGGTGGCGTCGTCTTCCAGCGCTTCGGCGGCGACGTCGAGGCCGAAATCATTCAGCCACAGGTCGATGCCGTCGGCGCGGTTGACCCGGTACGGGCGTTCGTCCTGCACCTTGACGCCGAGGTTTTCCAGGATCGGCATGCTCTGCGACAGGCTGACCGGCGAGCCGAAGCGGAACACCTTCAGGTGCCAGCCGCTGCCGAGCCGCGACAGCGGGCGGTAGAGCTTGAACGCGATCGGACGCTCGCTGGTCAGCGCGTCGAGGCGGGCGATGTCGGTCACGGCATTGCGCGGTGCAAACTCATCGCGATAGGCAAGCGGGAACGCAGCCTTGTACAGGTTCTGCAGCCGGTTGCCGTCTTCCTCGCCGCGCTGCTCGATCAGTTGCTGATGCAGCTCATCGACCCAGCCGCGTGCGACACGGGCGATTTCCGCTTCGATGTCGTCGACGTCGTATTCCGGCAGCGACGCATCCTGGATATTGACGATGTAGTGCACGCGCGCCAGGTTGGCATCGGCCACCGAGACCGAGAACTCGCACGACTTGCCGTTGAAGGCGTCGAGCAGGATCTTCTCGACCCTGACCCGCAGTTCGGTATTGAAGCTGTCGCGCGGGATGAACACCAGGCAGCTGACGTAGCGGTGGTAGATGTCGGTACGCGCGAACAGGCGGACGCGCGGGCGTTCCTGCAGGTTGACCAGGCCCTGGGCGATGGTCAGCAGTGCATCGGTCGGGATTTCGAACAGTTCGTCGCGCGGATAGGTTTCCAGCACGAAGTTCAGCGTCTTGGCCTTGTAGCTGTCATCGACGAAGTCGCACAGCCGCACCACTTCGGCAATCTTGTGCCGAAGGATCGGAATGTCCTTCGGCGACGTGTGGTAGGCGCTGGCGGTGTACAGGCCGAGAATGCGGCGTTCGCCGACCACACTGCCGTCGGCGCCGAATTTCTTCACCGCCACGTAGTCGAGGTGGGCTGCGCGGTGGATGCGCGAAATCGACTGCGACTTGTTCAGCACCAGCGCCTGCGGATCGCGGGCACGGGCCTTCATCTGTTCCGGCAGTTGCTCGAAGCTGCCGGAGAACTGCTTGCCGCCCTGGTTGCGCAGGATGCCCAGACCGCTGTCGGCGACGATGCGCAGTGCATCGTGACCATCACGTTCGACGAGGTCATAGTCGCAATAGCCCATCAGCACAAAGTGGCTGTCGGCCATCCACTCCAGGAAGGCGGCTTCTTCAGCGTCGCCGGGACGGCCGGCCAGTTCGGTCTGCAGCTCGCCCAGACGCTCGCGCATCGCCGGCTGGTCGACCACGGCGGCACGCACCGCGTCCAGTACCTGCGCCAGTTCGGCGTTCAGGCTGTCCAGCAGTGCCGCGTCGGTCACGCGGTCGATTTCGATATGGATGAACGATTCCAGCGGCAGCGTGCGGTCTTCGGTGCGGCGGATCTCGGTAATGGCGCCGGCGGCATCGCGGCCGACCGACAGCACCGGGTGGACCAGTTCGTGCAGCGCCAGGTTGTGGCGGGCCAGGAACATCGCCAGCGAGTCGATCAGGAACGGCATGTCGTCATTGACGATCTCGATCACCGAGTGGGTCGACTGCCAGCCGTGGCGTTCAAGCTCCGGGTTGTAGATGCGCGCCTTGTGCGTGCCGGGCTGGCGAACGCGGGCGAATTCGATATGCGCCATCGCCGCGCCGAACAGATCCTGCGCGGACGAGCGCTTCAGATCGGCAGCTTCGGCTTCCTCGTAGTACGCGTGGAATACCGTCGCCATGCGTTTGGCCTGCTCTGCGGACAGCGACTGACGGGCTACGTCGTCGATTGCCGCGATCAACTGGGCCAACTCGGTCTTGTTATTGAGAGACATGATCTCCTCTTGAACGCCTTAGCGTTGTGTTGAAGGCTGCTGAGAGCGTCTTATGACCCCGCACACGGACCGTGACCGGCCGGCGGATGCGGGGACATGACACGCCCTGACATCGGACGTACAACCTGTGGATTCTAATCGTCAGTTGCGGCAACTCATTTCGGTTTTGCGACGCTGCATTACAGCCGGAGCGCAGGATTGTCCGACAAAAACCGGCGGAAAGCGACGCTGACGAAAACGCCAGTTTCGCCCTGGCGACACGCATTTACAGCGCAAAAACACAAGAAAACACGAAACTTCGTCAATTATCGCGATCCAGGCAATGATTAACCAACAAACAGACCGGAAAACAGTTTTTTCACCTGCCGCGCCCTTTTTGCACCGAACTTCCCGCCCGGATCCACTTTTCATTGTGAGGGTAAAATCCTCATGACACTATCCGCTGGCCGCTTCCGTCAGCATGGCGGGGCAGGACCGGAGCCGGCAGCGCATGCGACAAGACATGCCGGACCGGGTCAAGACAAGAGAGACAGAAGAGATGAAGACACTCACCGCAGCCCTCGCCACCGCCGTGATGCTGGCCACCACCGCGGCCGGCGCCGAGACCCTCCGCTTCGGCATCGACGCCAATTATCCCCCTTTCGCCAAGCAGGGCGCGGACGGCAAGCTGCAAGGCTTCGATGTGGACATCTCCTATGCGCTGTGCACGGCCATGAAGGTCCAGTGCCAGATCGTGCCGCAGGACTGGGACGGTCTGATCCCGGCACTGAACGCCAACAAGTTCGATGCCATCCTGTCGTCGATGCAGATTACCGATGAGCGGCGGAAGGCGGTCGACTTCAGCCACAAGTACTACAGCACCCCGGCACGCATGGTTGCCCGCATCGGTACCAAAGTCGACCAGAATGCATTCCGGGGCAAGAAGATCGGCACGCTGCGCGCCTCGACGCAGGAAAAATTCGCACGCGACTACTGGGGCAAGGCCGGGGCGACGGTGGTGTCGTACGGCAAGGCGCCTGAAGCCTTCCTCGACCTGACTGCCGGCCGCATCGACGGCGTGTTCGTCGACAGCGTGGTCGGCGAGACCGACTTCCTCAAACGGCCGCAAGCAAAGAACTTCGCCTTCGTCGGTCCGTCGTACAACGATCCCAGGTACTTCGGCGACGGCGCCGGCATCGCCGTGAAGAAAGGCAACACCGTACTGGTGCAGCGCCTGAACAAGGCCATTGACCAGATCCGCGCCGATGGTACCTACAGGAAAATCCAGGACCGCTACTTCAACTTCGACGTATACGGCAAGTAAGCCGCGCCGACACCGGAGAGCCACGCATGGAATCCAGACGACACCCGCTGACCAGTCCCAGCCTCGGCACCCGCCGCGAGCTGACCAGCCTGCATTTCGGCGCCCCCGGCGCCGGGGGCAAGGTTTATATCCAGGCTTCGCTGCACGCCGACGAACTGCCCGGCATGCTGACCGCCTGGCACCTGCGCCAGCGGCTGACCGCGCTGGAGGCGGAAGGCCGCCTGCGCGGTGAAGTGACGCTGGTGCCGATGGCCAATCCGGTCGGCCTCGACCAGACCCTGCTCGGGGTACAGATCGGCCGCTTTGAACTCGGCTCCGGCCAGAACTTCAACCGCTACTATCCGGATCTCGCCGACGTGGTCCATGACGCCGTCGCCGGCCGGCTCGGCGCCGATGCCGGCGCCAACGTGCGGCGGGTGCGGGAAGCGCTGGCCGCGGCCCTGGCGCGGATCGCGCCGCAGAACGAGCTGGACAGCCTGCGGCTGACGCTGATGCAGCTGGCAGCCGATGCCGACGTGGTGCTCGACCTGCACTGCGATTTCAACGCCGGCCTGCATCTGTACACGCTGACACCGATGTGGCCGGACTGCGAGCCGCTCGCCCGCTATCTGGGCTCGTGCGCACAGTTGCTGGCAACCGAGTCCGGCGACTCGCCATTCGACGAAGCCTGCTCCGGCTTCTGGCTGAAGCTGCAGACACGGGTCGCCGCCCGGACACCAGCCACGCCAATACCGCTGTCCTGCCTTGCGGTTACCGTCGAGCTGCGCGGCCAGGACTACGTCGACCACGCACTGGCCGCGCAGGACGCCGACGCCATCATCGCCTTCCTGACCCATCGCGGTCTGGTGGCCGGCACGCCGCCGCCGCTGCCGGCGCTGCGCCATCCGGCCACGCCGCTGGCCGGCTCGGAGCCCCTGCTCGCCCCGCATCCCGGCGTGATCGCCTTTCATCGTGCGGCCGGCGAGACCGTCGCCGCCGGTGACGCGGTGGCCGACATCATCGATCCGCTGGAAGGCCGGGTCAGCACGCTGGCCGCGCCGCGTGCCGGCATGCTGTACGTTCGCGAGCTGCGGCATTACGCCACCACCGGCATGTGGGTCGCCAAGATTGCGACCGCGGAAGCCTTCAGAACCGGCAAGTTGCTGAGCGCATGACCACCCCCGGTCAGGGGGCCGGCGCAGGCGGGCGCAGGCGCTGCGATGCACAACCGGATGTGCCGGCATGACGTCGCGTTTCGGGTTACACTCCGCACATTCCCGTCCCGTCCCGGCGTGCGCTCCACCCGGGGCGTGTGCCTCCTGCGCGTTGGCAACGCCTGGTGGCGAAGTTTTACCCGGCCCGGCCGATAAATCATGACGGGGCAATAGCCCGTACGACTTCGCCTCCCCGCCCTCGCCATCGCGAAGGCCCCGCCGACCACTGGCGGGAAGGGGTTGTCAGCAACCTCACGCATTGAACTCTCTGTGCCGACACCGCTCCGCAAACGCCCTTCCGCCCACGACAGCATCGCACCGCCGACCCGGCGCTACGGTTTCCTGTTATTGCCGCAGTTCTCGCTGTCCAGCTATGCGCTGGCACTCGATGTGCTCGACTGCGCCAATGACCGGGCCAAGCGCCCGTTGTTCGAGATGCTGACCCTGTCGCTCGATGGCAACCGGGTACGCGCAGCGAACGGCGTGCAGATGGCCGTCGACCTGACACCGAAGACCGCGCCGAAGCTGGACGGGATTTTCCTGTTCTCCGACGACCTGTCCGTCGATGTCGACATCGACGCGCTGTCGCAGGCGCTGTCGCCGTTCGCCCACGAACCGCTGCTGCTGGCCGGCATCGAGACCGGTGCCTACTGGATGGCGCGCGCCGGGCTGCTGAGCGGCTACCGGGCCACGATCCACTGGCAGGAAATGGCCCGCTTCTCCGAAGCGTTCGACGATGTGATCGTCAGCTCGAACCTGTTCGAGATCGACCGTGGCCGCGCTACCTGCGCCGGTGGTGCCGCGACGCTGGATTTCATGCTGGCGCTGATCAGCCAGCAGCATGGCAACGAGTTCGCCGCCGAGTTGTCCGAGCTGTTCAGCCTGGAACGCATCCGTCCCGGCAATGAACGCCAGCGCATTCCGCTGGCTACCCGCATCGGCGGCAGCCAGCCGAAACTGACCGAAGCCGTCAGCCTGATGGAAGCCAACATCGAGGAGCCGCTGTCAACCGATGACATCGCCTTCTATGTCGGCGTGTCGCGCCGCCAGCTCGAGCGGCTGTTCAAGCAGTATCTGAATACCGTGCCGTCGCGCTACTACCTTGAGCTGCGGCTGAACCGCGCCCGCCAGTCGCTGCAGCAAACCAGCAAGTCGATCGTGCAGATCGGCCTGTCGTGCGGCTTCTCCAGCGGCCCGCATTTCTCCAGCACCTACCGCAACCATTTCGGCATCACGCCGCGCGAGGAACGCGCGCAGCGCGCACTGCCGGGCCGGCACGCCGCCGAAGCCTGATTCGCATGCCCCCGAGATTGAAAAAAGCGCCCCGGGGCGCTTTTTTCAATCCATGACCGGCCTATTGCAGCAGATCGCCACCGACGCCCAGCAAGCGCGTCGCGGTGCCTTTGGTCATCTGCTTGCCAACCACCTTGTCATCCATGAACTGGACCAGCACGGCAGTATCGCCTTCGCGCCACATTGCCCCGCCGCCGTCGACGCCCATGAACTGGCCGCCGACCATCTGCGACGGCTCGCCGATGATTGCCGCCACCTCGCCACGGCTCATGCCGTCACGGATCTGGTCATAGTTGGCGCTGGTCAGCCGGGTGGTGCCGCAACCGGCCAGCAGCGCCACCAGCAGCACGACGGCAATGACAATGGCCGCAAGTGCGTAGTAGCGGGCCCGGTTGTTGCCGGGTTTGTCGCAGCAGGAAGGCATCGGGGGCTCCTTTTCCGGATGACGGGGGCGGCTGCCGATTATCCGCCCCGCCCGCTCAGTAATCCAGACCGAGGTACATGTAGCCGGTCAGCTGCCCCCCATCGGCATAGCCAAGGCCGATAAAGAACGGCCCCAGCAGGCTGTCGGCGACGGCAAACACCGAACCGGCCGGAATCCAGCGGTTGCGCTGGGTCAGCCCGTCCGGCGTGCCCCACACCCGTCCCGCTTCCAGCGACGCCCCCAGATACAGGCCGGTGCCGATCGCCGAGGGCAGCGTCGCCACCCGCCGGTAGCCCATCAGCCGCAGCAGCGCGGTACGGTCGCCAACCAGTTGCTCGTTCTTGTAACCGGACAGATTGAGAAAGCCCCCCAGCGAGAATGCATCGTCGCTCTTCAGGTCCTGCAGGTCGGAAATCGAACTGCCCTTCAGCGTGGCGCGGAACACGGTGTCCTTGTCCCACAGGAACGCCTTGTCCAGCCGCAGCTGCGCCGAATGCGAGGCCTCGCTCGCGCCCAGCGCCGGCACGCCCTTGTACGCGGACGCTGCCACCAGGAAGCCGTCGCGTGGCAGGCGCGGGTTGTCGAACTGGTCGATCACCGCACTGGCGGTCAGGCCGCCGATCCGCTGCCGGGTCCGGTCGATGAAATTCGGGTCGCCAATGTCGCGCTCGACCCGGTCGTAGCCGGACACCACGCCCAGACGGACTTCGCCGTAGTTGCCGAGCGAGCGGCCGTACTCGACCGTGGCCCGCGCCGCTGCCAGGCGGAACTGGGCAGACTTGTCTCCGTTGGCGGTGTACAGCGTATACGGCCGATCGTGATAACCGATGCTGGCCGCCACGAAGTTGTTCGAATCGGCGGCAAACGGCTGGTAGAACTCCGTGCGCAAACCATTGTCCTTGCCGAGCACGATGCTGTTGCGCCACTCGCCCCCCGCCTCGTTCACCCAGCGCCGGGTATGGCCAAAATACAGGTTGAAGGTCGAATCGCCTTCGGTTTCCCCGGCCAGTCCCATGCCGAAGCGCAGCACGTTCGGCGCAATGGCACGGTCCTCGGCCCGGACGTCCAGCGTGGTCGAGCCATCCTGGTCCTCGATCAGGCTGTAGTTCAGCCGCTCGTAGTCACCTGTCGCATAACGCGCGCGCAGGGTGTGATGAAAGGCTTCGGTATCCAGCGGTTTGCCAACCAGCGGTTCGACATCGGCCGCCAGCAGGGTCGGATTGGCGATCCGGGTTTTCTGCACCTTGACGTGGTCGACAATCACCGGAGTCAGTGGCACGTCCCGATGGCGCTGCCAGGCCGAATACTCGTCCTCGCCGACCGACAGCCAGGCCAGATCGGCACGGCGCCGGGCAATGGCCTGCTGGCCGAGTTCGGCCAGTTCGCGACTGGCGCTGAAGTCGGCGCTGGTGTACTGGCCGAGATCGGGCCGGATGACGATATCGCGTGCATCGAGCAGTTTCATCTGCTGCGCCACATTCTGCTGCACGCCGATATTGGTACTCTGGGCAATGACGTCGAAGACGGTGCGGATCTGATCCTTCTTCAGCGCGCGGGTACCGACATCGACCACGATCAGGATGTCGGCGCACTGGTTCTTCAGGTTCTCGATCGGCAGCTGGCGCGCCAGACCGCCGTCGACCAGCAGGGTGTCCTTGTAGTCGACCGGCTCGAACAGTCCCGGCACCGCCATGCTTGCCCGCAGCGCGGTCGCCAGATCGCCACTGTTGAAGGTGACCGGCTGGCCGGTGATCAGGTCGGTCGCCATGGCCTGGAACGGAATCGGCAGCTTGCCGAAGTCCGGCACCCGCGCATCGCGCGCCAGCGAGCGGATGAACAGGTCGATTTCCTGCGAGTTGATCGCGCCACGCGGCAACCGCAACTGACCGTCGCTGAAACCGAAGCGCATGTTGAAATAGTTGACGAAGTCGTCTCGCTTGGCGCTGAACGGCACGTCAGCCCGATTCGGGCTGCCGGCCAGCATGCCGTCCCAGTCGGCATCGGCGAACGCTTTCTTCAGGGCCTCGATCGGCTGGCCGCTGGCATAGAAGCCGCCGATCAGCGCACCGGCCGACGCGCCGGAAATACAGTCGACAGGGATGCGCATCCGTTCCAGCTCGGCAATCACGCCGAGGTGGGCGAAGCCGCGCGCGCCGCCGCCGCCGAGCACCAGCCCGACCCGGGGCCGGGGCGGCGCGGGACGGCTGTCGGCCCCCGTCGCCGGCGGCGCATCGTCAGCCATGGCGGGCGCGGCAAGCCCCCAGCCGCCCACGACCATCAGAAGCGAAACGAAGAAACAGCAGAAACGCGTAGGCAAGGGCATGCAGAACCAGTAAGGGTGGATACGACCGCGGTGGGCCATGACATGCCGATCCGGCATGCGTCAGGTCGGCATTATATTGAACGGGAGCGGATTTTCCCGCCCCGCGTCAGTCGCATCGGCGTCGATGCTGCCGCTGGCAGGTTACAATCCGCTGTCCGCCTCCCGACTCCAGATACCCCGCATGTTCCCGAAACTCGTATTGGCATCGAACAATGCCGGCAAGCTCAAAGAATTTTCCGCCCTGCTCGCACCGCTCGGCATCGGTGAAGTGATCCCGCAAGGACAGCTTGATGTTCCCGAAACCGACGAGCCGTTTTCCACCTTCCTGGAAAACGCGCTGCGCAAGGCCCGCCACGCCAGCCGGCTGACCGGCCTGCCGGCACTGGCAGACGATTCCGGCCTGTGTGTCGATGCACTCGGCGGCCAGCCCGGCGTGCTGTCGGCCCGCTATGCCGGCGAACCGAAATCCGATGCGCGCAACAACCAGAAACTGCTCGACGAGCTGGGGGATCGCACCGATCGCGCCGGTCACTACTACTGCGTACTGGTGCTGGTCCGCCATGCCGACGACCCGCAGCCCATCGTCGCCGATGCGCTGTGGCGTGGCGAGATCCTCCGTGCGGCGCGCGGCGATGGCGGTTTCGGCTACGATCCGCTGTTCTGGCTGGCCGGGCATGACTGCTCGGTGGCCGAGCTCGATCCGGTGATCAAGAACCGTGACAGCCATCGCGGCCAGGCACTCGCGGCGCTGGTGAGCAAGCTCGGGGCTGTTGCCCGGTGAGCACGACCCTGGCCCTGCCCGGCGCCTCGGGCTGGCGGCTGGATGCACCGCCGCCGCTGTCGCTGTACGTCCATATCCCGTGGTGTATCCGCAAGTGCCCGTACTGCGATTTCAACTCGCATCAGGTCCGGGATGACCTGGACGAGACGCGCTATGTCGATGCGCTGCTGGCCGATCTCGATTGCGCGCTGCCGCTGGTCTGGGGACGCCCGCTGCGGACCATTTTCATCGGCGGCGGCACGCCGAGCCTGTTCTCCGCCGAGGCCATCGACCGGCTGCTGTCCGGCGTGCGGGCGCGGCTGCGACTCGACCCCGATGCCGAGATCACGCTGGAAGCCAACCCGGGCACGGCCGAAGCCGGCCGTTTCCGCGACTATCGCGCTGCTGGCATCAACCGGCTGTCGATCGGCATCCAGAGCTTCGATGCCCGCTACCTGACTGCGCTCGGTCGCGTGCATGACAGCCGCGAGGCACACCATGCCGCCGATCTGGCCGCCGATATCTTCGGCAATTTCAACCTCGATCTGATGTATGCACTGCCGCGCCAGTCGCTGGCCGATGCCCTGGCCGATGTCGATGCGGCGCTGGCCCATGCACCGACCCATCTGTCCTGCTATCACCTGACCATCGAACCGAACACGCTATTCGCCCGCCATGTTCCGGCCAAACTGCCGGACGACGACACCTCGGCCGACATGCAGGAGGCCATCGAGGCCAGACTGGCCCGGGCCGGTTTCGAGCACTACGAAACGTCGGCGTTCTGTCGCCCCGGCCGGGCCGGCCGTCACAACCTGAACTACTGGGGTTTTGGCGACTACATCGGCATCGGCGCCGGCGCGCATGGCAAGATCACCCTGCACGACCGTGTCCTGCGGCAGATGCGTCACAAGCAACCGGCCGCCTACCTGCAGGCAGTCGGGCGCGGCGAACCGGTACAGAACGAGCACGAGGTCGCACTGGCCGACCTGCCGTTCGAGTTCATGATGAACGCGCTGCGGCTGATCGACGGCGTGCCGAGTTCGCTATTTGGCGAACGAACTGGTCTGCCGCTGGCACGCATAGCCCGCCCGCTCGGCGAAGCGGTCGAGCGCGGCCTGCTCGATCCGGATCCGACCCGGCTGCGGCCCACGCTGCAGGGCCAGCGTTTCCTGAATGATCTACTCACCCTGTTTCTTCGAGAGGAAAACTGAAATGGCAGAAAAACACATCATCCATACCGATCGCGCTCCCGCCGCCATTGGCGCGTATTCGCAAGCCGTCCGCGTCGGCGACATCGTCTACCTGTCCGGCCAGATCCCGCTTGACCCGGCCAGCATGCAGCTGGTCGACGGTATCGAAGTCCAGGTCCATCAGGTGTTTACCAACCTGAAGGCCGTGACCGAAGCCGCCGGCGGCTCGCTCGACCATATCGTCAAACTGAATATCTTCCTTACGGATCTGGGCCATTTCGCTAAAGTGAATGAAATCATGGGCCAGTATTTCCAGCAGCCGTACCCGGCACGTGCCGCGGTCGGCGTGGCCGCGCTGCCGAAGGGCGCGCTGGTCGAGGCGGAAGGCGTAATGGCACTGTAAGCCGCCCTCTCCCGCGGCGGGCAGTTCCCTTGTCAGCAGTCTGGAGCCGAAATGCGTGCCATCCTGTTGTTCTGGCTGTTCCTGCTCGCCGCCACACCACTCCGGGCGGCGGACGCGGCCCCTGTCGCCACGACAGCCACGGCCGCCCCGCCGCCGGCTACCCTGCGCATCGACAATCGCGACGTGGTGGTGTTTCGCAGCGTGCTGTTTGGCTATCCGCCTGCAGAGCGGGCCGCCGCCGCGAACTCGCGGGTCGAACAGGTTCTGGAGCGCCACCCGGACGGCAAACTGCAAACGCGCGAACTGCCGCAGGGCACGTCGATCCAGATCGATGACCGCTTCCTGTTCATGGTCGGCCCCGGTGACGCCGATGCGCTGACCGGCGAAACCCGCGCCGACGTGGTCCGCCACGCGCTGACCACCCTGAACACCCTGATGACCGAGCGGCGCGAACTGCGCTCGCCGGCCCGCTTCCTGTTTGCCCTGTTGCGCTCGGCGCTGATCCTGCTTGGTGTCGCGCTGGCGCTGACCGCCGGCGCCAGGGCCACGGCCAGTGCGCGGCGGCTGGCCGAAACCCGCCTGACCGGCAACCATTTGCTGTTCCGTATACCGTTCTGGCAACGCGCAGTGCGCGGTACGGTGCGGCTGGCCAGTGCACTCTGGGTCCTTGCCGTGCTCTATATCGGACTGTCGATGCTGCTGTCGACCTTCCCGATCACCCGTGCCTGGGGCGAGGCCCTCGATGTGACCCTGCTCGGTTTTGCGCTGCGCATCGGTCTGGCCACCGTCGACGCCCTGCCCGGCATCGGCGTGGTGCTGGTCATCATCGTCCTGACGCGCTGGGCCGTGCAGATCGTCCACTACCTGCTGTCCCGGGTCGAAAGCGGCGAGCTGACCCTGCCCCTGTTCGATCAGGACACCGCCGGGACGACGCGCAAGCTCCTGATCGTTGCCCTGTGGCTGTTTGCGCTGGCAATGATGTATCCGTATTTCCCCGGCGCCAACACCGATGCCTTCAAGGGGCTGTCGGTGGTGATCGGCCTGATGGTGTCGCTCGGCGCATCGAGCGTGGTCGGCCAGTTCGCCAGCGGGCTGATCCTGATCTACTCGCACGCGATCCGTCCCGGTGAATACGTGTCGGTTGGCGAGATCGAAGGCACGGTCGCCAATATCGGTCTGTTCGCGACCAAGATCCACACCAATCTGCGCGAGGAAGTCAGCATTCCGAACTCGGTGCTGGTCAGCCAGAGCGTCAAGAATTTCTCCCGCCTCGCGCACGATGGCGGCGTGATCCAGCTGGTCACGCTGACCATCGGCTACGGCACGCCATGGCGCCAGGTCGAGGCAATGCTGCTGATGGCCGCCGATCGCACCAGCGGCGTGCGCCGAGACCCGAAACCGTTCGTATTCCAGACCCGGCTGTCGGACTACTATGTCGAATACAGCCTGCGCGTGGCGCTGGACGAACCGCGTGAGCGGCTGCGCATTCTCGACGAGCTGCACAGCCACATTCTCGACGTGTTCAACGAGTACGGCGTGCAGATCACCTCGCCGAACTACGAGGACGACCCGCACACGCCACAGATGGTGGCACCGGAAGACTGGTATCCGCCGCCGGCCCGCCGCCCGCCGGCCTGATCAGGCGGCCCTTGCCCTGATTCGCGCCATCCACCCCCCGCCGAAAACGTTGACCACCAGCCCGACGATCAGCAGCGCACTGCCGCCCCACTGCAGCGGGCTCGGCCATTCATCAAGCAACAGTGCCGCCGTGCTCAGGCCGACCACCGGAATCAGCAGCGAGAACGGTGCCACCCGGTTGGCCGGATGGCGTGCCAGCAGACCGCTCCACAGGCTGTAGCCGAGCAGCGTCGCGCCGAATGACAGATAGGCGACGGCGGCCAGTGATTGCAGGCTGAAGCCGGCCAGCGCCGCCCACACCGTCGACGGTCCCTCGATCGCCAGCGACAGGGCAAGGAATGGCAGCGGCGGCACCAGACTCGACCACACCACCAGCGCCAGCATGTCCGGGTGGTGGCCTTCCTGCGTCATCTTGCGCACCACGATATTGGACGCCGCCCAGCAGGCCGCGGCCGCCACGGTTAACAGGAAACCGAGCAGTGTCATGCCATGGCCGTGGCTGGCACCGATCAGGGCCAGCCCGGCGCCGGCGAACAGCAGGCCGGCCAGTTGCGGCCGCGTCCAGTGCTCGCCAATCAGGCAGGCCGCCAGCACCAGGGTCAGGAAGGCCTGCGACTGCAGCACCACCGACGCCAGCCCGGCCGGCATGCCGACATACAAAGCCGAGAACAGAAAGCCGAACTGGCACAAGCCGACGGTCAGCCCGTAGGCAACCAGCCAGCGCCACGGCACTGCCGGCCGGCGAATCAGGAAGATGGCCGGCAAAGCCGCCAGGGTAAAGCGCACGCCCCCCAGCAGCAGCGGCGGCAGACCGGCCAGGCCCCACTTGATCACGACGAAGTTGACGCCCCAGACAATAACAATCAATAGCGCTTTGGCATAATCGGACAATGGCATGAAAACTCCGAAAAACAGGAAAAACTCACCAATACTCTCAAATAGTTGAACGATTTACTTCTGTTTCAATCGCCAGCAGATTGCAGCCATGGCGGCCGCTCAAACACAAGATTTTCGCCAGCCATCAAATGCGAAATGTCAATTCGTACTTCTGCGGATTGAATTTGATGCAAATTTCATCAAATATGCAGTGACGATTGATGTGCATCAACCACCGGAAGTCCGGAAAGGTCGATATTGCGCCCAATCCCAGACGCCCCGGAGTGCTTGGCATCATGTGCGCGGCAGACCCTCTTCGTCCATGCGCCATGAACGCCGTTCCGGAGCGGCGATGGCTTCCCTGCTGTGGGGAGTGCCATTGTTTTTGTGAACGACCCCGGAAAAACTGCCATGAAACTGAAATCCTTCCTGAAAAAATTCGCCCGCGACGAACGTGGTGTCAGTGCTCTGGAATACGCGATCCTGGCGGCCGTGGTTGCCGTTGCCGTGGTTGCCATCGGCCCGAAGATTACTGCGCTTTACACTTCTACCTTCACAAAGGCAACCGATGCGGTCGGCAAGCTTGACACCCAGGCGACACCAAAAGAATAAGCAAACGCAGTGAACTGATGGAGAGTTTCTGGACTGGCGCGCAGCACTGGGCATCATTGGGCATTTCCAGTGCATCCAGCCTGATACTCGTGGGGCTGGCGTGGCACGACCTGCTGTATCGTCGGTTGCCAAATCAGCAGGTAGCCAGCCTCGCCCTGCTGTTTCCAGTACAGCTCCTGAGTGCAGGCTGGCCTCCCGGCCAGTTGATTCCCCATCTTGCCATTGCCTTGGTCACATTGCTGTTCTGCGCCATATTGGTCGCCATCGGCGGCTTTGGTGGCGGTGATGCAAAGTTGGCGGCAACAGTCATGTTGTGGGCCGGTCCTGCTGCTGCCGGTACCACATTGCTGCTGATTACCCAGGCCGGACTGCTGCTTGCTCTGACCGGGCTGGCGGCGGAAAGAATGCTGCCTCGCCTCGCACCTGACAGCCGGTTGCATCGGGCTCTGTCCAGTCTGGTACCGGTCCCTGGCGTGCCCTATGGCATCGCGCTGTCCCTGGGCGGTCTGTATGCGGTATGGACCTCCTTCTCGATGCATGCATGATCAACGGCTGAATCTGAATGAAACTTGTACTTCGAGGCTGCCTGCTGCTGATCGCGGCGGCCGTGATTGCGCTTGTGCTGCGTACCGCCTTGCTCAATGCCAACACCCCGACCGCACCCGCAAAGCCGGAACGGGTACCGGTCCGTGTCGCCGCCACCGAGCTGCCGCCGGGCCGTCTGCTGCGCGACAGTGAAATGAACTGGCAGGACATGGCCGTCAATCAGGTGCCGAAAGGCGCCATCACCCGCAACGAGACTGACAAGCTGGCGCAACTGAAAGGCGCGCTGGTGCGCCATCCGCTGGCCGCCGGTGCGCCGATCCGTCTTGAAGACGTGATCGCCGCCGACACGCCGGGTTTCCTCGCTGCAGCCCTGAAGCCGGGCATGCGCGCGATCTCGGTACCGATTACTGATGTGTCCGGCAACTCCGGCCTGATCCAGCCCGGTGACTTTATCGATCTGATCCTGACCCAGTCGATGCGCGAAGCGTCGCCCGGCCAGGCAGTGGTCAGCGAAACCATCGCCACCGGCCTGCGCGTCATTGCCGTCGGCAGCACCATTGCCCGTCCCAAGGACGCCGACAGCGCCAATACCCGTGCCAGCACGGCGTCACTGGAAGTGTCGCCGCGCGCAGCCGAGATCATTACCGTCGCGGCACGCATGGGCGAACTGTCGCTGGCGCTGCGCAGCTTCGCCAACGAGGGGCGCGAAGGCGCACCGACCGAGGAAATCCCGCCGGCACGCGGCATGACCTGGGCCGGCGACATCTCGCAGGCCGCCCGGGCAGCGACGCCACCGCGCAGTGAGCGAGCAGCCCCGTCGTCGGGTGGACTCTCCACCGGCAATGCGGCAGGCGTGGTCATCCTGCGCGGGTCGAAACGCGACAATCAGACCGGCGTGCCCACCGGCCTTGCCGGGCTGCTGGCGCCCGCCTCTGCCACGGCTCCCGTGCCGCCACCGCAATGAATCGAAGCCTCGCCATGATGTATTCCCCTTCCCGTTTGCTGCTTGCCAGCCTGCTGACCCTGTCGCCACTGCCGGCCCTGGCCGCACCGGCCGTCTCGGCCAATGCCGAACTGCTGACACTGGCGATGGGCAGTGGCGAACTGCTGCACCTGCCCGGCGCGGCAGCGACCGTCTTTATCGCCGACCCGGACATCGCCGATGTGCAGGTGCCCAGGGCCAATGCCGTGTTCGTGCTCGGCAAGAAGACCGGCACCACCACACTGTACGCACTCGATGCCGCCGGCCGGCCGTTGCTGCAGCGGCGGATCGCGGTCCAGCACAATGTGACCGAACTGTCCCGGCTGCTGCGCCAGCGCTTCCCGGACCTGCGACTGAAGGTCGAGTCGGCCCCTGGTTCGCTGATGGTGTCCGGCGCGGTCAACAGCGCGCAGGAAATCAATGCCGTTGCCCAGACCCTGCAACCATCGCTGGGCGACAAGGAAACGCTGATCAACCGGCTGACGCTGTCCAGTCCGACCCAGGTCCACCTGCGGGTGCGCATTACCGAGGTATCGCGTGACGTGGTACAGCAGCTCGGCATCAACTGGGCGGCAATCGGCTCGTCCGGCAACTCGATGTGGGGCTTTATCAGTGGCCGTGATGCCTATACCGATGCCGGCAAGTTCATCCTGCCGTCCGGTGGCGGCTACTCGCTGCTCGGCGGTTACAAGACCGGCAACACGTCGATTACCGGCGTGATCGACGTTCTCGACCGCGAAGGGTTGATGACGATACTGGCCGAGCCGAATCTGACCGCCGTGTCCGGCGAGACCGCCAGCTTCCTGGCCGGCGGCGAATTCCCGATCCCGGTCGCCCAGACCGGCAGCGGCAGTGGCGGCTCGGCGGCAATCACGGTCGAATTCAAATCGTTCGGCATTGCGCTGGACTTCACTCCGACCGTGCTGGCCAACGACCGCATCAGCCTGAAAGTCAGACCGGAAGTCAGCGAACTGAGCCAGGCCAACAGCATCGTCATGAATGGTTCTACCATCCCGGGGCTGTCGATCCGCCGGGTGGAAACCACGGTCGAACTCGGCAGCGGCCAGAGCTTCGCCATCGGCGGCCTGCTGCAGAACAATGTGCGCGACATCCTCAGCCAGTTGCCCGGCCTCGGCCAGTTGCCGGTTCTCGGCAAGCTGTTCTCGTCGACCGACTATCAGAACAACAAATCCGAACTGGTGGTCATCGTTACGCCGTATCTGGTGAAACCGGCCGGTGCCGGCCAGCTGCGTTCGGCACTGGACAGCATCCGCCCGGCCAGCGATGTCGAAACCGTGCTGCAGCAGCAGATTGGCCTCGATCCGCTTGATGGCGACACGCCGCGCCTGACCGGCAATGCCGGCTTTGCCTACTGAACCGGGAGCGCCTCATGCCGAATTCTCGTTTCCCCCTGCTCCGTGTCCTGCCCCTGCTGCTGATGCTGACGGCCTGCGCGCCGTTTGGCACCGCCAGAATGCCGGACGCATCAATCATCCGTGTCGATGCCAGCGGCCACGCCAGCGTGCCTGACTGTGCACCGCTGGCCCAGCGCTCATACATGTGGGACACGCTCAAATTCAGGAAACGGCCGGTGATAGCTTTCGGCTGCGCGACCCAGCGCAATCTGGCCACGATGATTGCCGATCCGAACGATCTGCTGCGCGGCCGCGACTACACCGGCCAGGACGCCACCACCGCCAGCAGCGCCGTCCAGCGCTACAAGGACGGCAAGGTCACCCCGCTGCGCAATACCTCGTCGACTGACGGCCAGCAGGGCGGCGGCAGCAGCGGCGGAGGATCGCAATGAGCATGATCGACATGCTGCGCCCGTCGGCCGGCAAACAGGCCAGCCATGCCGAATTCGTCGCCTTTCTGGCCGACGACGAGAGCGCCGCCATCGTTCAGCGCTATGTTGCGCAGCGGATGCTGCCGCATGCGCATGTGGCACGCGGCAACGTCGACCAGGCGATTGAATTCCTGCAGAAGCTGGAACGGGCGCCGTTGCAACTGCTGATCGACGTCTCCGGCTCGGACACGCCGCTGTCGGAGCTGGCGCGGCTGGCCGATGCCTGCGAGCCGTCGGTCGAGGTCTATGTGGTCGGCGGCAAGAACGATGTCGGCCTGTATCGCAGCCTGCTGCAGCTCGGCGTGCGCGACTATCTGGTCAAGCCGCTGACGGTCGACCTGCTGATGCGCATGCTCGGCAAGTCCGAACCGCTGCAACAGGCGCGCACCGGCAAGGTCATCACCCTGCTCGGCACCCGGGGCGGTGTCGGCGTCAGCACTATCGCCACCCATCTGGGACGCTATCTGGCCAATGTCAGCCAGCGCCGGGTGGCACTGGTCGACCTGAATCTGCATGGCGGCACCGTCAATATCCTGCTCGGGCTGGACAGCAATAACGGACTGACCGATGTGCTGCAGAACGTGCAGCGGCTGGATACCCAGTATATGGAGCGGACGCTGGTCGCCCACAGCAGCCGGCTGTTCGTGCTGTCGGCCGAGCTCGATTTCGAGCAGGCATTTCCGCTTCGCGCCGGTGCAGCCGCCGAACTGATCAATGTACTGAAACAGCACTTCCACTACGTGCTGGTCGACGCCCCGCCGCCCGGCCTGTGCCATGGCGAACTGACCGAAGAAGCGCTGACCCAGTCCAAGGTGGTGTATGTGGTTGCCGACCGCAGCGTCCACTCGGCACGCAATATCGCCCGGCTGGTGCGCTATGCCGGCAACCGCGAAAACGAACCGGTAGTGTCGCTGCTGCTGAACCAGCCGGCGCCGGTCAGCGCCGCCCATGTTGCCAGCGCCGACCTTGCCGACGCCTGCCGGCGCGCGGTACTGCAGGAGCTGCCGTATGACGCGCTGAGCGTGGCCACGGCCGAGAATCTTGGCGAGGCCCTGGCGGCGAAATCGACCTTCGGTCTGGCCATCGCCCGGCTGGCCGACGATCTCAGCGGCACGGCGCAGAAACCGCAGGCGCTGTCGCGCTGGCGTCAGTTGCTGAAGCGGGGAGGCTGAACATGTTCGGACGCAAGCAGAACGAGGCACCGGCCGCCGCTGCGCCGGCCCCGGTCTCCCGCACGGGCAGTGCCGAGCCCGCGGCCGTGCCCGAGCGGCCGGTGGCGGTCGACGACAGCGAACTGCTGGTTCGTTCGTCCGAGTTCCACACCCTGCGCAATGCGGTGTTCGCATCGATGAACGTGTCGGTTGCGGTGCTGAAGACCCGCGAGCAGGTACGCAGCGATGTGGAAAAGATCGTCTCCGACCTGATTGATCACGAGCGCATCCGCATCACCACCCAGGAGCAGGGCCAGGCCGTCGACGAGATTCTCAACGACATGTTCGGCATCGGCCCGATCGAGCCGCTGCTGGCCGATGACAGCGTGACCGATATCCTGGTCAACGGCCCGGACCAGATCTATGTCGAACGCCATGGCCGGCTGGAACTGGCACCGCAGAAGTTCCGCGACAATGCCCACGTGGTCAATGTCGCCCAGCGCATTGCTGCGTCGATCGGTCGCCGGGTCGACGAAAGCAGCCCGATGGTTGACGCCCGGCTCGCCGATGGCAGCCGGGTCAACGTGGTGCTGCCGCCGCTGGCGCTGGATGGCGCCTGCATCGCCATCCGCAAATTTTCCAAGAAGAACATCACGTTCTCGCGCATGGTCCAGCAGGGCAACCTGTCGGCGCCGATGGCGAAACTGCTGGAAATCGCCAGTGCCTGCCGGCTGAATGTGGTGATTTCCGGCGGTACCGGCTCCGGCAAGACCACGCTGATGAATGCGATGTCACGCACCATCAGCAGCAATGAACGCATCCTGACCATCGAGGACGCCGCCGAACTGCAGCTGCAGCAACCGCACGTGGTCCGGCTGGAAACCCGGCCGGAAAACGCCGAAGGCCTCGGCCAGATCTCGCAGCGCGACCTGGTCCGCAACGCGCTGCGGATGCGCCCCGACCGCATCATTCTCGGTGAAACCCGGGGCGCGGAAGCGTTCGACGTGTTGCAGGCGATGAACACCGGCCACGACGGCTCGATGACCACGGTCCACGCCAACACCCCGCGCGATGCCATCACCCGGCTGGAAAGCATGGTGATGATGTCGCACGGCAGCCTGCCGCTGGTGTCGATCCGCCGCCAGATCGCCGGCGCCGTGCACCTGATCGTGCAGATCGAGCGCATGCGCGACGGCATGCGCCGCATTACCAGCATCACCGAAATCGCCGGCATGGAAGGCGACGTGATCATTACCCAGGACCTGTTCCAGTTCAAATACGATCCGAGCACCTATGGCGACGAGGTCAAGGGCAGTTTCGAGAGCTCGCGCATGCGTCCGGTGTTCGCCACCCGTGCGACCTACTACGGACTGGAAACAGCGCTGCTGGAGGCGATGCAGTCATGAACCCGGCCACCCTGAATCTGCTGACGCTGGCGGCATTCATCGCCGCGCTGCTGATCGGGCTGGCCGTGGTCTGGAGCCGCGACGCGTGGCGCCAGCGCCCGCCGCAGCGCATACGCGACCGCCTGTTTGCCAGCCTGGCGGAACGCATGGTCGATACCGGCGGCAGCGATGCTCAGGGAGGCGATGCGCTGTTCAAGCGCCGTCAGCAGGATGGCCTGTTGCAGCGGCTTGCCGCCCGCTACCTGGGTCGCCTGAAAACCGTCGCCGGACCGCGCGACAGCAAGATCCTGCTCGTAGTCATCATTCTCCTTACCGTTGCCGGCATGCTGCTGGCACCGCTGCTGCCGCTGGCGCTGTGGCAGTCGGCGCTGCTGGTCGCCGCCCTGCCACCGCTGCTTGCCGTGCTCGGCTACCGTTTTCTGGTCGCACGTTTCAACCGTCGCTTCCTGCACCTGTTTCCCGACGCGCTCGACCTGATCGTGCGTGCAGTGCGCGCCGGCGTGCCGGTCGCCAAGGCCATCCACAGCGCCGGCGACGAATTTGCCGCGCCGATCAGCACCGAGTTCCGGCTGATGGGCGACGCCCTGCGGCTCGGCATCGACATGCAGCAGGTGCTGGAAGACGCCGATCGCCGCATTGCCATCTCCGATTTTTCGTTCTTTGTCGTCTGCCTGCAGTTGCAGCGCGAAACCGGCGGCCAGTTGACCGAGACGCTGGAGAACCTGTCGCAGATCATCCGTACCCGGCGCGAGCTGGGCCTCAAGGCCAAGGCACTGACGGCCGAGGGCCGTACCGCCAGCAAGGTGATCGCGGCCGTCCCGGTCTGCATTCTGGCCGCGCTGTGGGTCAGCAGCCCAGACTATATCGGTGTGCTGTTCCATACCGAGAGTGGTCGCCACATCCTGTGGACCGCCACTGCATTGGCAACCCTGGGCCTGCTACTGATCAACCGAATGTCGAAGCTGGAGACCTGACATGCCCATTGAACTGGATACTCTGGTCGATCTGCTGCTGTTCGCTGTCATTTGCGCCGCAGCGCTGTTCTATATCAGTGCACGTTCTGGCGTCGGCAATCGCGTTTCCACACGCCTGCGCACATTGACCGAAGCGCGCCCTGGCTCAAGCGCCAGCATCAATATGCCACCACTAAAGCGACTTCTGCGACGAGTAGCCAGGTTTGGCGACAGCCTGCCACTGTTTGATGCGATGCAGCGCACCCGGCTGGCCACTGTGCTGCGCCAGGCCGGGCTGCGTAGTCCACTTGCCCTGTCCATCCTGGCCTGTGCCAAGCTCGGCTGCGGAATGGCACTGGTGCTGGTACAGCAGACATCGGCACCCGACCTGCTTGGCACTACCCTGTCGATGCGCGCACTGGCCGGCATCGGTGCTTTTGTCATCGGGCTGATCCTGCCCGAGTACGCACTGAAGCACCGGGTAAAGAACCGGCAGCGGCAGATCGAGTCTGCACTGCCGAACGCGCTCGACCTGCTGGTGATCTGCACCAACGCCGGTTACAGCCTGGCCGCCAGCATGGGCCGCAGCGCACGCGAGCTGGAACGGGTGTGCCCGGCGCTGGCCGATGAACTCACAGTGACCACCGGCGAATTGCAGCTCAGCGGCGACAGCAACACCGCGCTGCGCAACCTCGCCGACCGGGTCGGCACGCCATCGGTGCGCAGCCTGGTGGCGACGCTGATCCAGGCCCAGCAATACGGTACGCCGATTACCCAGTCGCTGCGCATGCTGGCCCGAACCGAACGCAATACACGCATGCTGGCACTGGAGGAGCAGGCCGCCAAGCTGGCGACCAAGATCACTGTGCCGATGATCGTATTTATCCTGCCAACCGTGGTGCTGATTGCTGGCGGTCCCGCCGCACTGAACCTGATGTCCGCTTTTGGAGGCCGCTAATGTCCCGCGCATCCCTGTTGTTCCCGTTGCTGCTTGCCACCGCGCTGTCCGCTTGCGGCACCTATGCAGCTCCCTCGCGCACCGTGGCATCCAATCTGTCGTCGCCGGATGCCGACCTGCGCCTGGCGCGCAGTGCACTCGAAAGTGGTGACACCAGCATGGCGGCAACGCTGTTCGGCAAAGTGCTGGCCGCGACACCGGACTCGGCCCCGGCCCGCCTCGGTCTGGCTGACAGCCTGTTCCTGGCCAATGAACTGGAGCAGGCGCGCCAGGCCTATGCCGCCCTGCCGCCCCATGGCGCCGAGGCACGCGCAGCCACCCTCGGTCTGGCCCGCATCGACCTGCGCCAGCGCCAGCCGGACGCTGCCATCCCCCGCTACCAGGCGCTGCTGGCCCAGCGGCCCGACGATGCCCAGGCGCTGGCCGGCCTCGGCGTCGCCTATGACCTGAAAGGCGATCACGCCCAGGCACAGGCGACCTATCGCGCCGGGCTGGCCGCCCATCCGGCCGACATGGCGCTGCGCAACAATCTCGGCCTGTCGCTGATCCTGTCGCACCAGCCGCGCGCCGGTGCCAACATGCTGCTCGACCTGGCCAATGTCCCGTCCGCTCCGCCCCAGGGCCGGCAGAACCTGGCGCTGGCCTACGGCATGCTCGGCAATGCCGATGCCGCCGAGCGCATCCTGCAGATCGACCTGCCAGACAGCCAGGTACAGGACAATCTGCGCTTCTATCGTGCCGTGCGAGCCCGGCTCGGCCAGCAGGGCAAAGGCTCATGATCCGGCGCTGGCGCGGCGACAGCGGCGCCTCAGCGCTCGAGTTCGCGCTGGTATCGCCCTTTCTGCTTTTGCTGATTATCGGCACGCTCGATATTGCAATCGCCATGCTGACCGACGGCTTCCTTGAACGCAGTGTTCGTGCCGCAACCCGACTCGGCATCACTACCTCCGTTCCGACAGGGAAAACCCGCGAAGAAGCGATCCGCGACATCATCTGGGCCGGTGTCGGCGACTGGGTTGGCAATCCGTCTCGGCTGCATATTGAAACCCGGGTCTATTCATCGTTTGCCAATGTCGGCCAACCGGAACCGTGTGGAGACGACTCCTACCAGAAAACAGGCACCTGTACCGGCAGTTTCACTGACATCAATGGCAATAACAAATGGGATCCGGACATGGGCCTCACTGGTGCCGGTGGCCGCGGCGACATCGTTTCATACCGGGTCTGGTTCGACCGTCCATCATTCACCGGCATCCTCAATCTGCTCAACATGGGCTTGTATCATTTTGAACGCCGCATCGTGATACAGAACGAATCATGAGCCGCTTATTCTTTCACTGCCGCAATGAACGTGGCGCAGCTGGCCTCGAACTGGCGATGCTCGCTCCACTGTTCCTGTGTATCCTGCTCGGCTTTTCCGAACTGCACCAATACCTGCGCGCACTCAGCATCGTTGAGCGCACCGCCTTCTCAATCGGCGACATGGTTGCGCAGCGGCCGAGCCTGCACGACAGCAACAGCCCCAGTGACAGCAGCAATATTGGCGTGTACTGGCAGGCAGCGGCGGTCAGTGCCCAGCCGCTGGATATGGCGGAAAACGGTATGGTGGTCATCACCGTGGTCAATGATGGCGGCGTGGCCAAACCAAAGATTGCCTGGCAGCGAAGCGCTCCTGGCTGGAAGTCCAAGGCAACGACGCAAATAAGTGCTGCAAAACCGCTGCCGGCCGGCTTTCCGTTCTATGCCAGGGACAATACCGTGGTCGTCGAAGTGATGTACACCTTCACCCCATTCCAGGCGCTGGCGCTGTTCCTGCCGAAGGACAAGCTTCCGACTACAGAGCTGTACCGGCGCGTGTATTTCCGCCCACGCTTCAACGATCTGGATACCTTCGAGTGATGACAGACCTTCCCTTGTCCATCCGGTGTCAGCGTGGCTCGGTGACCATCGTGTTTCTGTTCAGCATGATGTCAATCACGCTGAGCCTGTTTGCCGCCATCGACATCATGCGCTACAACCTGGTGCAGTCACGGATGCAAAGTGCGCTGGATTCGGCTGTGCTGGCCGCCGGTCGCAACCTCGGCAACCTTGGTAGCTCGCCTAATCAGGCCTCGCAGGATGCATGGAAGCAGGATGCAATCGGTTATCTGCGTGCCAACATGCCGGACGGCTATATGGGCAGCAGTTACGACATTGGCAAGGTTGTGGTCACGGTCAGTGGCGAAGCGCGTACCGGCCAGACGATCAGCATGCAAGCCACTGGCGAATTGCCACTGCTGGTCGCCGGCTTTCTGGTTACCAAGACCATGCCTCTGGTCGCCGGCAATACCGCAATGCGCAAGAACCGCCGCGATCTGGAGCTGGTGATGGTTCTGGACAATACCAAGTCAATGGACGACTCGGCTGGTAGTGGCCAGACACGGCTAACCGCATTGAAAAAAGCCGCCAACACGCTAGTGGATACCCTATTTGGCAATGGAGACACCGACTCGAATTTCAATATTGGGTTGGTACCATTTGCCAGTACGGTCAATGTAAGAGACGCAAGCGGCGCAAAACCTGTGCGCTGGCTCAAGAATGGGTCCGTCCAACCATTCACCTCGATTGGATCATGGGATGGATGCATCGTTGAGCCACAAGAAAGCAATGGTTTGCAGCCCAATCCTCCCAAAGTATTGTCTCCATCCAGCAAATCTTTCACTCCCTATTACAGCACCAATGTTGTCTCTAGCTATTGGGAGGCACGTTTTCAATTTGATAATGGCTATTGCGTTCCAAGTCCGACAACATTTCTTACCAGCAATGCAAAAACCATTAAGTCTGGCATCAATGCAATGTACGCCTATGGAGGTACAGCAATTGCAACGGGTACGCTATGGGGATGGAGGATGCTATCGCCAACCTGGCGAGGGAGCGATGGTTGGGGTAGCACTACGTTACCTCAAGACAGGGACAGTTTCCTGACTAAAGCAATGATTATCATGACGGATGGGAAAAATGGCCAATTGGGAGGATGGAGTGCAGCCCGTTTCAACCAATTTGGCACGCCAAAGCTGTCAGCGCTTCCCCCGCAAAAAAATGGTTATTACGTGGGTAATGTAGACAATTATGTGTCAGGTGACGGTGGCGCCAATCTGCCGCCATATGGCCGTCTGTATTTAAAAAACAACCAAAATTATGACGATTCGCAGGGCACCCTCGACAGGTTGCTGTTGGCAACCTGCTCTGCAGCCCGCAACGATGGAATCAAAATCTGGACCATCACCTTTGGCTCGGACGCCAGTAGCCCATCGATCCAGAACGTCATGCGCAACTGTGCCAGTGAAGCCTACTACCATGCACCGAGTGGGAGCGACCTGCAGACCATCTTCCAGAACATCGCCGGTCAACTGAGCGAACTGCGGCTGGTGAAGTAGGCACAACCCCAATGTCATTAACTTGATCTTGATCAAGATCAAGTCCGCGCTGAAATGACAAGGTATTAGACTCGCTTGCGTGGCCGGAACGGCCCGCGCAAGACGAGCCGCCTAACTTCATACAGACCCCCAGCCCGGGCCGGGACAGACGGAAAACCATAATAATCATGATTTTTACTGGACGACGAGAACGCGCCGCGCTGACCGAGCGCAATGAGCAATTGACACAACGCGCCGCCGAGCTGGAGGAGGACCTGGTCCAGGCGCGCGCCGAACTGGCCGATGCCCGGCTGCAACTGGACGAACACGAACGCCGGCTGGCCCGTCAGGGGGCTTACAACGCCGCCCTCGGTCGCTGCTGTGACAGCGTCGAGGCCATCCGCGCCTCGTTCGCCGAACTGGCCGGACAGCTCGACCACGAATTCGATACCGCCTGTGAAGCCACGCAGACGCTGAGCAGCAGCGAAACTGCGCTGAGCGGTATTTCCGACAGCTTTGACCACATGGTCAGCGCCCAGTCCGAGACCGCAACCCGCATCGATACCCTGTCCGAACACTCGGGCAATATCGGCCGCTTCGTGCAACTGATCCACGACATTGCCGACCAGACCAATCTGCTGGCGCTGAACGCAGCGATCGAGGCTGCGCGTGCCGGCGAGCAGGGGCGCGGTTTTGCCGTGGTGGCCGATGAGGTCCGCAAGCTGGCCGAGCGCACCAGCCAGGCGACCAGCGAGATCGCCACCCTGGTCAACACCATCGTCACCGGTACCCAGGACGCACGCCACCAGGTGGAAAGCACGGCCGAGCAGGCCCGCGCCTATCACGCCACCAGCCTGGAAACCACGCATACCGTCAACGTGCTGGTTCGCCACAGCGGCAAGATGGCCGGCGCCATTGCCGAAGCGGCGCATGCCAGCTTCCTCGATATCGTGCGTCTCGACCACTTTGCTTTCAAGCTCAGTATCTACAAGGCCTTCCTCGGCCTGGTCAAACTGGACGAGCACGATATCTGCAGCCATCAGCACTGCCGGATGGGCAAGTGGTACTACGACGGTCGCGGCGCGCAGCAATGCGGTGACAGCGCCGTGTTCCACCGTCTGGAAACGCCGCACCAGCAGGTGCACGAATATGGCCGCAATGCGGTTGCAGCGCTGAACGCCGGCGATTTCAAGCACGCGGCGGACGCACTGGCCGCGATGGAAGACGCGTCCAACCACGTGACCGAGCTGCTGGCGCAACTGGCCGAGGCCAGTTGCATGCAGACCCGGCTGCAGGCCGCGACCGGCAAGTAACCCCGTGCGGCGGGCCGGATGCGGGACAGGTGATATGATGACTTTATCCCCTGCCCCGCTCCAGCCGCCGCATGAACCTGCCCGCCGACTTCTTCTCCCCCCCGATCCTGCTGACCGCCGGTGCCGGCGCGCTGGCCGTGCTCGGTCTGGCGGCGACCCGGGTGCGCTGGCGCAAACTGGACCCGGTGGCGCTGAATGCATGGATGGGCGCCTGCGTCGTCATCATCCTGTTCTGGCAACTGAGTGGCGGTTTCAAGCCGGGGCTGTCGTTCCATCTGCTCGGCAGCACCGCATTCACCCTGCTGGCCGGCCCGTGGATGGCCATGATCGGCATGGCCATCGTGCTGCTTGCCCTGGCCGCCTGGGGCACGCTGGACTGGGGGTCGCTGGGGCTGATTTTCCTGATCTGCGTCGCCTGCCCGGTCACGATCACCGGCGTGGCCCTGCGACTGGCGCAGCGCTTCCTGCCGGCCAATTATTTCATTTATCTGTTTCTCAACGCCTTTCTGATCGGCGGGGCCAGCTTCTTCGCCAGCGCACTGCTGCTGGTCGCCACGCTGGGCCTGGCCGGCGCCTATCCGGCCGACGAGCTGCTGTACGACGTGCTGCCGTTCTATTTCCTGCTGTCCTGGTCCGAGGCGTTCACCACTGGCCTGATGATGTCGATCTTCGTCGTCTACAAGCCGCACTGGGTCGCCACTTTCGACGACCGTCGCTACCTGTACAACAAACCCCCTCTTTAGATGCCGGAGTCCGCATGACCGCCTTGCCGAGTTTCAGCCTGCGCTTCTGGCCGGTCTGGCAGCGCAATTTCCTGGTGTGGAAAAAACTGGCCGTGCCGTCGGTACTCGGCAACCTTGCCGATCCGATGCTGTACATGCTCGGCCTCGGTTTCGGCATCGGCAGTCTGCTGCCACAGGTCGACGGCGTGCCGTACCTGCAGTTTCTCGCTGCCGGCACGCTGTGCTATTCGACCATGAACAGCGCCACCTTCGAGGCGCTGTACTCGGCGTTCTCGCGCATGCACGTGCAGAAATCCTGGCTGGCCATCATCAACGCGCCGATCGACATCGACGACGTGGTGCTGGCCGAATGGCTGTGGGCGGCCAGCAAGAGCGTACTGTCCGGGCTGGCGATCTTTCTGGTCATGTGGGGACTGGGCCTGACGCGCCTTGCCGACGCGCCATGGCTGATGCTGGTCGTGCTGCTGGCCGGCCTGACCTTCTCCGCCATGGGGCTGGTGATGACCGCGCTGTCGCCGAGCTACGATTTCTTCATGTACTACTTCACCCTGGTCATCAGCCCGATGGTGCTGCTGTCCGGCGTGTTCTACCCGGTCGCCCAGTTGCCCGGCTGGTTGCAGACCGTCGCCGGTGCCCTGCCGCTGACCCAGGCCATCAATCTGGTCCGGCCGGTGGTCAATGGCGGCTGGCCGGTGTCGGTGCTGCAGCCGGTGCTGATCATGGTTGTTTATGCGGTTGCCTCGTACTGGCTGGCCGTGGTGCTGATCCGCCGTCGTCTGGGACGCTGATGTCAGCAGGCGGCGGATCTGGCATTCACTAGCGCTTACGTTGTCACTGCGGCCAGTCGATATGCTGCGGGAACCCCGGTTGCAGTGGTAGGTCGCGGAGTGCCTGCCGGTAAGCGCGGACTTCGGCCAGTTGCCCGGCGCTGATCGGGTAGTCCGGCATCAGCAGGTAGTCGGTGGCGGTGATAAGGGCATCGCGACGGGCGCGAGCGGTATCAGCCAGGGCGTCGTCGCTCGGGGGTTGCGCATCGCACAGCACCGGGTGGCCGTATTCGTCCGCTTTGATGCGCTGGCCGGCGGACTGGCCGGCGAGCAGCGTGGTGTGCTCGTCGATGGTGATTTCGACGGCATCGGCAGGGATGGCGTCGCCATGGATTTCGGCGGAATAGAAACCACTAGTCGATTTTGAATAAAACATTGGTATCCCTTATTTCCCCAGCGCAAACCAGACGCCGTTAGTGGTTACGTTCGATCCTGCATAAACCGATAGTCCGGAAGCCGTCCACGCCTGCGTCGACACAGGAATAGCAAAGCTTGGAAGGAATGCCCCGGCAACCAGTGTTCCCATCGGAAATGCCATTGGGTATGTAATTGCAACATTCGTCGCCGATGCAATCGAGTACATCCCCCACTGCAAGATCAACCCGCCCGGCAGCCGCTGATAGCCACTTGTGGCCAGTGACTGGTTCGCCCCCAGAAAAGCCATGAACGGCACTTTGTCCGACCCCAGCTTGCTGACCTCGGTCGCCAGTTGCGCCGCATCGGCCGCACCGGGATTGACCACCGCGCCAAACAGGCGGATGACCCAGCAGCCGGTGATATTGAGCGGGCGGGTCTCGACGCCACCGGCAGGTAGTGCGGTCGATTCCCCTGCGACCGTGACCAGATACCCATTAACACCACTACCTGCGCCACCGTTCGAGATGCCGGTCGACAGTGCGGAATAAGTACGCCCAGACAATGGATGAACATGGCTCCGGATTTCATCTGGCTGAATCACCCCATCAGCCCCCGCCGACAACATCCCATCCCCGCGCATGAACACCGCACCGAGACTCCCCGCCGACTTGCCGTTGTAGTCCGGCAGCCTGAATGTGGTCGACCCATCCCCGGCCGTGAACTTGCCGCGCTCGGTCGGCGTGGCCAGCCAGGCAGCATCGGTTGCAACCGGCACATTGCCGGCAGCGATGCCGGCCCAGGCTTCCGGGTACAGGCTGCGCGACAGCGCCTGGCCATCTGCCGGTGCATAGCCGGCCGGGATGGCGGCACGATTCGGGCACCACAGGGGGAACAGCAGCGGCAGGCCGGTATTCTTGCCGATGGCCTTGCTGACGAAACCGGTCGTGGCGAGCTGGTCAGTTGCCGTCCCGACTTCCGCAGTCGGTGCGACCGGGGTGCCGGTCAGCACGGCATTGTGTTTGCTGGCCAGCTTCTCGACCAGCAACGACTTGATCTGGTCATTTCGAGCCGGGTCCAGGCTGCCGCCAAGACCGGTCACGACATTTTCCAGTTCCCTGGCCACGCTGTTCAGCCAGTCAGCGGAAACGATGGTGCCCAGTTCTCCGGTGGACGGCGAGCCGTCATGAAACAGGCCATCCGGTGTATCGATCTGTTGCATCGCAGTCTCCCGGTCAGTGTTGATGGGCCATGCGCATAGCAGCGCAAGCCGGCTTGAGGTCGTCCATCACGCTGTTGATGACCGGCTTGCCATCATCAAAATACGGCTCCGGGGTATCGATCGGGTGCATCACATCCTGCATGGTCTTGCCTCCTGTCAAATGGACAACGTGTCCATGGCCAGAATTTTCAGGGCAAGGGCACAGGGGGCAGGAGCTGAAGCCGTTCAGTAGCCAATCAGTAGAATCACACCAGATGTCAGCAGGTAATGAATTTGGCACCTGCTGGCGCCAGGGTTGTCACTGCGGCCAGTCGATATGTATCGGGAACCCCGGTTGCAAGGGCAGATCGCGCAGCGCCTGCCGATAGGTGCGGACTTCGGCCAGTTGTCCGGCGCCGATCGGGTAGTCCGGCATCAGCAGGTAGTCGGTGGCGGTGATCAGGGCATCGCGACGGGCGCGGGCGGTATCGGCCAGGGCGTCGTTGTCCGGGGCCGGCGCATCGCGCAGCACCGGGCGGCCATGCTCATCCGCCTCGATACGCTGGCCGGCGGACTGGCCAGCGAGCAGTGCGGCGTACTCGTCGCCAGTGATTTCAACCGCATCAGCCGGAATAGCATTGCCATGAATCTCAGGGCTATAGAAGCCACTGTTTGATTTTGAATAACGCATAAAACTCCTTAACATCCGATGACGATCCAGCGGAATGCTGGCTTACCTGCATCAGTAACAGCGGCATCAACAACCATCCCGGTAGTCGAATGAGAATTGACCTCGATTGGCCTTAGAACAGTTGATACCGCACCACCGCGTTGACATGCATAAGAGCAAAGAAAATTTGGGAATGCGACAGGGAATGTGACCACTGCGGTGCCAACATGTGCCCCTACAGACCCCCATTGCAGAATCATTCCACCCGGCAATTTCTGGTAGCCATTGGCCACCAACGACTGGTTCGCCCCCTGAAAAGCCATGAACGGCACCTTGTCTGCCCCCAGCTTGCTGAGTTCAGTCGCCAGTTGCGCCGCATCGGCCGCACCGGGATTGACCACCGCGCCAAACAGGCGAATGACCCAGCAGCCGGTGACGTTGAGGGGGCGGGTCTCGGCGCCGCCCACGGAAGATGTGCCGGTCATTTGGCCTCCGCCAGCGTAGGCCAGTGACGTCCCGGATGACGAACTGATGGGGAACTGCAGGTTGCCATACGGGATGGTGTGCACATGCGACCGCAGCTCGTCCGGCTGAATCACCCCATCCGCCCCAGCCGACAGCGTCCCATCCCCGCGCATGAACACCGCCCCGAGACTCCCCGCCGACTTGCCGTTGTAGTCCGGCAGCCGGAACGTGGTCGCCCCATCCCCGGCCGTGAACTTGCCGCGCTCGGTCGGCGTGGCCAGCCAGGCGGCGTCGGTGGCGACCGGCACATTGCCGGCGGCGATGCCGGCCCAGGCATCCGGGTACAGACTGCGCGACAGCGCCTGGCCATCGGCCGGCGCGTAGCCAGCCGGAATGGCAGCACGGTTCGGGCACCACAGAGGGAACAGCAGCGGCAGGCCGGTATTTTTGCTCATGGCCTTGCTGACGAAGCCGGTCGTGGCGAGCTGGTCGGTTGCCGTGCCGGCCGCCGCAGTCGGTGCGACCGGCGTGCCGGTCAGGACAGCGTCGTGCTTGCTGGCAAACGTCTCGGTCAACAGCGACTTGATCTGGTCGTCACGGGCCGGGTCGAGCGTGCCGCCGAGGCCGGTAACGACGTTTTCCAGTTCATTCGCCACGCTATTCAGCCAGCTGGCGGAGACGATGGTTCCCAGTTCCCCGGTGGACGGGGCGCCGTCATGGAACAAGCCATCCGGCGTATTGATCTGTTGCATTGAAGCCTCTCAATCAGGATTGATATGCGAAGTACACAAAGGTGTGCGCCGGTTTCAGGTCGTTCATCACCGCCTCGATGACCGGGTCGCCAAACGCGGTCAGGCGTTCGCCGGCGGCAGACTGGCCGGCGCGGAAGCGGTAGACGAGTTGCTGTCCGCCATGGACGATCACCTGCCATACCCAGTGGATGTCGGCCGCCCACAGCCGGTCGCCGGCGCGGTTGATGCCGGCGCGGAACGGCTGGGGTTCGGCGATGGTGATGCGGTAGCCCATGCCGGCCGCCAGGCGGATGAAGTACGGGATGCTGAGTCCGCCGGTTTCGGCCAGCTTGGCCAGCACGTTCTGCAGGCGCTGCTGGTAGGGCATGTCGACCGACGGGGTGATGCCGCACACCCGCTCCCAGTCCGGCAGCAGTTGTTCGGCGAAGAACGGCGTCACCGCACCCCGGACCCGGCCGGCGCCGGTCTGCGTGGCGTCGAGCGCGCCGCCCTCGGCCCGCAGGCCGGTGCGCAGCGCGCTGCCGTCCGGGGCGTAGCTGACCGGAGGCAGCAGCAGGGTCAGTAGCTCGCGATGTCCGCTCATTACAGCGCCCCCACCGTGACGTTGCCGAGGCGAACCCACTCGACCTTGCCGGCGTCGACCAGCGGCACCACATTGGCCGTCGGCTGGACGATGGCGCGGTCGACCACGCCGGGCAGGTCGGAGACCAGCGCCTCGATGCGGCTGCGGATCACGCTGTCACCGGGCGAAAGCTGGTTGAAGTAGCCGGCCAGCGCGGCCTGGATCTGGGCCTGGGCGGCGGGCAGGGTCAGCCCGGACAGGGAGACCCGGATGTCGATGTCGATGGTCTTCGGCGTCGGCGCCAGCACCAGGCTGTTGCGGGCAGTGACCGGGCGCAGGTCGTCGATATGCGCCTGCACGGCGGCCAGCGTGGCATCGGACGGCAGTGCGCCGCCGGCGGTGATGACCACGTCAACGGTGCCGAGGCCACGGCGCAGCGGGTACACATAGGCCGCCGAGACGCCGGCGACTTCCATCGCCCAGCGCCGGTAGTCGTACTTGTTGCCACCGGCCGGCGGGCGACGGATCAGTTCCAGCAGGCGGGCCAGCAGTTCGCTGTCCGATTCTTCGTCGACGCCGCCGGTCATGTCATGCAGGACAGCCTGGCTGGATATGCCGGATGGGGCTGCAGTCAGCTCGACGGTCGTGTCGATACCGACATTGCCCACGGTACCGGCACTGGCGGCAGCAATGGCGACGCTGGCCTTGCCGGCCGCATCAATCGCTGCCGCCCGGGTGGTGACATAGCTCTGCTCGCCCAGCCGGGCGGTCAGACCGGCCGACAGTGCCGCACCCGGCGTGCCGGTCACCTGCAACACCCCCTGTGCAGCCACCGCCGGCTTGCGGCTCAGGCCGCGCACGCGGGCGTGCAGTTCCAGGTACTCGCGGTCGGCGGTGTCGGGAAAAATCTGGCGCACGATCCAGGTCTGGTGCTGGTACAGCCCCTCGACCGCGCTGGCCACCGAGGTGGCGCGGATGAAATAGTCGCTGTCGGCGCCGGTGTCGGCGTCGGGCAGCTGGTTCTTGATGTCGCGCAGCAGGGCGTCGCGAATGCTGGCGAAAGCGGGTACGGTAAACGGCATCAGGCCACCTTCACGGGATGTTGGAAGTGATGGAGACGACCGCTGGCGTCCGTCACCCCGATCTGCAGCGCCAGCCAGCCGGTCGACGGCGTGTCGGGCCGCGAGGTGGTGACGTCGATCAGGGTGGCGCGACCGTCCTTGAGCAGGGGGGCCAGCGCTTGTTCGCTGTACTGGCGGGCCAGTACGGCAACGCGGCTGACATCCTTCTCGCGCTGCAGTTCATGCAGGCGCGAGCCCAGCGTCGGATCGGCCCAGTAGCTGCCGAGCGGCGTCATCAGCCGCAGGTAGACTGCGTTGGCCAGGGTGTCGGTGCGGGTACCGGCGTAGTCGCCGGTTTGCGGGTCGATAAGAGCGTCCATGAACCGATTGTGCCGGGCGGCCCGGATGGCGCTCAGTTGGGTGCTTTCAGTGCACAGCGACAGCCGGCCATAAATGCAGAAAGGCAGCGCATCGCGCTGCCTTTCTGCATCGGGTATGGCACAGCCTAGTTCGGCGCGCCGGTCACGCCGCCGGAGTCGCCCGGGTGGGTGTGGCTCATCAGGCTCTTGCCGCCGGCCACCACGTCGGCGGTCGCGGTCAGCCCGCCGGTGATCGCCGCACCGCTGCCGCCCTGCAGCGCCATGCCGCCATTGCCGCTGAACTGGCCCTGGGCGGTCAGCTGGGCGCTGGCAGTCAGCATCGGCGTGTTGAAGTCGGCCTTGTCGCTGGCATTGACCTCCCACTGCTTGCAGTTGACGCGAAACACGTCACACTCGGTCTCGATCACCCGTCCGCGCTTCAGCACGATCTTCGCGCCCTCGTCGGTGTACAGCGCCACTTCGCCGGCTTCGAGCGCCTTCAGCCGGTAACTGCCGTGCTCGGTGGCGATCACGATGCCGTGGCTGGTTCGTCCGCCAATCGGCAGCACCACCGCCATCGTTCCCGGCAGCGGGTTCGAGGTAAAGCCGTAGTGCTGGAACAGTTCGTTGTCCTGCAAGCGCTCGCCGGCCAGGCCGTCAGCCTGGACCAGTTGCGTGGCCGACGCGCTGTCGGCGCGCGTCAGCACGCCGCGAAACGCCTGGCGTACGCCCGACATTGCCCGCTGGATTCGTTGGTCCACATCATTCCACATCATGTTCTCCTGTCATTTCTTGCTGCCGCGTCTGGCGCGGCGGGTCCATTTGCCCGGATCGGCATCCACGACCCATACGCCGTCCTCGACCAGGGTCAGCGTGGTGGTCGCCTGCTGCTCGCGTCCACCCTGGAACTTGCGCGACATCAGGAAGTACTCACCGTCGATGTCGTGCGGCTCGCACAGCACATGGATGCGCTGGCCCGGTTCCCACAGCACGCCGTCGCTGGTGCGATGGCCACTGACCACGGCGGTCAGCGCAAAGCTGCCGCGCCGGGCATCCGCCATCAGCTTGCGGGCGGCCAGTCCGGCCAGCACGTCGTTCTCGACGTCGTTTCTCGGCCGGATCAGTTCACGCTGCAGTTTCAGCTCTGGGTTGGTCGCCACTCCCTTGATGGCATGCTTGCCAGCGTTGAGCGCATTGCCCTGCGACTGACCGAGCACGGTGATCTTCGAATACAGCCCGGTCATGTTGCGACGGCGTTTCAGGCTGACCAGGTTGTTGCCACGGCCGGCGCGGCGCATCACCAGGCTGGCCACCGGTGGCTGGCTGTAGTCGGGGCCGTCGATCACCAGCGTGCCATCCGGCTGGAACCACGCCCACAGGCCGTTGGCTTCGACCAGCTTTTTCAGCAGGTCCCAGGCGGTCGAGCCGGGTTCGACGTCGACTTTCTCCAGCCGCCGCGCATACTTCGGATCGAACTGGATCTTGTCGATACCAAGCGGCCGGACGACATCGGCCATCAGCTCGGCCAGCGTGATCTGCTTGCGGTTCAGCAGCGGTGCGGAGCAGTCGACCAGCACGCCGCCGAGGTCACGACCGCTCAGCATCAGCGTGTGGCCGCCCTTGTCGATCGACTCTTCGATCTCGTCGATGTAGCCGGTCATCACCGTGTCGGCACCAACGCGCACCTGGATGGTGGCGCCGATGTCGACAATGGCCGGCACTTCGCCCCGTGGCAGACCCAGCGTCACATGCCAGGCATCGGCAATCGTCTCCAGATTGGAGTCCAGGTCATAACTGCTCCACTGGCTGTGGACCTTGCCGCCGATCAGCAGCGATACGGTGTTATCGGGCGTAGGCATTCAGCGTGTCTCCGGTCTGCAGGCCATTGGGGTTGATCAGGGTCGGATTCAGCCGGGCCAGTTCGCCGGCGCGGCTGTAGTCGCCGTACCAGCGGAAGGCCAGCAGGTGCAGGTTGCCCGGCGCCTCGACGCGGCGTGTCACCAGCGGCGGCAGCACGTCGATCACGGACACGGCCGCACGCTGCACGCCGAGTGCGGCATCCTTCAGCGATTCGGTCACCGGGCGGGCGGTCTCGACCGGCAGCAGGTCGCGCCAGGCATCGATGCTCGCCTGCAGCGATTCGCGCACGTCATTGCTGATCTGCTCGATCTCCTGCGGCGACAGCGTTGGCTGTTCGGCTTCGGCCGCAAAAATCTGCCCGGCGGTCTCGGCCAGTGCGGTCGAGGCCGCCACCCGCACCATGGCCGTCACCAGCGCGACATCGTCGGCATGGGCGCCGACCGGCTGGACGGCGGCATTCGCGGCAGCGGAACCCGAGCCGCTGCTGCCGGCCGTGGTCGACACCGTGCCGGCCGCGACCCGGGCCGGCAACTGGACCACGCCATCGAACTGGCGCACCAGGCTTTTCCAGTCGGACAGCACCGCGCCGCTGCCGAAACCGCACTGCTCGGCCATGCCGCGCATCATGCCCACCACATCGCTGGCGAAGGCGCGCGGGTAGTCGATCATGTCCAGGGTAGTGCCAATCACGCCGCTGATCTGGCTGCGGATATTGCTCAGCGTGCCGGTCAGCACACTGCGCAGCGCATTCAGCCGTGCCAGGTTGTTCTTGATTCCCTTCAGTGTGTCGAACACCGACGAGAAGGCACCGGCGCCGTTGCCGAAGGCAGCCGACATCAGCAGGGAAATCACGTCGGCCAGTTGCAGCGGCAGCTGGCGGACGAAGAACGGGTTGCCCGGCGTGGCCTCGGTAAAGTTCAGCACCACCGTGCACGAGTCCGGCGTTTCGCCTTTGTGGGAGATGGTGTAGCCAGTCGGCAGCGCGTCCTTGATGCTGCCGAACACCGGGTGGATCAGTTCACCGGTCCCGCCCTGGTCCAGCACCGCCAGCAGGGTCTGCAGCCGCGATTCATAGCTGTCGCCATGGAAGAAGGCCGTGATCTTGACCGTACGCGCCTTGCGCCCGAGGTCCTCGACGTCGGCGCCGTCCAGGTACGGGTATTCATGGCTGGCCACGGCGCGGCTGGCGCTGTCCTCGGTTTCCAGGCAATCGAAGGGCACGCCACGGAACGACGCGTCGAGCAGGGTGTATTCCCAGGCCATTATTGTCTCCTTGCGTTGCGGGTGTTGGCTTCGGTGACGATGGAGAAGATCTTGTCAGCCAGCCCATGGAGGTTCACGCTGATATTGATGTTCTGCATGGTGCTGCCGGCTTTCTGTGCACTGTTTGCTGCCCGATCGAGCCGGGGTGAACGCGGCGTCTCGCCCAGACCAAAGCGGCCTGCGGCCTGCCGTTGCAGGGCCGGGTCGAATTTGCGGACGGCCTGTTGCGGGCTGGAAATCGGGAGCGGTTTGAATACCGGCGGACTGATGTCCTTGCCGAAGCGGGTGACAGCCATTCGCCTGGCCGTTTTTTCGTGATCTTCCTTGGTGACCTTGGACGCGATATAGCCCAGCGCAGCGGCCCATGCGACGCCCCCGGCCGCCGCCTTGTATGGCATCGGAACCATATTGAATGCCTCGCTGGCAGCCCCGGTCAGCACAGCGCCTCCGAACAATGCCCACGGATCGTCCATTTTTATTGGCATGAGCTTGTCCCAGCCCTCGCGCACCAGCGTGACGGGAGGGGCAAGCTTGTCCCGCTCGGCCTGGACTTCACGCATCCTGGTCTTGCCGTTATCCGAGTTTTTGAACGCCGCCAGTTCGGCCTCGAGAGGCTTGGCTGCGGCGCTTTGGGATGCCTGATCCATCCGGGCACGGATGGCCGCAGTCCGACTGCTCATCGCGACCAGTGTCGGCACCAGCGAGGGGTTGGTAATGCCGGCCTTTTTCAGCGATGCCTCGGTTGTCAGGCCTTTTTTCGCCAGCGCATCCGAAAGGCCAAGGATGCCGTCCACCCCATTCTCGCCGGTGAACTTGCCATCCTTCACATACCGGCGGGTATTGATGCCGGTAACCTGGCCGATCTGCTTGAGCACTGTCGGATCAGCCAGATTTCTCAGCCCGTGCGCAGCCTCCGCTGCCGCCCATTTCGGATCGTTCTTGCCGGACGAGCGCATCAGTTCCGGCAGCAGCGAAGCGGTCAGGTTCAGCCCTTTCTCGCCATTGATACCGACGGCAGCAGCTTCCTGCCACAGGGTCGAATCCCCGCGTGAAAGTTGACCGATATCGATGTTCCTGCTCTTGCGGTGGACCTGAAGCAGGTTGTGCACGGCACCCACCCGCGAACGGTCGATGCCCATCTGTTGGGACAGTGCGAGATCCATGCCGGCCACATCGCTCGGCGCGACCTGATAGACCGTCGCGGCACGCCCGCTTTGGCGCGTACTCTCTTTGTTGTCTGCTGCTGCGTACCTGGCTTTGTTGAATACTTCGGCCGCGCCCAGCATGTCTTTGGAAGGTTGATAGGCGTCGGGAGACAGCCAGTCCACAAACTGGCCCAGTGCCTCGGCTTCCCTGGCATCCAGCGAGGCATTGGCCGCCCGCAAGGCCTTGACTCTCGCCCAGTACTCCCGGTTCGCCTTTGTGCTCTCGGCAAGCCCAATCATTTGCCCCGGCACAGAAATGGCAGTCATTGCCCCCGAGAGCACTTTCGGGGCCCAGCGGGAATTATTGAACTTCCGGATGGCGGCCAGTTGCGGATCGTTGTCGGAATTAATCTCTTTTACAGCCGAAGAGGATGACTGTTTACTCATAGCATTCTTGACCTGTAGGTAATGGAAAGGCGCGCGGGCTTTCACCCGCGCCCTTCCGTTGCGACCATTCCCCGTCACTTGCCTTCGGCGGGAATCCGGCGGCGTTGCGATGTGACGCGGCGACCGGCAGCAGAGGCGCCGGCGCCGTTGTCCTCATCGGCGACTGCCCGCGACATCGCCAGCAGGTACAGCCACTCGGCTTCGGTCAGTTCGACAGCTGGCTTGCCAAACACCGCACCAGCCTTTTCAGCGTGGCGGTACTTGAAGCGTTCAAACGCGCTGTCTGTGGCGTTTTTTTTACCTCGTCGAGCAAGGCGTCAAAGGCGTCGTCGCTCATCCGCGTCGGGCTGTAATCGCGCTCGAAGCCCAGGTACTCGTCGAGCAGGAAGACCTTCTGTTCGCGGGTCAGCGTTTCCGCCAGCTGGTCGGCCGACTCGAACACCGGCTTGCCGGTCTCCGGGTCGAGCACGGCCTGCGCCAGCAGCAGGTCGGCCAGATGCCGCTCGTACAGCTCGCCGCTGGTCGGCGTCAGCTCGACATCGGCAAACGCCAGGTGAGCGGCCAGGCCGGCTGCGCCGTAGTCCTTTTCGGACAGCAGGCGCAGCGTCAGGCTGGCGTCACCGAGCGCAACCGGGTAGCGGGCAGCGCCGGCGTGCTTGAGCTTTTCCAGCAGGGTCATGGTCATTCGATCACCCGGCGCAGCGATTGCAGCTTCAGCGTGCGACGGCCTTCGCTGTCGACGGTGAACTTGTTGCCGATTTCAATCACGAAGCAGTCGAGGTAGCTTTCGCGCTGGCCGTCGCCGGTCGCCGGGTAGATGGTCAGCTTGGCCTTGTCGATCGCTTCCCAGTCGAGGTCGCCGGACAGCGGGATCGCCACGGTCAGGTCGAGCGAATATTCGGCAACGCCCTTCGAGTAGCCCTTGGCACGGCCGCTGCGGGTCATGGTTTTCACCAGCTTGCGGCCGGTCTTGGTGACGACATTGAGGTCGATGACTTCGATTTCCTTGCCGTCGACTTCCAGCGCCATGGCGCCGGCGTATTCCTGAAGTGCCATTTGAATTCTCCTGATGGGTTGGGGGCGGTCTTTCCGGACCGGGTTACCGCCCCCGGGTGGTGGTTACAGCAGCAGGTCGATGCGACCGGCGAACACGTGCAGACCGTTGACCACGTCGACCGGGATCTTGGCGTCGAGGCGGTTCACGTCCTGGCTGTCGCGTTCGACGATCAGGCCGGCCTTGTTGGCGTCCACCGCTTCGACGATTTCCAGCTCTTCCAGCTTGTAGAGCACATCCAGCAGCTCGGAGCGGACCTTGTCCGGCGTGCGCTCGCTGAGCTTTTCGCGCGGGAAGCGCAGGCTGATGCGTTCGCGGCAGGCCTTGCGGACGTAGTCCAGGGTGCGGATGGTGGTGATGTCGAGCAGCGCCACGTCGTCGACGCCTTGCGGGTCGCGGGTGTAGGTGCTGATGGCACGCACGATCTGCACGCGGTCGCCGGGGCCGACTTCCAGCGGGGTCAGGCCGTGGTACAGCGCGTTTTCCTGTTCGGTGCGACTCGGCCACTGGTCGATGCCGGTCACGTCCAGGCCCTTGATTTCCAGGGTGTTCAGCGGGCGGGCCGGGTCTTCCTCGAAGGCGAGCACGGCGGCGTAGCCGGCGGCGATTTCAGCCGGCAGGCGCACCGAGCCACGGTGCCAGGCACCGGTGACGCGGCCGCTGTTGATCAGGCCGGCCAGGGTGGAGCCGCTGGCCAGGCTGCCGGCATGGCCGAACACGCCGACCGCGCCGCGCTGTTCCATCGGACCGGAGACGAACTCCAGGTGGTCGCGGATCGCACCCAGGCTGACGCTGTCGGCCAGCGGGCTGACGATCAGGTTGTGACCGCCAGCCACGACGGCGGCCAGGGCCGGCGCCAGGTCCGGATCGACGGCGCCATGGGCCATCGCCACCACGGTGGCGGACACGCCCGGGGCGGTAACCGCGCTCTTCAGCACGATGCCGTTGCCGAAGCTGCCCTTGTGGCGGGCGGCCAGCGTCAGCACGCCGGCTTCGACCGTGGCGGTCAGCGGCAGGTCGGCCTTCTTGTCCAGCGCGACCTTGAGCGCGGTGGCGATGGCGGCAGCGGTGTCGCCGCTGGCGACGGCGACGTCGACGCGGGTCGCACCGACCGACAGGCTGACCACGCCGGCGCCGGTAGCCGGGCCGGTCACGGTGACGGTGCCGGTGGCAGCCACGGCGGCTTCGGCGTCGTCGACGGCGATCACGGTCAGTTGCAGGTACGGATTGGCGGTGATGGCGGCGCGCGCCATCAGGTGGGCGGCGGAACCGCGACCGAACAGCTGTGCGGCCTGCTCGTCACTGAACACGTCGACCGGTGCCAGCGCCGGCTGGGTGCCGGTGGCCAGGCGCTGGCCGATGGCCAGTACCTTCTGCAGGTTGCCCGGCAGGGTGCGCACGGCCAGTTTGGTGTTGAACTCGAAATACTTGCCCGGTTTGCGGATGCTGGCCGGGATGCTGTCGAAACTGATGTTCGGGCTGGCCATTACGCGGCTCCTTTCTGTTGTTGCACTACGTGCGAATCGTGGGTGTGACCGGTGAAGCCGGACGCGGCGTCTGCTTTCATGCTTCGCTCCTGGTGGAAATGAGATCCCGGGCGTCGGCGACGCCATCGTCCGGGGTCAGGTGGTAGTCGAGTCCGGTACGCAACCAGTCCGGAGCAGGCTGTTCCAGCCGGCCGGCGTATTGCGCAAAAATCCTGTCCGGCTCGGCCGGGTGTTGCGGGGAAGGCCAGTGGCCGCGCGGCAGCGCGTCCTCGATCCAGGCGGTCTGGAAATCGCAAGCGAATACCGACAGCGCCTGGGCGCTGGTCTGCACGCCGGACAGCGAACGCACGCGGCCCGGCAGCAGCGCGTCGATCGGCAGGCCAAGGTCCTGGCCCGACAGCAGCCGGCGCACCGCGTAGACCAGCGGATAGCTGCCGACTTCGCCCGGGCCGGCACCGCCATGGCGGCCGGCGGCCTCGCCGCGCACACTGCGGTCGGCGACCATGACCACGAACTGCCCGGTCGCCCTGAATTTCTGCCGGCTGGTGCCGTGCGCTACGGTCTGGCTGATGCCGCCGAAGGTCACCCACGCGGCCGGAAAGCGACGGATTGCGTCCGGCAGCGATTCGTCCAGTTCGCCGCCATAGCTGCCGACCTCGCGCACCAGTTGTCCCAGCCCCTGCCGCAGTCGCTCGATGATGGCGTTCTCGGTCCGGATCAGGATCATGGCTGCGTGCTCCCGCCGGCCGGCAGGCGGCCCAGCGTCAGCGTGCCGGCCGCGACCAGTTCGAGGAAACGCTGTGCGTCGCGGAAGCGCTCGCGGATGTCGAGGCTGGTCTGGGTGGCGGCGCCGCACAGCCGGTAGCGGGCGATATCGCACGCATAGCCGGTCAGGATCTTCGGCGTGGTGGCAAACGGCAGCGGGTAGCGCACGGCCAGGTAGCCGTCGATTTCGCTGCTGGCGCTGTCCAGCGCCCGGGCCAGTACGGCGTCGTCGATGCGACCGCTGTTGTTGCGGTCGGTCAGCGCGATCACTTCCGCTGCGCCGAAACGCAGCACCATGTCGTCTTGGGTCGCGTACACGTTCAAGCCTCCTTGCCGGACGCGGTACGCCGGTCCGGGATGGGTTGCGCCGTCGATGCGGCGAGGGAGAAATATCGATGTGCCATGCCGTGCAGTGTGCCGCCCGGCCCCGGGTGGCCGGCAGCCGGGCGCCTTCAGTAGGCTGACGACCGGGTCGGCGCGAACGACGGGCAGCAAAAAGGGCTGCCCCTGGAGGGGACAGCCCTTTTCTTCCTGCCGGATGCGGTATTCAGCCGATTGCGCGGCGGACCATTTCGACGGCCAGTGCGGTGCCGATGGCGACGATGCCGCCGCTGATGGCGCCGACCCGGGCCGCCTGCTGCTCGACATGGCGCAGGCGCTCGTCCATGGCGTCGAGACGCTCGTTCTGGCTGGCCTGACTGGCGACAATCATGTCCAGCTTGCCTTCGATGCGCCCCAGCGCGCGGGTCAGTTCGTTGTGTTCATCGGCCATCGGCTTCTCCGTTGTTCGTGGCGGGCCTGGCAGGCGACGCAGCGGGTGCAGCCCGGCACGGCGGCACGGCGTGGCACCGGGATTTCGCCGTCGCAGTCCTCGCAGTGGTCCTGCCCGGCGCCGGCATGGCCTGCGCGATGCGCTGCCAGCGCCGCCTCGCGCTGCCGCGCCTCCAGCGCCTGGGCGCGGTCGTAGTAATCAGTCATTCGGGGGTCTCCGCACCCGGCTCGCCATGCAGGCGAAGGAAGGCGCTCAGTTGGGCGTCGAGCTGGCGGCACCACTGGCCGTAGTCGGCGGCGTGTTCAAGGAGGTCGGCCGCCGGTAGCCCGGTGTCGGCGCCGGTGGCCGCACCGGCTTGTGCAGCATGTCCGGCGTCGGCTGCGGGCACAGCCGGATCACGTTCGGGGTAGCCGAGGGCGGCGCGGTAGACGCGCAGGCTGTCAGGGCCGAGGCCAGTAAAGCGGTCGCCATCATGACGGGTCGCATCGTCGATTCTCCGGGTCAGTTCGCGCCGGCTGTCGGCCAGCCGGGCGCGGGTTGCAATCAGTTCCCGTCCGGTCTGCTGCGCCAGCGCATCGAGGCGCTGCTGCTCGATCAGCGCTGCGCCAAGCTCGGCGGCGCGGGCATCGGCCATGGTCTGCAGCGCACGGGCATGGCTGGCGTCCAGGCTGGCCAGCCTGGTCTGCCAGTCACTGGCAGCATGGCGGCGGCCGGCATCGAAGCCGAACCAGCCGGCCACGGCCAGCGGCAGCAGCAGCGCGCCGACGCGCAGCGCAAGCGACAGCGGGGTGGGTTTCAGGTCGAACATCGGCAGTCCTTTCAGGTCGTTGGCGGGTCCTGCGGCCGGGGCCGGCTGCGCCAGGCGGCGATCAGCCGCAGCGCGGCGGCATAGCCGCCGACCAGGCCGAGGTAGATCAGCCAGGTTTCCGACGTCAGCGTGTCGTGGATGCCCTGATAGATGAACATGCCGGTCGACGAGGCGCTGGCGATGTTCGCCCACAGTTTGGTGTGGCTCAGGCGGCCGCTGTCGGCGTGGGTGAGCAGCTCGGACCAGCGCATCACGCCCCGCCCTTCGCCAGTTCAAAGTGCGGGAACTCGCGGAAGCGGGCGGTCGGCCTGCCGTACCAGTTCAGGCCCAGTTGCTCGCCGATGCGGCCCATCTGCTGCCAGTGCGGGTGCGCGGCATCCCACATCGCCTTGCCGTTGATCAGCGGCACCACGTCGAAGGCACGGGCGGCCGGCTTGCCGCCCAGGGTGAAGTTGTGTGCGGACTGGCCGGCACGGGCGTTGGTCACGCGCGGACCGGGCCGGGTGCGGCCCTGCGCGTACAGCGCGTCCTGCTCGGCGCCATCTCGGTACGTGCAGGTAATCAGCGGGTCCATGCCGGCCGCACGGCACTGGCGCAGAAAGGCAGTGCACAACGGCTGCAGGTCGGGATGAAGGTCTTCGATTCGGCGGCTTGCCATGATGAAATTCGCAGGAAACGGAACGGCACCAGCATAAAAAAACGCCCCGGGCGGGGCGTGGTGACAGGCTTCAGTAAGCCGGGTGCCGGCAGGCTAGAACAGGGCCGGCTGCGTGCTGTCGGCAAGCTGGTCGGCTTTCTTCAGGACCAGCCATACGTTGCGCTCGGTCATCTGGTACTTGCGTGCCAGCTGGTTGGCGGCGAACAGGGCGGCGTGTTCCCGCGTCATCGCGTCGAACTCGGCGCGGATCATGCGGTCGCGCACTTCGCGCATGGCTGCCGCACAGCGCGGAATCGCCAGCACCTCGCCGCCGAAGTGGCGGGTCAGGATGTCGGCCGCCTCGACGCCGACCACTTCGGCCAGCGCGTCGTAGCGGATCTGTCCGTCGCGGCGCTTGTTCTTGCTGACCGGGAAGGTGGTCCCGCCCCAGGCCTCGATCAGGCTCAGCGTGCGCGGCAGGCCGATCAGGGTGGCGATCAGCCGGGCCATTTCCGGCAACAGGTATTCGACTTGTTCCAGTTTCATGCCGGTTGCCTCCCGGGCCGACAGGTGACGGCCACCGATGCCGGATGACGTGTCATGTGCTTTCCTTTTGATATGGGCAGTAGGAAACCGGCCGGGCATGACCGGTTTCATTGTCCTGCGCAGCTTAGGCGGTCACGCCGGCGCTAACCCGGTGGGTGATTTCATCGCCTTCGCCGATGGTGACCCTGTCACGCGCCGGCGATGTCGAGCGGGATCGGCCGGTACTGGTCGCTGTCGCCGATGCGTTCGTACACGCGGATATAGCTGCGCGAGCACTGCACCCGTACCGAGTCGTTCAGCGCGTCCATCGCGCGCTGCCACTTGCCGTCGTGGATATCGAGCCGGCGCAGGCTGAGAATGCGGCCGGTACTGATCTTGCCTTCCTTGTCGACATTGAATGCGTCGTTGATCAGCGCGCGGATTTCGCTGCGCGCACCGGCAGTCCATTCGTGGACGCACTCGTCGATCAGCGCCTTGGCGGCCTGCAGTCCCTCGTCGAAGGTCAGCGTGTCCTGGACGGCACGCTGGACCTTGTAGCGGCCGTCGAAGCCGACCAGCGACACATTGCCCTTGGCACCGCCGACGCGGGCGTCGTAGCGCTCGGCCGACAGCTCGATAAAGGCGCCGATGTCGGCGAACACGCCAGCCTTGAATGCAGCCAGGGCCTGGCTGAGGGTGCGGGCCCGCTCGACGATGTCGTCGACCAGTTCATCGCGGGCCAGGTCGATCGGCTTGATGGCTTCCAGCGGGATCAGGCGGCCTTTGGCATCCTGCTTGTAGCCGTGCGGAATGGCATTCATGGTTTGCTCCGTTGTCGGTTCGTTGTCGGTTCGTCGGGGGTGGGCGTTTCCAGCCAGGTCACCCGGCAGCCGTCGATATGGATGCTGAACAGCTCGCCGATGCCAGTACGGCGGCGGGTCACGCAGCTGGCCTGCCGGCGCAGCCGCCGGCCGTCGACGGCGGCGACAACCAGGGTCAGTTCGTCGTCGAGGCCGGCGGCCAGCACCGGCACGCCGAGGGTGCGCAGGTGGCGCAGTACCCGGTTCTGCCGGCCCAGCCGTGCGGTCACGCCAGCGTCGAGGATGCGGTTCGGGGTGCTCATCCGGCCTCCCCCCGCCCGCGCCGGCGTGGTGCGTCACCGGTGTACAGCGGTCGTTCTCCCCAGAGCGCGCGGTCGACTTCGTCCCAGCCCTCGACCAGCGCCGTGTCGTACACATTGACCAGGTTGACCGACACCCGCCGCACCGAGCCGTGCGCCAGGGCGACCAGCTGCGCCAGCAGGTCATCGGCGACGCGGATGTCCGGGCAGTAGCTGTCGGCCAGCCGGCGCGCATCGTCATGGCTGACCGGGGCGGCCGGCAGCCAGCTCAGCACCCGGCCATGGAAGCGCTCGTGACGCTTCAGCTTGTGCGGCAGCCGTTCCTCGCCGACCAGCAGCAGGCTGGACTGGCTGCCTTCGTAGATGTCGCGCACCAGCTCGATCATCACGTCGCGGGTCGCCGCATAGTCGAACTCGTCCAGCACCAGCGGGCGGCGGCTGGCGACCAGCTGCTCGCAGATCTGGTCCAGCAGCTGGGTGGTGCGGCCGACCGGGCGGATGCCCATTTCCTGCAGGATTTTTTCCAGCAGATCCTTGCGTGCCCAGCTGGAACGCAGTTGCACGTAATAGGCACGGGTGCGGTTGGCCACCGCCAGCGTGGCCGTGGTCTTGCCCCAGCCGGACGGGCCGTAATAGACCGCCAGCCCGGGCAGGCCGTCCTGACGGTGCAGCAGTTTTTCCATGACCACCGCGACCAGGTCGAGGCTGGAAATGGCGGCGATGCGGTTCGGTGCGCAGGGATTCATCGGCGCGGTCCTTTCTTGTTCGGTGTACCGGGGGCCGGCTACGCGGTGGCGTCGCTGTGACCGGTCTGCTTCATCACGTTGAATTCATGGCTGCGGGCATAGCTGGCCAGCCACCTGGCCTCCCGCGCCGTCAGCGGCGTACCGTCAGCGGTGCGGGCCTCCAGAGTCAGCCAGGCGCGATAGCGCAGGGCCGGTGTCGGCGGCACGCTGAAGTCGTCGCCGGCCGGCGCGGGGGCAAGCCGGCGCGGCGCGGCTTCGGCAGCGGGCACGTCAATGGCATCGAGCCGCTCGAAGGCGCCGGCGATGTCGCGTCCGGCCAGCCCGGGCAGTACCGGTGCCGTGACCGGTGCCAGTGCCGCCCTGCCGTCACGCTCGGCCTCGACCGCATCACGCCGCTCGTCGAGCCGGCGCAGGGCGGCCTCGGCACGTGCCGCACGCTTCTGCTCGATCACCGGCCGGGCGAAGTACGCGGTCCGGTTGGCATTCCAGTCGGCATGGCAGACAAAGCGGCCATCGGGCAGGTACACCCACACCCGCTCGGCTTCATGGATGTCGTAGGCGACCTGTACCGACTCGCCATGCAGCTCGGTCAGCGCGGTGCTGAAATAGACGTTGTTGAACAGCCGCACCTGGCCCCGGTCCACCGTCCGCTCCAGCCGCGGGCGGAACAGGCGTTCCAGCGTGGCATCGTCCTCGCGCTGCGCCTGCCAGCCGCGCTGCTCGAAACCGGTCCAGACCGCATCCGGGCTGCGCTTTTTCAGACTGGCGTGCGGGCGGGCGTTGTACTCGGCGACCCGTTCGCCGGCGAAGGCCAGGAAATCGTCCCAGCCCATCATCGGCAGCCGGCCACCGTGGCGACCCGCGGCACGGGTGATGCGGAACTGGCGCTGCCGTGCCTGCCGGTCCATGTCGGCACCGATATAGCTCGGCAGTTGTTTGGCCGCGCTGACCCACAGCGTCTGGTGCAGCCGTTCGATCACGCCCCGGGCCTGCGAGTTGTAGGCGACCGAGTGGCTCATGCTGATGCCGAGCCGGCCCATCAGGCCGGTGCCCTCGTCCTTCATCAGCGCGTTGACGTAGCCGGAGCCGTTGTCGACGTAGAAGATCGCCGGCGTGCCGGCCTGGCCGACCGCCATCCGCAACGCGTCCAGCACGGCCAGCCCTGACTCGGCCAGGTCGATCGACCAGCCGACCACCCGCCGGGTGGCGATGTCGATGATGCTGGTGATTTCCGGCCGGAACGGTCGCCCGGTCAACGGATGCTGGACCTCGGCATCGAAGCAGTGACCGTCGGCACTCCACACGTCGTTCGGCAGCAAATCGGCAAAGTCACGACGGACGAACGGCTGCAGGCGCTTGAGTTCACGCGCTTCAAGCCGGCCGGCTTCGCGGCTGACCGTGCCCAGCTTTCTCAGAAAACGGCGTATCACATGGATGCTCGGCAGTTCGCGTTCCGGGTCCTGTGCCAGCTGCCCGGCGACGAACAGCCGGTAGGCGAGTTCGACCGACGGTTTCTGCGGCTGTTGCCAGTGACCGAGGAAATCCCGCGCCCACCACGGCAGCGACAGGTCGGTCTGGCGCACCTTCGGCGCCAGTTGGCAGGCTTCGCGGCGGGCAAACCAGCGCTTCAGCGTGCGGATGCCGGGCAGCCCGTCGCCATGGCGACGACCGCGTTCGTCGCAGGCCCGCTTCAGCATCGCCACGGTCAGTGCGTCGGCCTGCCCGGTCTGCACGCTGGCCAGCAGGTGCTGCATGGCGCGCTCCTTGCTGAGTCCGCAACTGCCCATCAGCCGCTCGATGGCCGTCAATACGCCCATGCGCGCGGCTTCCACGCCCTGCTGGCGGCCGGTCAGCGAAACCGGTTCGCGCAGCGCCGGTTCCTGCCATGCCGGCGCCGGTGCCACGACCGGTCCCGTCGCCAGCAACTGGCGGGCAACCCGGGCCCGCAGGCAGTCACGCGCCCCGATCGGCAAGGCATCCAGCGCATATTCCCGTCCGCCGCCGCGGCCGGCGCGCTTGCGCGATGCCCAGCCTTCCCGCTTGGCGAGCAGCTGGTTGCCGCGCTCGGTTGCCGGCAGTCCAGGCAGTTTCAGTGCCGCCAGTTCCGCCGCGCTGTAATGGGTCTTGATGCTGACCGGCGACGGGGGGGCGGGCGACTTCAGGCACGCTGGCATGGCAGCGGCTCCTTGCCCGGGAATGCAATCGGGGTTGTTTTCGGACTTTTCGGTCTGCAAACGTCATCAACCGTGGTCGAAAGCCCACTTTCGGGTGCGCCAAGTTGATGAGTTTCCTCAGTTCTCTCAGAAATGCGTGACAAAACTGGCTTAAAATGTCGCCGTTTGTATCGGCTTGGCCAGATCGATTCCGGCGCAACCCCGATCGCGGTCGCAATGATGCGTTCTGCCTTCGGCCACGGGCGATCCAGCGCTGCTTTCAGTGTTCCCGCACTCAATGCGCTCTGCCGGGACAACTCCCGCAATGACCAGCCCTCCTTGTGCAGGGCTGCGACGATGTCCGCCCGATGCCAGTCGTGGGCGGGCTTTTTTGGCGGGTGTGATGCACTCATGGATGACTCCTTTCGGGTGAGTTCATGAGCGCATGCTAACCCCAGAAGAAACACACAACAACCACTTTTGAGATATTTCTGTCTTTTTTCGGGGTCGTTGTCAACACTAATCGAGGTTTAAATGGCGAATACTTATTCGAATCAGGCGGTTGACGCAAACCCCGAACGGGGTGTCGTCGCCAAAGAGTCGATTCTGGGTTCCTACGGCAAACCCCGAATGGAGTTCCCTGCTTTGGGCGACCGCATCCGTGTCGTGCGCGATCAGGTCGCGCACATGTCCCGCGACGATTTCGCGCAACAATTGCAGATGACGCGCAGTTCGCTGCAGCTGTATGAGGATGGCAAGCGCGAGCCGAAGCCGTCGCTGCTGCGGGCGATGGCCGCGCAGTTCAATGTCGATCCGGGCTGGCTGCTGACCGGTGAAGGCGCGATGCTGCGCGGGGCGCCCCTGCCCGAGGCCGAGCCGTGTCTGTGCCTGGACACGCTGGGCAGTCCGGTCGATCTGGACGAGTTCGTGTTCGTCCCCCGCTACAATCTGCAGGCATCGGCCGGGCACGGTGCGGCGAGCGACGGCGAGAAGCCGGTGTTCACCATGGCGTTCCGCCGCTACTGGATCGTCAACTACCTGCATGCGGACCCGCACGACCTGTCGGTCATCTCGGTCAAGGGGGATTCGATGGAGGGGGTACTGAATGACAAGGACGTCATTCTGATCAACCGCAGCGATACCTCTGCAACCAGCGGCCTGTTCGTGCTGCGCATCGACGGGGATCTGGTGGTGAAGCGCGTGCAGCGGCTACCCGGTGGCACACTGGAAATCTCCAGCGCCAACGAGGCCTACAAGCCGTTTTCGGTCGACAGCCACAACCCGCCGGACGATTTCTCCATCATCGGCCGCGTGGTCTGGTTCGGACGCCAGATCGCCTGAACGATGCGGGCGGTGTCACACAGCGCGTCAAAACCGCGCCGGCACCGCCCCGCCCGCGCCAGACACCACCCGCCCCCGATCCGCCGCAACCCGCGCCACGACAGGCCCGGACAGATCCGGGCGCTATGGACGGGGAGTGACAGACAGGTGAGCAGCCCACATCAGGCGAAACGCATCGACAGGTCGATGGCCTGTACGTCCTTGGTCAGCTTGCCGATGGAGATCCGGTCGACGCCGGTTTCGGCGATGGCGCGCAGCGTGTCGGCGTTGACATTGCCGCTGGCTTCGAGCCGGGCACGGCCTGCGGTCAGTGCCACGGCGGCACGCAGACCGTCGGTATCGAAGTTGTCGAGCAGCACCAGGGTTGCCCCGGCTTCGAGTGCCTGCTCGAGCTCACCCAGCGTTTCCACCTCGATCTGCACCGGCACCGTGGCCGGCACCGTGGCGGCTGCCAGTGCCAGTGCCTCGCGGATGCCGCCGGCAGCGGCAATGTGGTTTTCCTTGATCAGCACACCGTCGTACAGGCCGATGCGCTGATTTTCGCCCCCTCCGACGCAAACGGCGTACTTCTGCGCCAGGCGCAGGCCCGGCAGGGTCTTGCGCGTGTCATAGACCCGGGCCCGGGTGCCGGCAACCAGGTCGGCATGCCGGCGGGTCGCGGTCGCGGTCGCCGACAGCAACTGCAGGAAGTTCAGTGCGCAGCGCTCTCCGCTGAGCAGGCCACGGGCCGGCCCGTCCAGCTCGCACAGCACCGTGCCGGATTCGACGCGGTCGCCATCGGCAACCCGCCACACGATGTGCACGGCCGGCTCGACCTGGCGGAAGCACTCGATGAACCAGGCGATGCCGGCGATAACGGCCGGTTCCCGGGCCAGTACCGTGGCATGGCCCTGCGCGTCGGCGGCAACCAGACTGGCCGTCCAGTCACACGCGCCGATATCCTCGGCCAGCGCAGTGGCAACATCACGGGCAATCAGGTGGGCGGCAGGCAGGACGGGCATGGGAAGCGACTCCGGAAACAGGGCGGAAAGAGGCCGAGTCTAGCCGCGTCGGCGCCCCGCCGCCAGCATGCTACTCGTTCGGCGGGCGACGCAGCAGCGTCAGGGTCAGCGTGAGTTCGCCCTCGTCATCATCGCTGGAACGCACGCCCTGCAGGCTCAGCTCGGATGGCAGCAGCACGCTGATGCCATGGCCGACCCCGACCTTGCTCCACGTCCGCTCCAGCCGCTTGAACACCCGTTGCGCCGGCAGGCCGGCATCATGGTCGAGCGCAAAGCCATAGGACTCGGCCGCATTGTCCAGTGCCTGACTGACGTGCTCGCGCGGCACGAATTTCTCGGCCATGGCCGCCACCTGACGCGGCGACACATCGGTTTCCTCACGGCACAGCGTCAGCACCTCGTCCTTGAAGCGCGCCTGTGCGGACGGGTCGTCAATGTCATCTGACAGCTGGTCAAGCACTTCCACCATCATCTTGCTGCTGGAGCCGGTATCCGGCACGCGCAGCGCCTTGAGGAAATCGTCGAGCCAGAACTTGGTCTGGTTGCCAAGCCGGTCGACGGCATAGACCGTCGGCCCGTTTTCCAGAATCAGCGCCCCCTTGTCGATCAGACGCGGGTTGATCCCCGACGCATGCGACACATCGAACACATTGGCCGACTCGATCACGGTCAGAAAATCGTCACGGACCTCGGACTTGAACACGCCCAGACCACGCTGGGTGTCTTCGCCATAAGGCAGGCCGTTGAACAGGATGACCAGCAGATCCCCCTCGCGAATGTTCGGATGCTGCGAATGCGCCTGCAGATGCCTGGCGATCCGCTGTGACACGGCCAGGAAATCCAGCTCGCCACGGAAGAACTGACGGGTGAAATGATAGAGCTCGTTCTGGTTCAGATCGGACTCGTGAAAAAACTGGTACTTGCGCTTGTCGGAGACGATCCCCTTCAGGTAGCCCGCCAGAATCAGGTCCGACACCGCCTCGTCAACCTCGGTGGCCCGATCGGACAGCTGCAGGCGCTCTCCGCGAGACAGGTTGCCGACACGATGCACTGCCAATCGCTCTACGCTGGGTTCGTCCATGTTGCTGTACTTCCTTGGTGTGATCGTTGCAAGGCGCAATTATTCCCAGCGCGAGGCCACTTGACAACACGACCGTGCCCACAGGAGCCGGGCACCACCACGCGGGGAAGGAAAAGTGATGGCGCCGGCCGGATATTGGCACCGGTTTTTTTTGAATTCTGTTTTCGCGTGAAATTCAAATAGCGGTTATCCATTAGCCTCATGACATAAACTCTCAAGCGAATCAAGATTACCGCCCACGGCAAACAGAAACGCATGCATAATTTGCCAGGATTGCAAAACCCGTTCCAGCCGTGGATGATCAATCAATCGCGTCGCTGCACAGCCCGTCGCACCATGCCAAAGATTCTTCCTGAAATACCCGCCCCCGCGAAAGCAGCGGGAATACATGACTGCATCAGTGAACCACACCGCCAAAATATGCAGCCATCCAGATTGATTCGTACCGCCATCCTGCTGATGGCACTCCTTGTCCCCGGCCTGGGCCAGAGCCGGGAGGCATCGCCGCAAGCGGCGCATGCCGATGCCTCCCCGGCCCGGGCCACCGTCGCGCTCAATCAGGCCGATCAGGCCTGGCTGAGCAGCCACGGCCAGAAAATCGTGGCCGGGCTGGTGCCCAACGACCTGCCCCCCTTTGATCTGGTCGACTTTGAAGGCAGATACCGGGGCATCAGCGTCGACTACCTCGAAGCAGTCGGGCGCGAACTGGGAGTGAATATAGAATGGCGGCCATATCCATCCCGGACACAAATGAAAGCCGCGCTGCGCAATGGCGAAATCGATGTCGTGACCACCGCACACATGCGCCAGGAAAACCAAGACATTCTTTATTCACACAATTACATTCCCAACAAGCTGGCTATCGTCGAGCGATCCCCTGCACTTGCCCGGCATGATGAAAACACCGCCCCCACACTCGCTTTCGTCCGTGAGCACATACAGCCCGGCCAGTTGAAAAAATACTATCCCGACTGGCGTCATCAGCCCTACCGGGGAATTATCGAGGCATTGCAGGCCGTTTCCTTCGGCGACGCCGATGCCTATATCGGCAACATGACGGTCTCCAACTACGATATTGACCAGCTGCAATTGCTGAACCTGAAAATTACCAATTTCGCCGCTTTCGACGAGGATGGTTTTTCCTTTGCCGTCAGCAACCGCCAGCCCGTACTGCTGGACATGGTCAACAAGGCGCTCATGGCCCTGCCCTCCACATTCCAGGTGGAAGCACGCGCACGCTGGGAGACGTTCGCCAACCACATGCAGCCGATCACGAAGGTGCAGCTGTCGGCCGCGGAGAAGAACTGGATCAGCCTGCACCCGGTCGTCAGCTACGCCGGCATCAGTGACATGCCACCCTTCATCTTCCGCGGCAGGGATGGCCAGCCAGCCGGCCTGTCGGTCGACGTGATGAACCTGATCGGCGAACGCACCGGTCTGAAATTCACCGGCACGCTGTACGATACCCAGGCCAGGGCGCGGGAAGCGCTGGCACAGGGCAAGGCCCAGTTGTTGTCCTCGATGTACGAGATGCCACCGGACAAGCACCTGCCACTGCGCTCGCTTCCCTACCTGAGCGACCTGATGGTCATCGTTACACGCAAGGGCGAAGCGCACCTGCGCAATATCGGCGCCCTGACCGGCAAGACCGTTGCCGTGATGACGATGAATCCGCTCCACGACACGCTGCGCCGGCAATACCGGGGCGTCACCGTCCACCCGGCCAGTTCGGCCAGGGAAGCACTGGAGCAACTGGCCAACGGCAAGGTGGATGCTGCCATCGTCAGCATCTCCATCGCCAATTACCGTCTCAACCAGTTCCATCACAACCGCCTGGTCATCAGCGGCACCGCCGGCGATCTGCCGCGACCGATCAGCCTCGGCATTGCTCCCCACCACCCGGAGCTGCTGGATATCGTCAACAAGGCCATCATCAGCCTGTCGCCCAGCGAGCTTGAGTCGCTGCGGCATCGCTGGCTGACCAGCCGCCCGCATCCGGAATCGAGCTGGGACCGCTACAGCGACCTGCTGTTCTATGCGGCGGCGGTCGTCGTTGCCGCCCTGCTGATGATCCTGCTGTGGAGCCACTCCCTGAAACGGGAGGTCCGCCGCCGGAAAAGCGCGGAGCGCACATTGCGCGACCAGCTCGCCTTCCAGTCCACCCTGCTCGACAGCATCCCGCAGCCGGTGGTCGTCCGCGACCTGGAAGGCAAGCTGCTGAGCTGCAACCGCTCGTACCTGTCGTTCAACAAGCGCCCCGGCTCGGCGCTGGTCGGCCGCCGCCTCGATGAAGTGCCCGACCTGACCATCGACGATGCCTCGGTACGCCTCATCATGGCGCTGTACCGCCAGTCGCTGGAAGAAGACCGTCCCATTTTCCGGGACGTGCAGGTCACCCGGTTTGGCCAGCAGATCGACCTGCTGTTCTGGACGACCCCGTTCTATGCTGCCGACGGCCGTCAGCGCGGGCAGCTGGGCGGCTGGCTCGACATTACCGAACGGGCCCGGCTGGCAAAGGAACTGAAGGTCGCCAAGGATGCGGCGGAAAGTGCGGACCGGGCCAAATCCACCTTCCTGTCGACCATGAGCCACGAGATCCGCACACCGATGAACGCCATCATCGGCCTGCTTGACCTTGCGCTGCGCCAGCCGCCACCACCGGACAAGCTGCGCGAGACGCTGGATACCGCCTGCCATGCCGCCCGACAGCTGATGGCACTGCTGGACGATATCCTCGATGTCTCGAAGATACAGGCCGGCAAGCTGGATCTGGCTCCACGCCCGGTCGAGCTCGGCACGCTGGTTGACAGCACAGCCCGGGTCTTTCACGGACTGGCGCGCCAGAAGGGGCTGGCGTTCGACATCGATGCGGATCCGACGCTGGCCTGCTGGGTCATGGCCGATCCGGTACGGCTGCGTCAGATCATCACCAACCTGATGTCCAATGCGATCAAGTTCACCCATTCCGGCGGCATCAGGCTTTCCAGCAGCCTCCAGCCGCAGGGATCGGGCCAGGTACAGCTGAGCGTCAGTGTCATCGACAGCGGCGTCGGCATCGATGCGGCCGAGCAGGCCGGTCTGTTCCAGCCCTTCGTCCAGTTGCCGAGCCGCGCCCATTGTGGCGGCACCGGACTGGGCCTGGCGATCTGCAAGCAGCTGATCGATCTGATGGGGGGCGAGATCAGCATGGCAAGCACGCCGGGCAAGGGCACCACCGTGTCGTTCCAGGTCAGGCTCGATATCGCGCCACGACCGGCAGTCCAGGTCGAGCGTCCGGACCAGAACGACGGCCAGATGGTGGAAGGGCGGTTTTCCGGCCTGCGCGTCCTGATCGTTGACGATCACCCGGCCAACCGTATCGTGCTCCGCAACCAGCTGGAGTATCTGGGGTGCCGGGTCATCGAGGCCATCGATGGTCAGGATGGACTGGACAGGTGGCGTGCCGACGAATTCGACCTGCTGATAACCGACAGCTACATGCCCCGCCTGAGCGGCGAGGCCCTGACCCGCACCATCCGGGCCGACGAAGCACGCCAGGGACGGGCAGCCATGATCATTATCGGCCTGACGGCCAACACCCAGCCCGAGAGCCTGCGCGATGCGACGGATGCCGGCATGACCATCTGCCTGTCAAAACCGGTCGACATCGACATGCTGGTGGACATCATCTCGGAGCAGTTGCCTGCCCACCCAGCGCATCCTTCGGCCGACGCCGTCTCGCTGGACCGGCTCGACGAGACCTTCCATGGCAACCGGCATGCCGAACGGACCTTTCTGGCCCAGTGGCGCGACAGCAACGATGCCGACCTGGCCCGCATCGGGCAGGCATGGCGGCAACAGGATTTCCGCGCGCTCGGCGAGCTGGGCCATCGACTGAAGGGCCCTGCCCGGCTGATCGACTATCCGGCTTTCATCGATGCCTGCGAAGCGGTCGAACAGGCGAGCGCGTCCGGCTCACACCCGGCGATGACCGAAGGGGTTGCCCGACTGCAGCAGGTCGTGCTCACCCTGAACGCAAAAATCCTGGAGCGGCTCTCGGTGCTGGACCGGGCGGAGGGCTGATGCCCTGCCGCCCATTGCGCAACGGGCGGCAATGGCGTAAAGAAAACCATCACCACTCACGTCCGCACCATGTCCGACTCCCTCTCCGTTGCCGCCCGCCTGCTCTCCGACCGCCGCCGCAGCGGCCAGCCCGGTCCCCGGTTGCCCCCGGACTGCCGCCCGGCCGATGCCGACAGCGCCCTGGAGATCCAGGAAGCGGTCATCGCCCGGCTCGGCGAGCGCATTGGTGGCTGGAAATGCGGTCTGCCTGGCACCGAACAGCCGATTGCCGCCCCCATCCATGCCGGTGACTGCCACGCAGACAGCCCGGTCCCGGTCCGGGGCAACAGCGTGCAGGTCGAACCCGAACTCGCCTTTGTCCTGGCCCATGATCTGCCGGCGCGCTCCGTTCCTTACCGGGAAGCGGAAGTGGATGCCGCCATCGGCAGTATCCACCTGGCGCTGGAACGGGTCGGCAGCCGTTACCTGCCGGTGGAAGACACGACGTTCCCGGAACGGCTGGCTGACGGTCTGAGCAATGAAGGCCTGGTTATCGGTCCCGCCGTCGGAATGACCCTGGCCCGTCGTGCCGCGACCTTTCCGCTGCAGGTCGCCTGGGGCGGAAAACCACGGCTGGCACTCGACGCCCGTCATCCCGCGGGCCTGCCACAGGCGCCGCTTTACTGGCTGGTCGAGTTCCTGCGCAGCCGCGGCCGGACGGTCCGGGCCGGTCAGCCCGTCATCACCGGTTCCTATGCCGGCGTGGTGACGCTGCCGGTCGCGGAGACCCTCACCCTCCGCTTTGGCGAGCTGGGGGTGCTGACCGTCCGTTTCGAATCCGCTCAGTAGCGCGTGCCGCGCGCCATTTCGACAAAGAACCCGGCGCCGTAGCCCAGCGCCTGGTCATTGAAGTCGTAATGCGGATTGTGCAACGGCGCGACATGGGCGTCCCCGTCGACCCCGAGCCACATATAGGCGCCAGGGCGCCGCTGCAGCATCAGCGAGAAATCCTCGGAGGCCATCGACGGCACGCAGTCGAACTCGACCGCCCCGTCTCCCACCACCCGGCGTGCGGCAGCAATGGCCAGATCGGTCTCCCGCGAGGTGTTGACCGTCGGCGGATAGCCATCGATATGACGCACATCCGCCGTGGCGCCGAAAGCGGCGGCAGTATTGCCGGCAATTTCGCGAATCCGCCGTTTCGCCAGCTGGCGGTCCACTTCGCGCATGGCGCGGACGGTGCCGCGAATGACGGTGCTGGCCGGGATCACATTCCACGCATCGCCACCATGCAACTGGGTCACGGTCACCACCAGCGCCTCATGCGGATCGATGCTGCGGCTGACGATGCTCTGCAGGCTGGTCACGATCGTCGCTGCACACAGAAGGCTGTCTACGCCCTTGTGCGGCTGCGCGGCATGGGCCCCCGTGCCGCTGACGATGATCTCGAACGTATCCAGTGACGCCATCATCGGCCCGGGATTGATGGCGAAATGACCAAGCTTCAGCCCGGGCCAGTTATGCAGCGCATAGACGGCATCGCACGGAAAGCGGTCGAACAGCCCGGCCCGGATCATCTCTCCCGCGCCACCGGCCATTTCCTCCGCCGGCTGGAAAATGAAATGCAGCGTGCCGCAGAAATCACGATGCCGGGCCAGATGCGCCGCCGCTCCCAGCAGCATGGCGGTATGGCCGTCATGCCCGCAGGCATGCATGCATCCCGGATGGGCAGAACGGTAATCGAAGGTATTTTCTTCACTGATCGGCAGTGCATCCATGTCGGCACGCAGCCCGATCGACGGGCCGGCACCATTGCGCAGCGTGCCCACCACACCGGTCCCGGCGATATTGCGCTCGACATCGAGTCCGAATTCGGCCAGCTTTTCCGCAACCAGGCCCGCCGTACGGTATTCGTCAAAAGCCAGTTCAGGATGGCGGTGGATCATGCGCCGCCAGGTTTTCATCTGTTCAAGCAGATCTGCGTCGAGGGTCATGCGTGCCTTCGCCAGGAAACCGGTAGTACATATCAGTGTGGGCAAGCCGCATTGCCAGTGTCAATCCGGACCCGCCCCCCACTTGTCCTGATACAAATCTGCTAGCCGATCAGGCGCGCTGACAGGGTAAGGGTCGCATTCAGCAGTTTCGAGACCGGACAACCGGCTTTCGCGGCATTGGCCGCCCGGTCGAAAGCCTCCGGGTCCCCGCCGGGGATACGGGCCACCACGTCCAGGTGCACGGCCGTGATGGTGAAACCGCCGTTCCCTTTCTCCAGCGTCACCGCTGCCCTGGTCTCGATGCTGTCCGCCACCATGCCGGCGTCACCCAGTTGCAGCGACAGCGCCATCGAGAAGCAGCCGGCATGGGCAGCACCGATCAGTTCTTCGGGATTGGTGCCGGGCCCGCCTTCGAAGCGGCTTTTGAATCCGTAAGGCGTATCCTGCAGAACGCCGCTCTGGGTCGAGATCGTACCCGCGCCATCCTTGATGCTGCCATGCCATTTTGCCGATGCCGTCTTCTGCATGAGAGCGCTCCTGAAGGGGGAATGGAAGGCGCGGCAGGAATGCCGCGCACTCTCGTTGTAGGCGACAAGACGACGATAGACCAGCGGCAGTGTCAGCGACCGGTCACGGCACAGGCAAGAATGCGCAGCATGGCGGCGGTGGCACCCCAGACAAAGTGGTCGCCGTGGCTCAGCGACAGGTAGTGGCGCAGACGGCCGTCGCGCTCGATGGTATGCCTTTCGTACTGGCGTACATCCAGCACCCTGTCCAGCGGCAGCTCGAAGATCTCCGCCACCTCGCCCGGCTGCGGCACCAGCCCGGCCGGCGGCAGCAGCAGGCCGACCACCGGCGTGACGGAGAAGCCGGTAATGGTCACATACGGAGGCAGCTCGCCGACCAGTCGCACCAGGTGCGGCGCCAGCGCAATTTCTTCCTGCGCCTCGCGCAGTGCGCAGGCGACGGCATCGACATCACCGGGCTCGCGTTTGCCGCCCGGGAAGCTGATCTGCCCGGCATGGTGGCGCAGCCCCTCGGTACGCCGCGTCAGCAGCACACCCGGCCCGTCCGGACGCCAGACCAGCGGCACCAGCACCGCAGCAGGCCGTGCGTCGGCATCGTGGTGACGATCGGGGATATCGCCGGCCTGCTGGCCTGGATCGAAGCGGGCAAGACAGTCGGACAGCCAGCGCGCGGCGTCCGGCAGCGCGGGAGGCAGAATCAGGGAGGGAGGCATCGTCACGGGATTGTCGGTCTCGAATCGGGGACCTGCGCATGCCGGCGCAAAAAACGCCGGGCGACAGGCACCCGGCGTTTTTATCACATCCGCAACCGTTCCACGCGTTCAGCGACGCATCGAGTCGAAGAACTGCTGGTTGGTCTTGGTGCTCTTGAGCTTGTCGAGCATGAACTCCATCGCCTCGATGTCGTCCATCGGGTACAGCAGCTTGCGCAGCACCCACAGGCGCTGGAGCTGGTCCTGCGGCAGCAGCAATTCCTCGCGGCGGGTGCCGGAGCGATTGATGTTGATCGCCGGGAAGATCCGCTTTTCCGCCATGCGGCGGTCCAGGTGGATTTCCGAGTTGCCGGTGCCCTTGAATTCTTCGTAGATCACATCGTCCATGCGGCTGCCGGTATCGATCAGCGTAGTGCCGATGATGGTCAGCGAACCGCCCTCTTCGATGTTGCGCGCCGCACCGAGAATACGCTTCGGGCGTTGCAGCGCATTGGCGTCCACACCACCGGTCAGCACTTTGCCGGAACTCGGCACGACGGTGTTGTAGGCACGGGCCAGACGGGTGATCGAGTCGAGCAGGATCACAACGTCCTTCTTGTGCTCGACCAGGCGCTTGGCCTTCTCGATAACCATTTCGGCGACCTGGACGTGGCGGGTGGCCGGTTCGTCGAAGGTCGACGCCACCACTTCACCCTTGACCGTCCGGGTCATTTCCGTCACTTCTTCCGGCCGTTCGTCGATCAGCAGCACGATCAGGATCACGTCCGGATGGTTGGCGGCGATCGCATGGGCGATATGCTGCAGCATCACGGTCTTGCCGGACTTCGGCGGAGCAACCAGCAGGCTGCGCTGACCACGGCCGATCGGCGCGACCAGGTCGATGACGCGACCGGTGATGTTTTCTTCGCTCTTGATGTCGCGTTCCAGCGACATCCGCTCGGTCGGATGCAGCGGCGTCAGGTTTTCGAACAGGATCTTGTTCTTGGCCTTGTCCGGGGTCTCACCGTTGATGCGGTCGACCTTGACCAGCGCGAAATACCGCTCGCCTTCCTTCGGCATGCGGATTTCACCCTCAATGGTGTCACCGGTATGAAGGTTGAAGCGGCGGATCTGCGACGGGCTGATATAGATATCATCCGGGCCGGCCAGATACGAGGTATCCGGGGAGCGCAGAAAACCGAAGCCGTCGGGCAGGACTTCAAGCGTGCCATCGCCAAAAATGCTTTCGCCTTTCTTGGCCTGGTTTTTCAAAAGCGCAAAGATGAGATCCTGCTTGCGCAGGCGGTTCGCGCCTTCGATTTCGAGTGAAGCCGCCGTCTCGACGAGTTGGCTGACGTGCTGATGTTTAAGGTCGGAAAGATGCATAAAGGGTGAGTGCACGCGAGGAACGTGTGGGGGGTGACGCGGAAGGAGGAAGGGGAAACGGTACGGTTTCGGGCGGCCTGGACGCCGCCCGAGAGATTTCTTGACTCAGCTTAGACAGATTAGATGTTGCTGTCAACAAACGCGGTCAGCTGGCTCTTGGCCAGAGCGCCGACCTTGGTGGCAACCACATTGCCGTCCTTGAAAATCATCAGCGTCGGGATGCCGCGGATGCCGTACTTCGGCGGCGTGGTTTCGTTCTGGTCGATGTTCAGCTTGGTGATTTTCAGCTTGCCGTCGTATTCCTTGGCAATTTCATCGAGAATCGGCGCGATCATTTTGCAAGGGCCACACCATTCGGCCCAGTAGTCGACCAGTACCGGGCCTTGTGCCTTCAACACTTCTTCTTCAAAAGAGGCGTCGGTGACATGGACGATCAGTTCGCTGCTCATTGTGTTCTCCGTGTTGGTGCGCGTGGGCTGTATCGATTGATAGTAACAAGCGCATCCTGCGCCGACAAGGCACGCGACCGGGTGTCGTGCTGCATTGCACGGTCATGACACTAGCAAGCGGGTGCCGGCGCCACACCCAGCGCCGCCTGCAGCAATTCCCGGGTGTACGACGCCTGTGGTGCATCGAACACTTCCCGCGTCGGTCCGGCCTCGACCACCCGTCCGTTGCGCAGCACCACTACATCATGGGCAATGGCGCGGATCACCGCCAGATCGTGCGAAATGAACAGATACGCAAGACCGTATTTCTGCTGCAGCCGTTTCAGCAGCTCCAGCACCTGGCGCTGGATCGACACGTCCAGCGCGCTGGTCGGCTCGTCCAGCAGCAACAGCCGTGGCTCGAGCACCAGCGCCCGGGCAATGGCTATGCGCTGGCGCTGCCCACCGGAAAACGCATGCGGATAGCGATCACAGGCCTTCTCGTCCAGCCCGACTTCGCGCAGGATCTCCACCACCCGGGCCCGGCGTGCCGATGCCGACAGGTCGGTCCGGTGCAGCGCCAGTCCTTCACCGACGATCTCGCCAACGGTCAGCCGTGGCGACAGCGAGGAATACGGGTCCTGGAACACCATTTGCACGTCGCGCCGCAAGCTGCGCAGCGCACGCGGCGCCAGAGCCAATACCGACTGCCCGGCGAAGACCACGCGGCCGGTAGCCGGCAGCAGCCGCAGCAGCGCCAGCCCGAAGGTGGTCTTGCCGGAGCCGGACTCGCCAACCAGGCCCAGCGTGCGCCCCGGTGCAATGCAACAGGACACCCCGTCGACCGCCACCGTTTCCTCACGCCGGAACCAGCCGGCCTGACGGGAGAAAACGACCCGCACCGCCTCCGCGTCCAGCAGCGGGGGCTCGGTCGACGGCGCCTGCGGTGCCAGCGGCTCGGGGCGGCTGGCCAGCAGCGTCCGGGTGTACTCGTGCCGGGGCCGGGCAAAGACGTCCGCCACCGGCCCGCTCTCAACCAGCGCACCATGGCGCATCACGGCCACGCGATCGGCAAAGCGCTGCACCAGATTCAGATCATGGGTAATGAACAGGATCGCCATGCCGAACTCGCGCTGCAGCTCGTCGAGCAGCGACAGGATCTGCGCCTGCACGGTCACGTCCAGCGCCGTAGTCGGCTCGTCGGCAATCAGCAGTTGCGGACGACAGGCCAGCGCCATGGCAATCATCGCCCGCTGACGCTGACCGCCGGACAGCTCGAACGGATAGCGCCCGAGCTTTTTTTCCGGCTCGGGAATGCGCACCCGCCCCAGCAGCGCCAGCGCTTCCGCCCGCGCCTGCCGGCCGCTCAGTCCGCGGTGGACGGTCAGCGACTCGGCAATCTGGTTGCCGATGGGATACAGCGGGTTCAGCGCCGTCATCGGCTCCTGGAAGATCATGGCGATATCGTGCCCGCGCAGCCGGGCAATATCGCGCTCGGGCAACGTGGTCAGCTCCCGCCCCGCCCAGCGCACGCTGCCGGACAGGGTGGCTTCCGGATGCAGCCGCAGCAGTGCACTGGCAGCCTGGGTCTTGCCGGAGCCGGACTCGCCGACCAGGGCAAGTTTCTCGCCGGCACGGATGTCGAATGTCACTCCGTCGACCACAGCCTGCCCATCGTAGCGAACGGCAAGGTTTTCCACCTGCAGCAGCACCGTATCGCTCATCGTCCCTCCCGGCGCGGGTCGAAGGCTTCGCGCAGGCCTTCACCGATAAAGATCAGCAATGTCAGCGTGCCGGTCAGCACCAGAAAGGTCGACAGACCGATCCACCAGGCATCCAGGTTGTCCTTGCCCTGGGCCAGCAGTTCGCCAAGGCTGGCCGTGCTCGATGGCACCCCCAGGCCGAGAAAGTCGAGCGAGGTCAGCGCCAGAATGGCGCCGGACACGCGAAACGGCAGGAAGGTGATGACCGGCGTCATCGAATTCGGCAGCACGTGCCGCCACATGATCTGTGCGCTGCCGAGGCCGAGCGCGCGCGCCGCCAGCACATATTCCATCTGCCGGTTGCGCAGGAATTCGGCCCGCACATAGTCGGCCAGTCCCATCCAGCCGAACAGCGCCAGCAGGATCAGCAGCAGCGACAGGCTCGGCGTGAACAGCGACGCAAAAATGATCAGCAGGTACAGCTCGGGCAGCGAGCCCCATATCTCGATAAAGCGCTGCAGGAACAGATCGGTCTTGCCGCCGAAATAGCCCTGCACCGCACCGGCCAGCACACCGACCAGGCTGCCGACCACCGTCAGCGCCAGCGCGAACAGCACCGACAGCCGGAAGCCGTAGACCACCCGGGCCAGCACGTCGCGTCCCCGGTCATCGGTTCCCAGCCAGTTCTCGCGCGACGGCGCCGCCGGGTTCGGGTCGCGCGCATAGTAGTTGATGCTGTCGAAACGGTACGGCACCGGCGGATACACGGCGAAATTGCCACCGCGCTTCAGCCTGTCGACGATGAACGGGTCGTGATAGTCGGGTGGCGTGACAAAGTCTCCGCCAAAAGCGGTTTCCGGATAGTCGACCAGCAGCGGAAAGTAGTACCGGCCGTCATAGCGCACCAGCAATGGCTTGTCATTGCACAGCACGTCGGCGAACAGGCTCAGCACGAACAGCAGCGTGAACAGGATCAGGCTCACATAACCGCGCCGGTGTGCGCGGAAACGGCGCCAGGCCCGGGCGCGGGGCGGCAGCGCGGCGGCTTCGGTCATGCCTGCGCTCCGCTTTCGACGGACATGATGCAGTTGCGACCGGCTTCCTTGGCCCGGTACAGCGCCGCGTCGGCGCGGGCCAGCAACTGCATCGGGCTGTCGGCCAGCTGATTGCCGCAGGTCGACACGCCGATGGATACGGTCAGCGGCACACGCCGCCCGTCCGGCAGTACGACCGGCTCGCCGCCGATCTGGGTGCGGATGCGGTCGGCCACCAGCCGAGCCTGACCCAGCGCGGTCTGCGGCAGCAGGACGGCGAATTCTTCGCCACCATAGCGCGCGGCCACGTCACAGCCGCGCAACTGACCGCGCATGCGGTTGGCCAGCGTGCGCAGCACGATGTCGCCGGCGACGTGACCGTGGGTATCGTTGATGCGCTTGAAATGATCGGCATCGAGAAACAGACAGGAAATCGGCGCGCCATGCCGGCGCGCCCGCGCCAGTTCCTCGTCGATGCGCTGGTCGAAATAGCGCCGGTTGTAGAGGCCGGTCAGCGGATCGGTCAGGCCGAGCTGCTTCAGCCGCTCGCGGTTCAGCACATTGTCGAGACACAGCGCAGTCACGGCAGCGAACCGTTCAATGAAGTCGGTGGCCTGATCCGGTGCAAACCGCTCCGGGTCGCGGCTGCCGAGTACCACCAGCCCGATCAGTGTGCTGTCGCGCCACAGCGGCATCAGCGCCACACTGCCGGGCAATTCTGCCCAGTCCAGCGCCAGTTCGCCGAGCACCTCGCCCGGACTGCCGAGCCGCACCCGGGTCGGCAATTCACCAAGGCGCTCGACCAGCCGGGCCGGCTCCCGCTCGAGCAGCAGCCCGTCCGGCAGGACCTCGTCGTAGCCAAGGATGGCGGACACCTCGCCATGGCTGTCGGCCAGCAGCAGCCATGCCTGTTCCAGCGCCATGCGCGCCGGCAACTGATCGCGTATCCCGGCCAGAAACTGGCCGAAGCCGCTGGCACCGATCAGTGCCAGTTCGATCGCCTGGAATCGCCGCAGCACCACCTCGTTGCGCTGGGCGTTCTCCAGCATTTGCGCATAGGACAGATCCATCATCGGCTCCTATCCGCCCACAGAGTCGAAGCGCAGGCGCGGGTCGACCCAGACATAGCACAGGTCGGACAGCAGCCTCGCCACCAGCCCGATCAGCGTAAACAGGTACAGAGTGCCCATCACGACCGGATAGTCACGCTTGACCACCGCGTCGTAGGACAGCAGCCCGAGTCCGTCGAGCGAGAAGATCGTCTCGATCAGCAGGCTGCCGGAAAAGAAAGCGCCGATAAAGGCGGAGGGAAAACCGGTAATCAGCGGGATCATCGCGTTGCGGAACACGTGTTTGTACAGGATGCGGTTTTCACTGACACCCTTGGCCCGGGCGGTCAGCACATACTGGCTGCGGATCTGCTCGAGAAAGGTGTTCTTGGTCAGCAGCGTCATCACTGCCAGGCTGCCGACCACTGATGCCGTCACCGGCAGCACCATGTGCCACAGATAGTCGGCAATGCGCGCGGGCCAGTCCAGCTCGTTCCAGTTGTCGGACACCAGTCCGCGCAGCGGAAACACTTCCAGGAAACTGCCGCCGCCGAACAGTACCAGCAGGGCCACGCCAAGCACGAAGCCGGGGATCGCATAGCCGACCAGCAGCAGCGTGCTGGTGGCGACATCGAAGGCGGAACCATCGCGCACGGCTTTGCGAATGCCGAGCGGAATCGAGATCAGATAGGTCAGGAAGAACGTCCACAGGCCGAGACTCATCGACACCGGCAGCTTGGACACCACCAGCGACCCCACCGACTGGTGATGATAGAAGCTCTCGCCAAGATCGAAATGCAGGTAGCGCCAGATCATGTCACCAAAACGCTGGTAAGCCGGTTTGTCGAAACCGTACAGCGTTTTCAGTTCGGCCAGCCGGTCGGCATCCAGCCCGCCCGATGCGCGGTAGAAGCCGGTATTGGTCGTCACCATCTCGCCGACCTGCGCGCCACGGAGTTCGCGGGCCAGTTGCTCGACCGGGCCGCCCGGCACGAACTGGATCACCATGAAGGTGACCAGCAGGATGCCGAACAGGGTCGGCACCATCAGCAGCAGGCGTTTGGCGATATAGCGCCACAGGTTCATCAGTCGGTCCGGTCTGGCGGGGCGATGCCACAAGAATAAGGGTTGCTTGCACCCGCCGCCAAGACATAAACACGACTTCTGGCAGGGGATGACATGGTGACAGCACTGTTTGCGCCGGTCGTCGGCGAAAAGCCGTCAGCCTGTCTCAAGACGAGGGGGGCGGCGCCGATATTTTTTGCCGGTCATCCTGCCATTTCGCCGCCAGTGCGGTCAGCGCCGGAACGGACAGGTTGTCCAGCCGCAAGTGCTGCGCCTCGGCCAGATTCGCATAGTGACGATCCGTCGAACGGCCATACAGCGGATCGTAATGCTCGACCAGCAGCGCCTCGACCAGTGCAGGGAAAGCGCCGGCCTTGATCAGCGCTTCCCACTGCGCCAGTTTTTCCCGGCCGTGCAACTCGCGCAACTGACCGAGCCGCGCCATCAGCGGCGCCGGCTGGCGCAGGAAGTAGTCGTAATCCTCCAGCAGGAAACGGACCCGCTCGCCGAGCGGCACCTCCAGACACAGACAGTCCCCCTGATGCATCGCATCGATCAGGCTGCCCGGCACGGTCAGACGGCCGATCCGGCGCGACTCGGCCTCGATATGGACCGGCCTGGCCGGATCGAGTGCGGACAGTGCCAGCCACAGCAGACTCTCGAAACGCTTCTGCGACGGTTGCGGTTCGTCCGGCAACGCCCCCAGCACCGATCCGCGATGGCAGGCCAGCCGTTCGAGGTCGAGCACCTGATGCCCGGCCTCCGCCAGCGCATCGAGCAGCCGGCTCTTGCCCGAGCCGGTCGGCCCGCACAGCACGCGGAACCGGAACCGGGCCGGCGCTTCAGCCAGCGCATCCATTACCTGCTTGCGGTACTGCTTGTAGCCGCCTTCCAGTTGCCGCGCGCCCCAGCCAACCTGCTGCAGGATCAGCGTCATCGCACCCGAACGCTGTCCGCCGCGCCAGCAGCAGACCAGCGGGCGCCAGCTCTTGGGCCGGTCGTGGAAACGGGCATCAAGGTGATGGGCGATATTGCGCGCGACCAGCGCAGCTCCCACCTTGCGCGCTTCGAAGGGCGATGCCTGTTTGTACAGCGTGCCGACGACGACGCGCTCGTCGTCGGACAGCACCGGACAATTGATGGCACCGGGAATATGATCGTCGGCGAACTCCGCCGGTGTGCGCACGTCGATGACCTCATCGAATTCGTCGCGCTGTGCTATGGTCGCGGGCGGCAAGAAACGCATGATAAAGGGCAGTAAAAATGAGTGATGTCAGACTGACGCAATTGTCTCACGGTGGCGGCTGCGGCTGTAAAATCGCGCCCGCCGTTCTGGAAACCATCCTCGCCGGCGTACGGCCGTCGCTGCCCTTCCCCGACCTGCTGGTCGGCATCGACACCTCGGACGATGCCGCGGTCTACCGCATCAACGACAGCCAGGCCATTGTCGCCACCACCGATTTTTTCATGCCGATCGTCGACGACGCGTTCGATTTCGGCCGCATCGCCGCCACCAATGCGCTGTCGGACATCTATGCCATGGGTGGCAAACCACTGTTTGCCTTGGCCATTGTCGGCATGCCGGTCAATGTGCTGCCGCCGGAAACCATCCGCCGCATCCTCGACGGAGGCCAGTCGGTCTGCGCGGCGGCCGGCATCCCGATCGCCGGCGGTCACTCGATCGACAGCCCGGAACCGATCTACGGTCTGGTCGGCATCGGCATTATCGACCCGCGCCGGATCAAGACCAATGCCGGCGCCCGCGCCGGTGACCGGCTGATCCTCGGCAAGGGACTGGGAGTCGGCATCCTGGCCCAGGCCATGAAAAAGGGACTGCTCGACGACGCCGGCTACGCCGCGCTGATCGGCAGCACTACCCGGCTGAACACGGTCGGCACCGAACTGGCCGAACTCGACGAGGTGCATGCGCTGACCGACGTCACCGGCTTCGGCCTTGCCGGCCACCTGCTGGAAGTCTGCCGCGGCGCCGGCCTGACCGGCATGATCGACATCGACCGGGTGCCGGTCATCCGCGAAGCGCTTGGCTTTGCCGAACAGGGCATCGGCCCGGGCGCCATCGAACGCAACTGGGCCAGTTTCGGCGATGGCGTGCGCTTCGCCCACGACGTGCCGGCCTGGAAACAGCGGCTGCTGGCCGATCCGCAGACCAGCGGCGGCCTGCTGGTCGCCGTGGCGCCGGAAGCGGCCGATGCCGTTCTGGCCCGTTTCCATGCTGCCGGCTTCGATTACGCGGCAGACATCGGCGAGCTGGCCCACGGTCACGCCGGCGTCGTCGTGCGCTGACCTTACCAGCCGGGGCATGCCGGTCGGCATTGGCGAGCAGATTGCGCAACGCAACCCGCAGTGGCTGCTGGTCGGCGACGCTGATCGCATCGTGCCGCGCCAGGTGGCCGATGCCTACGCCGACGGTTTTCCCGCCGGCCGGCAACCGGCAGTGCGTGCGTTTCCGACCTGCACCACTCGTGCTGCTGGGCGGAAATCTGGACCGCGCTGCCGGCCAGGCGCCCCTAGCTGCGGGTCCGGGGGCGTTTGCTGCCGCCCGGCTTCATGGCCTTGACCTCGACCTCCACCGGACGGACCGGCTCCGCATCCAGCACCGGCGGCGTCGTTGCCTCCGCCTTCTTGCCGCGTGCGGCGCGCGGCGGCGCCGGCAACTGCCGCGCGGCAATGACTTTCTGCATGCGGCGGCGGATCTCGTCCGAATCCATCCAGATGTCGGCGCCACGCATGATCGCCTCCAGTTCCTCGCTGGACAGGAACGGGTAGCACAGCCGGTGCATGACCTTGTCGAACCACTTGCCATGCGCAATCACTTGCGCGTGCTGCTCGTTGCCCTTGCCGATCAGGCTGCCGGAGTAGTTGTGGAACATCAGCTGGCAGTTGTCGTGCACGATCAGCTCGTCGCCGGCGAGAAAGATCAGCGAACCCATCGAGTAGGCGCGCGCTTCCAGCACGGTGATGACCTTGGCCTTGCAGGCCTGGATGTTGTTGATGATCTGCAACCCGGTGTCGAAAATCCCGCCGGGGGTATTCAGGTGCAGGAAGATCACGTCGTATTCGCTGGCAGTCGACAGCGCGTTCAGCAGATCGGTATAGGCGATCGCCGGACCGATCTCGCCGGACAGATAGAAGGAGATTTGCCGGGCGACCACCTGACTGTCGTAGCGGCGGAAATAGGGTACCGGAACCGGGACAACCTCCTCGTCCTCGTCATTGCCCTCGTTGTGCATGCCCGCGGGTATCGAATGCCTGCTCATCATTGCCCCCTTCTTCTTGTCATGCCGGCCACCGGGGCGGCCGGCTTTGCTACACTCCACGGCTTAGACACTGACTCTTCCTACGGAATTCTGCATGGCCCAATATGTAATGTCGATGCTCCGCGTGAGCAAGATCGTCCCCCCCAAGCGTCAGATCATCAAGGACATCTCCCTGAGTTTCTTCCCCGGTGCCAAGATCGGCCTGCTGGGGCTGAACGGCGCGGGCAAATCCACCGTGCTGAAAATCATGGCCGGTGTCGACAAGGAGTATGACGGCGAAGTCCAGCACCTGGCCGGCGTAAAGATCGGCTATCTGGCGCAGGAGCCGCTGCTCGACAATGACGCCACCGTGCGCGAGGAAGTCGAAGCCGGCATGGGCGACGTCATGGACGCGCAAAAGCGGCTGGAAGAAGTCTATGCCGCCTACGCCGAGCCGGATGCCGACTTCGATGCACTGGCCGAGGAGCAGGCGCGGCTCGAGGCGATCATTTCCGCCGGCGCCGGCGACAACACCTCGCTGCAGCTGGAACTGGCCGCCGATGCGCTGCGCCTGCCGGCATGGGATGCCCGCATCGGTCAGCTGTCCGGTGGTGAAAAGCGCCGCGTGGCACTGTGCAAGCTGCTGCTGTCCAAGCCGGACATGCTGCTGCTCGACGAACCAACCAACCACCTCGATGCCGAATCGGTCGAATGGCTGGAGCAGTTCCTGGTGCGCTTCCCCGGCACCGTGGTCGCCGTTACCCACGATCGCTACTTCCTCGACAACGCTGCCGAATGGATCCTGGAACTCGACCGCGGTCACGGCATCCCGTGGAAAGGCAACTACAGTTCGTGGCTGGAACAGAAGGAACAGCGCCTGGAGCAGGAATCCAGGGGTGAAGCTGCGCGCATGAAGGCCATGAAGCAGGAACTGGAATGGGTGCGGCAGAACCCGAAGGGACGCCAGGCCAAGTCCAAGGCCCGTATCGCCCGCTTCGAGGAACTGTCGTCGTTCGAATACCAGAAGCGCAATGAAACCCAGGAAATCTTCATTCCGGTCGGCGAGCGGCTCGGCAGCGAAGTGATCGAGTTCGACCAGGTGTCGAAGGGCTTCGGCGACCGCCTGCTGATCGACAACCTGAGCTTCAAGGCACCGGCCGGCGCCATCGTCGGCATCATCGGCCCGAACGGCGCCGGCAAATCGACGCTGTTCAAGATGATCGCCGGCCGCGAACAGCCGGACAGCGGCACGGTGAAGATCGGCCAGACCGTGCAGATGGCCTTCGTCGAGCAGAGCCGTGAAGGGCTGGACGACGACAAGACCGTGTTCGAGGACGTGTCCGGTGGCCAGGAACTGGTCAACGTCGGCAAGTTCGAGATGTCGAGCCGTGCCTATCTGGGCCGGTTCAACTTCAAGGGCGGCGACCAGCAGAAGAAGGTCGGCTCGCTGTCCGGCGGCGAACGCGGCCGCCTGCACCTGGCCAAGACGCTGCTGAAGGGCGGCAACGTGCTGCTGCTCGATGAACCGTCCAACGACCTCGACGTCGAAACGCTGCGCGCACTGGAAGACGCGCTGCTGGAATACGCCGGCACCGTGTTCGTGATCTCCCATGACCGCTGGTTCCTCGACCGTATCGCCACCCATATCCTGGCGGCGGAAGGCGATTCGCAGTGGACCTTCTTCGATGGCAACTATCAGGAATACGAAGCCGACAAGAAGAAACGCCTTGGCGAAGAAGGCGCGAAGCCGAAGCGCATCCGCTACAAGCCGGTCACGCGCTGATCACGTAGCAGCAGCTTCAACCACAACGCGGGCCTTCGGGCCCGCGTTTGTCGTTTGCGGCGATACGTTCTGCTAGCGGATTACCCCGCAGGCGACACGGGCACCGCCGCCGCCCAGCGCCGCCGGCATGTCGGCGTGATTGTCACCACCGGCATGGATCATCAGCGCATGCCCGGCCAGATCGGACAGTTTCAGCCGTGGCGCCAGCACCGGCTGGGTCGCGCGGCCATCGGCACCGACATACAGCGCCGGCAGGTCTCCGAGATGGCCTTCGCCCCACGGGCCTTCATGCCGGCCGGTTCCGGCCGGATCGAAATGGCCGCCGGCCGCGCCGGCCGGCACCATCTTGCCGTCGATCAGCTTCGGACCGCAGTCCGCACTGGCATGCAGATGGAAGCCATGAACACCGGGCGGCAGGCCGTCCAGGTTCGGCGTGAACACCACACCGTAGGCCGACTGGGTGGCCTGTATCGTGCCGATCTGCCAGACCGGGCCTTTCTGGTCGACCAGCTGCATGTCGACCGGCACCGGTGCCGCAGCCAGTGCGGAACCGGTCAGGCCGGCCATCATCAGCAGAGCGGGCAGTCGTTTGTTCATGGTTTCTCCTCTTGTGGGTAAGGGGCGGTGACGGGGCGCCGTCAGGCCTCTGAATATAGACACGATCGCCGCGGCCTTGTCGTCCGGCTTGCATATCAAATGAGAATCATTATTATTGATGGTATGCAACCCTGTTTTACCGGAGTCCCCATCATGCTGGTTCTTGCCTTCCTGTTCTCGCTGGCTGCCGCGCTGGCGCTCCATGTCGCCTCGCCCACCCAGCAACTGATCGCCCGCCGGCTGCGGGCCGGTCGCCGCTACGCAGGCCTGCTCACCCTGGTGGCGCTGCTGTGTGCGATGCAGGCACTGGGTGCCGCAGCCGGTCTGGTCACGGCGCTGGCCCTGGGTGCTGCCAATCTGTGCATCGTGTCGCTGCTTGCCGCCGAGCGCCGCCGGGCACTGAGCAGCAACAACACCTGATCCGGTCATCGCTTCCAGCCCCGCGCCACCGGCGCGGGCATTTCCGTTTGCGCCCGCCTCCGGGCGCGATTTGCCTTTCCCGTGCATTTCGCCTATGTATACAGGTCCTGCCCCATGAGCCCGGACGGCTCATGGATGTGAGCACAATGATTACAGTGGCGTCGCCCGACTGACAGGATCTGTCGGCAAGCACGGCAGTCTGCCTGATTGAATCCTGCCTCTTCCGCCCCCGCCGCCGGGGAGAAACCTTGCTTCGCCCGTCCATTCTTCGCAAGCGGGGTATGCGGACAGTCCGAGGACCTGATTCAGGCCCCATGCCTGCCGGCAAGGGCATTCTCCCGCACGTTGCTGACCGTCCCGCCCGCTTTTGCCGGCATCCTGCCCGCCGCGCCGCCACCCGGGAGGAAAGAACATGTTCATCTTGCTGCATCTCGCCGGAGGCGTGGCGCTGCTGACCTGGGGACTCCACATGGTGGAGTCCGGTTTCATGCGGGCGCTGGGCTCGTCGCTGCGCCGTTTCATGGCCAGCAGCCTCGGCAACCGCTTCAGCGCGCTGTTCGCCGGACTGGCGGTGACCGCCGCCCTGCAGAGCGCCACCGCCACCGGGCTGATCGCCACCTCGTTCGCCGCCCGGCGCATCATGCGCCCGGTGACCGGGCTGGCCATCATGCTTGGCGCCAATATCGGCTCGACCCTGATCGTGCAGGCGTTCTCGCTGAACCTGAGCTGGATCTCGCCTGCCTGTCTGGTTGTCGGCATGGCCATGTTCGAGCGCGGCAAGGGCTCGCAGATGCGCGATTTCGGCCGCGCCATCATCGGTCTCGGCCTGATGCTGCTGGCGCTGGAACTGCTGGTCGACACCATGGCACCGGCCGAGGCGGCCCCGGCCCTGCGCACGGTGCTCGGGGCGCTGGCCGACATGCCGGCACTGAATGCCGCCATCGCCGCGCTGCTGACCTGGGCCGCCCACTCCAGCATTCCGATCGTGCTGTTCGTCATGTCGCTGGCCACCTCGAACGCCATCCCGATGAGCACGGCCATCGCCATGGTGCTGGGCACCAATATCGGCAGCGCGCTGAATCCGTATTTCGCCGGTGCGAAGGGCAATGACAACCTGCGGAAACGCCTGCCGGCCGGCAATCTGCTGCTGCGCGGCGGTGTCTGTCTCGTGCTGCTTGCCGTCACGGGCCCGCTGGCCGATGCATTGATGCAGTTGCCGGGTATCCCCGGCCACCGGATCGCCGATTTCCATACCGGGCTCAATATCGCCATTGCGGTGCTGTTTATCGGTCTGCTCGATCCGGTCGCCCGCCTGCTGGAAAAGATCTACCCGCAGAATAATGAAGCGGCGGAAGATCCGGACGCGCCCCGTCATCTGGACTCGTCGGCCATCGGCACGCCGGAAGAAGCCCTGGTCAACGCGACCCGCGAAGCGCTGCACATGGGAGATATCGTCGAGGACATGCTGACCCAGAGCCTGCCCGCGCTGCTGACCGGCGACCGGCGGCTGATTGCCACCATCGCCCGCCGCGATGATGCAGTCGACCGGCTGTACGAACGCATCAAGTTCTATGTGACCGCCGTGACCCGCGACAGTCTGGACCCCGAACAGGGCAGCAAGGCGATGGCCATCATTGCCTTCGTCATCAATATGGAGCACATCGGCGACATCATCGACCGCAACCTGATGGAACTCGCGGCCAAGAAGGCCAAGAACCGGCTGCGCTTCTCCGGCGACGGCGCAACCGAGCTCAGTGCCCTGCACGAACTGGTGCTGGAAAGCTTCCGCCGCGCCATGGCCGCCTTCATGGCCAATGACCTGCACGCGGCCGGCCGGCTGCTGGAAGACAAGGCCCGGGTGCGCGACATTGTCCGCGAGGCCGGTGACAACCACCTGGCACGGCTGCGTGAGGGTCGCAAGGACAGCATTTCGACCAGTTCGCTGCATCTGGACGTGCTGCGCGACTTCAAGCGCATCCATTCGCATATCTGCGCCATCGCCTACCCGGTAATCGAACGCAGCAACGGCCGCGACTGAACGCGGCAGACATCTCTGGAAACAGATTTGTGCCGGATGGACACAGTCTGCTGGCTTTGCTGTTATACATTTCTATATGAATGTATAACAGCAAAGCCACTGGCTCATCCACCGGGCCCTGTCTACAACGCAGAGGGACGGCCCGGCTTTCCCGTCCCTGGAGATTTCCATGCGTACCCGCCTCATCACCCGCCCGGCACTGCTCATCGGTCTGGCCCTGGCGTTCGGCAGCACCCTGCCGCCGCACGTGCTGGTGGCACCGGCGCAGGCCGCTGCCGCACCGACCCTGGCCCCGACCTGGCCGCGCACCCTCAGCGCCGGCGACAGTCACGTCGAGCTGTTCCAGCCGCAGATCGAAAAATGGGATGGCAATCAGCTGTCCGGCCGCGCGGCGCTGGCCATCAGCAGCAAAAAGGGCGCGCCGTTGTACGGCATCGCCCACTTTCGTGCCAACGCTGCCATCGACAAACCCGGCGGCATCGTCACGCTGACCGGCATCGTTATCGACGACGTGCAGATCCCGACCGCCCAGGACCGGGCGGCCGGCTACCGCACCATGCTGCAGCAGCGTCTGCCCACAGGCGGCATGTCGGTCCCGCTTGACGAGCTGCAGACCAGTTATCTGGTTTCACAGCAGATCAGCAAGGCCGGCAGTGTCGCCGTACGCAATGATCCTCCACATATCATGTTTGCCAGCACGCCCACTTTGCTGGTCCGCATCGATGGCACGCCGGTACTGCGTCCGGTCTCCGGCGCCAGTGGCTGGCAACGCGTGATCAATACCCGGGCACTGCTGCTGCGCGACGCCAGCGAACGTTATCACCTGAACGCCGCCGGCAGCTGGTACGAGGCGCCGGCGCTGAACGGCAGCTGGGTCGTGACCGGCAAGCCGGCGACGAACCTGCTGGCCGCCGCCCAGGCGGCCGCGAAGGCCGTCAAGCCGGACCCGATGCTGCCGACCAGCGGCAAAAAACCGGCAACGGCACCGGCGGTACTGATCGCCACCGAACCGACCGAGCTGGTCGTCACCGACGGCCAGCCGGCCATGCAGCCGGTCGATGGTGTCAACCTGCTGACTGTCGGCAATGCCGACCATGCGCTGTTTCTCGACCCGGCCAGCAATGACTACTATCTCCTGATTTCCGGGCGCTGGTTTGCCGGCCGTGACCTGGCCGGTCCCTGGCATGCGGTCGCCGGTTCAGCGCTGCCGGCCGACTTCGCCCGCATCCCGGCCGGTAGCCCAAAAGCCAATGTGCTGGTGTCGGTGCCCGGCACCCCGCAAGCGCGCGAAGCCGTCATTGCCGCCTCCATTCCGCAGACCGCCACGGTCTATCGCAACAAGGCCAGCCTGACTGTCAGCTACGACGGCGCGCCGCACTTCATCCCGGTCGCCGGCACGAGCCTGCATTACGCGCCGAACAGCGCACTGCCGGTCATCGAGGTCGACAGCCGCCACTACTATGCGCTGTCCAGCGGCATCTGGTTCACGGCGGCCACGCCGACCGGTGCCTGGCGGGTAGCGGACAGCGTACCGGGGGCGATCTACACCATCCCGGTCTCGTCGCCGCTGCACTACGTAACCTATGTCCATGTGTACTCGCACACGCCGCAATACGTGGTCGTCGGCTATACCCCGGGTTATTTCGGCGTGATGGTCGCCCCCGGCGGTACCGTCGTCTACGGCAGCGGCTACAGCTATGCGCCATATACCGGCGAGGTCTGGTACGGCTATCCGGACACGTATGGTTATGGCGCCGGTTTTGCGGTCGGCACCACGGTCGGGTTCGCCTTCGGCTTTGCCGCCGGTGCCTGGTGGGGCGCTCCGTCACCGTACTGGGGGCCGTACTGGGGCTGGTGGGGCGGCGGCTATCCAAGCTGGCAATACGTGAATGTCAACCAGACCAATATCTATGGTCGCTGGGGCCAGGGCACCGTCACTCATGTCGACGGCTGGAACGGCTGGAACGGCAACCAGTGGCACGGCACCGCTGCCGCCGGCTTCAACCCGTATACCGGTGGTCACTTCCAGGCCAGCCGGGGTGCCATCGGCAACGCCTATACCGGCAACTATGCCGCCGGTCGGCAGGGATCGTTCAGCAGTCCGGCAACCGGGCGCACCGGGGCCGGCCGGCAGGGCATTGCCGGCAACGCCGCAACCGGCAACTATGCGGGAGGCAGCCAGGCCGCCGGCGTCAACCGCCGCACCGGCCGTTTCGGCGCCGAGCAGACCACGGTGACCGGCAATACCGCCAGCGGTGACCGCACCGTGAACAGCAAGGGTTTTGTCGGCAACCGCCGCACCGACTCCGGCGTGGCCTGGAACAACGGCGAGGTCTATGCCGGCCATGACAACAATGTTTACCGCCGCAGCCCGGACGGCAGCTGGGAACAGCACACGCCTGACGGCTGGCAGCCAGTGCCGGCCGGCAACAGGGAGACATCGCGCCTGAACAGCGAGCACCAGGCCAGGCAGGCCGGCAACCAGCGGCTGCAGCAGGCGCCGGCACGACAGTATTTCCAGCCCCCGGAAGGCGGTGCCCGACCCGGTCAGGGTGCCAGCCGACCCGCTAGCGGTTTTTTCCCGCGCGCTGGCGGCGGCTTCCATGGCGGTTTCCGGCGCTGACTGTTGCGGCGGCATCACTTGATGCCGCCGTGAAATTGACGCGGCCACCGGCGGTCGTTATATCTCGACGCAATTCTCTTGATTTTGCGTTGAAAAATGGCAAAGGTTGAAATTCCTCCCGACTTCATGGCCATCATGGCAAGCAAAGGCGACGCGGTGCTGGCGCAGCTCGCCCGCCATACGGCAGTCGACGCCAGGGGGCGCTACCTGCACTGGCATGAATTCAGGTGGCGCGTCGCCGGCGGCATCGACAAGGAAGTGGCATGGGCTGCCACCCGGCTGGCGCGCGCCTGCTCGCAACACCGCCTGGATGGCCTGCACAGCGAACAGGGCAACGCGCTGGTCTACGCCATCCCTGCCAGCCTGCAGATCCACCTGCATGCCATCGACCGCCTGTGCGCGCCGTTACTGGAAACCGACGACGATGCTGCAGCTGCCGGTCCCGAGCGCAATCGCTATCTGGTCGATGCACTGACCATGGAGGAAGCCATCACCAGCGCCCAGCTGGAAGGCGCGGCGACCACGCGCAAGATCGCCAAGGCCATGCTGGAAAACGAACGTCTGCCCCGCGATGAGGGCGAGCAGATGGTGTTCAACAATTTCCTGCTGATGAAAGCGGCCAAACGCGCCCGGAATGAGCCGCTGTCAGTGGAGCGGATCTGCCGTCTGCACGACATCGCCACCCGCGACACCGGCAATGCGCACGTCCAGCCCGGCAGGCTGCGTGACCATGACGAGGTTGTCGTGCAGGGGCTGCATGGCGACGTGCTGCACCGGCCGCCTCCAGCCAGTCAGCTTGTTTCCAGGCTGCAGCAGCTGTGTGCGTTCGCCAATACGGCTCACGATGGCCTGGACGGACGCCCGTTCATTCATCCGGCGGTCAAGGCCATCATCCTGCATTTCATGCTGGGTTATGAACACCCGTTTACCGATGGCAATGGCCGCACCGCTCGCGCGCTGTTCTACTGGTTCATGCTCAGGCAGGGCTACTGGCCGTTCGAGTACATCTCCATCAGCGCGCTGCTGAAGGAAGCGCCGGTCCAGTATGGCGAGTCATACCTGTTCTGCGAAACCGACGCGTTCGACCTGACCTACTTCATCGACTTCCAGCTGCGCATCATCCACCGGGCCATTCGTCAGTTCCTCGCCCACCTGCAGCGCAAGCAGCAAGAGCATGCCGAGTTGCTGTGCTGGCTGGACACCCAGGGCATCGCCGACACGCTGAATGCACGACAGGGCCTGCTGCTGCGCAAGGCATTGCGCCATCCGGGCCGGGCCTTCACCGTCAAGGAGGTGAAGCACGATTTCGGCGTTACCGAAAACACTGCGCGCGCCGACCTGCAGAAGCTGGTGTCACTGCAGGCGCTGGTACCGGCCAGGGAAGGCAAGACCATCCGCTACATCGCCCATGTCGATGCCCGCAATCTGCTGCGCCAGACGTAAGCACGGGATGCCGGGTCGCATGACCTGACACCCCGCCGGCGCGGCTACCTGCGACCGCGCGGCTTTCCCGCTGCAGCCGCCTGCCTGCCGCCGCCCGACTTGCCGGCCGGCCGGCCCCCGCCACCACTGCGCGGTTTTGCCGCCACCGGCGGCGCATGGTGATAAGCCCGCTCCTGCCATGCCGGCCCGCTGCGCCCGCCGCCCGGCTGCTGCGACGGCACCAGATGCCAGGGCCCATTGCCGATCAGGTCACCCCGGCCCATGTTCAGCAATGCCTCGCGCAGCAAGGGCCAGTTGTCCGGATCGTGATAGCGCAGAAAGGCTTTGTGCAGCTTGCGCCGGTAACCGTCCTTGATCACATCGACCTTTTCCGAGCTGCGTCCGATCTTTTTCAGCGGATTGCGCCCGGTATGCCACATGGTGGTGGCCAGCGACATTGGCGTCGGCGTGAACGACTGCACCTGATCGGGGCGGAAGCCGTTGTGCTTCAGCCACAGCGCCAGGTTCAGCATGTCGCGATCCGACGTGCCCGGATGCGCGGCAATGAAATACGGCACCAGATACTGTTTCTTGCCCGCCTGCTTCGAGAAGCGCTCGAACAGCTCCTTGAAGCGCTCATAGGTGCCGATGCCCGGCTTCATCATCTTCGACAGCGGACCTTCCTCGGTATGCTCCGGGGCGATCTTCAGCAGCCCGCTGACATGGTGGGTCACCAGTTCCTTGATGTATTCCGGCGAGCGCACCGCCAGGTCGTAGCGCAGGCCGGAGCCGATGGTCACACGCTTGACGCCGGGCAGCGTGCGCACCTTGCGGTACAGCTGGATCAGCGGCCCGTGGTCGGTACCGAGGTTTTCGCAGATGCCCGGATAGACACAGGACAGCCGGCGACAGGACGACTCGATCTTCGGGTCCTTGCACGCCAGCCGGTACATGTTTGCGGTCGGCCCGCCGAGGTCGGTGATATGGCCGGTGAAACCGTGGGTCTTGTCGCGGATATCCTCGATTTCCTTGAGGATGCTTTCCTCGCTGCGACTCTGGATGATGCGTCCCTCGTGTTCGGTGATCGAACAGAAGGTACAGCCACCAAAACAGCCGCGCATGATATTGACCGAAAAACGGATCATGTCCCAGGCAGGGAAGCGCGCATCGCCATAGCTCGGGTGCGGGTTGCGCGCATAGTGCAGCCCGAACACATAGTCCATTTCCTCGGTGGTCAGCGGGATCGGCGGCGGCGAGATCCAGACATCGCGATTGCCATGCTGCTGGATCAGCACGCGGGCGTTGCCCGGGTTCGACTCCAGATGCAGCGTGCGGCTTGCATGCGCATACAGCACCGGATCGTAGGCGACCGCCTCGTAAGCCGGAATGCGCACCGCCGTCCGCGTTCGCGTCGCCTTGCGCGCGGCGACCCGCTCGGCGGCGGACACCAGCCGCACCGGCTGCGGCGCGGACGGATCGCTGGCCGTCGCCTGCCTGTCGCCCTCTTCCGCATACGGGTTCTGGTGCGGCTCGACCCGCCCCGGGGTGTCGACCGTGCTCGAATCGACCACGCTCCAGTCATCGCCGGGCAACCAGCCCTGCGGCACCAGGAAAGCGGCGCCACGCACATCGCGCATGTCGGCCAGCCGCTCGCCACGCCCCGCGCGGTGGGCAACCTCGACCAGTGCGCGTTCGGCATTGCCATACAGCAGAATGTCGGCCTTCGAGTAGATCAGCGCCGACTGGCGTACCTTGTCGCTCCAGTAGTCGTACTGGGCAATGCGACGCAGCGAGGCCTCGATGCCGCCGATCATCACCTGCACGCCCGGATAGGCTTCGCGACAGCGCTGCGCATAAACGGCCACCGCACGGTCGGGCCGGCGGTTGGCCTCGGCATTGGCGGTATACGCATCGTCGGAGCGCGGTTTGCGGTCGGCGGTATAGCGGTTGATCATCGAATCCATATTGCCGGCCGACACGGCAAAGAACAGGTTCGGCTGACCAAGCTGGCGGAACGGCTCGGCCGAATGCCAGTCCGGCTGGGCAATGATGCCGACCCGGAATCCCTGTGCCTCGAGCAGCCGGCCAACCAGCGCCATGCCGAAACTCGGATGATCGATATACCCATCGCCGACCACGACAATGATGTCGCAGCTGTCCCAGCCAAGCGCATCCATTTCCCGACGACTCATCGGCAGAAACGGCGCGGGCTCCGGGCTCTCCGCCCAGTATTTCGGGTAGGAGAAGATCGGCAACGGGGGAACGGAATGCGGGGTCATGGACGGCAGGTTCTACGGCAAGGCGCGCATTGTGCCAGATTTGCCCGCCACCGGCACGAAGTGATTGATTTCATTCGGGATAAACCCTCGTGCCAGCGGGGGTAAGGCGCGGCTCGACACACCATGCAGCCGGCATGGCCATGGCCGGACTGATGCCACTGTCAGGCGACGGGGCTAATGCCCGCCCGCATTCGAGAAGACGTTCATGATGACCACCCCGGACAGGATCAGCCCCATGCCGAGCAGGGCCGGCATGTCGAGCTTCTGGCCGAAGACCAGCCACCCGGCCAGCGCCACGATGACAATGCCGACGCCGGACCAGATCGCATAGGCAATGCCGACCGGTATGGTGCGCAAGGTCAGCGAAAGCAGATAAAAAGCCGCGCTGTAGCCGACGACGACCAGCAGCGACGGCCACAGCCTTGAAAAGCCGTCGCTGGATTTCAATGCCGATGTGGCAATGGTTTCACAGACGATGGCAAGCAGCAGAAACACCCAGTTCTTCACGACGACTCCCGACAGCAAGCGGCAGATTCTGCAGCCACATCCGGCAATTCGCCAGTCTTGTCAGTCACCGCGAAATCTGCGCACGGCGGGCCTTGCTGCCGTCGGTCAGACTGCCTTGTTGCGCAGGCTCAGCAGGCTGAACCCCAGCGCCACAAACAGCCCGCCCGAGATCCGGTTGAACAGGCGGACGCGCGATGCACTGGCGAACTGCTGCTTCAGCGCCCGGCCAAGCAGCACATAGACCGCATGGGCCAGCACCGCGCAGCAGGCAAAAGTGCCGGTCAGGACAAAAAACTGGGTCAGGACCGGCGCTTCCCGGGTCAGGAACTGCGGGAACAGCGCGGAGAAGAACAGAATGCCCTTCGGATTGGTCAGCGCAACGGTCATGCCATGGCCGAACAGCCGCCAGTCCGCGCCGGCGCTGGCCGGTGCCTGCGTGCTGGCCATTTCCGAAAACAGGCTCACCTTGCTGCGCCACTGGCGAATGCCCAGGTAGACCAGATAGGCGGCGCCGCCAAGCTTCAGGGCGGTAAAGGCCACGGCCGAAGTCGCCAGCACCACCCCCATGCCCGCCATCGCCACGGCAGACACCAGAAACAGGCCGGCGGCATTGCCCAGCGAACTGATCATCGCCCGGCGCGGGCCGACCGACACCGAATTCGAAATGGCCATCAGCACGGCCGGGCCGGGAGTAAAGGTCACCAGCAGCGCGACGCTGCAGAAGATCAGCCAGTTGGAAAGGTGCACGTTCAATGTCCTGGACAGGGTGGAATGGCCACAGTCTATTGCGATTCGGTTTTCCGCGCCGCCCCGGATCGAATCCAGGCGCCTATTTTCCGCCTGCTTCGCGCAAATGCAGCGTGACCGCCAGCCCGCCGTCGGCCGAACGGGCAAACGACACCCGCCCGCCGCACAGCTCGACAATGCGCGACACGATGGACAGGCCGATGCCCGCGCCCGGCATGCTCTGTCCCGGTGGCCGGAAGAACCGCTCGCCGAGCCGCGCCATCACTGCCGGGTCGACCCCCGGCCCGTCGTCGCTGACCGTCAGCCGTGTGCCGTCAATATCGATCCACACCTTGCCATCGGGCCGGCCGTAGCGTCGTGCATTGTCGACCAGATTGCGCACCGCCAGCGCCAGCCAGTCACAGCGTCCCCAGACCGGCAATGGCGTGCCGACCCGCCGCTCGACCCGTTCGCCACCATGGCGCTCGTATTCGTCCACACAGGCGGCCAGATCGATGATTTCCAGTGACGGATGGGTATCGTGGTCGAGCCGGGCCAGTTCCAGCAACTGGGCGACCAGCCGGCCGGCATTGGCCGTGGCCGAACGGGCATTGGCCAGCGCCCGCACCCGCGCCTCGTCGCGCGAGGTGCTGGCCGCCAGATCGAGGCTGGCCTGGATACCGGCCAGCGGCGTACGCAATTCGTGCGCGGCATCGGCGACAAAGCGCCGTTCACGCTCGATCCGGGCCGCCAGCGCATGCTGGTGCCGGTTCAGCGCCTCGCGCAACGGCAGCGCCTCGCGAGGCACCGCGGTCGCAAACGGCGACAGGTCGTCGGCCGGCCGCGACTGTACCTCGCGGGCAAAGGCGTTCAACGGCTGCAGGCCGCGCCACACCCCCCACAGCGTCCACGGAATCAGCAGCCCGAATGCCAGCAGCAGCGGGACCAGGATATCGTCGGCCACTTCCAGCGCCAGCTCGGTCTCCACCGCATGCGGCACGCCGACCACGACCAGCCGGGTGCCGACCCGCTCACCGTACAGCATCCAGTCATGGTCATCGAGGCGGATGGTATGGCTGCCGAGCAGCGGCGGCAGCGGCAGGGACGGCCCCTGCGAATCGAGCAGGCCGCCATCGGCGCCGTAAACCGCATACCCGCTGTCGGGCCGCTTGATCTTCTTGTGCTCGCGCCTGTGCGAATCCCGGTCCAGATGCAGCTCGATCGCATCGGCATGCTGGATGTCGTACAACTGCGTGGCACGCCGCAGTTCGCCCTTCAGCAGATCGCGGACCTCGTGCCGGACCTGGACTGTCACCGTCACCATCACCACGGCGCCGGCAACGACAATGCCGACCGCCAGCCGCAGACAGACCCGCAGCAGCAGTGAATGGCGCCACCCCGTCAGCCAGCGGATCATGCCAGCCGCCAGCCGAGGCCACGCTCGTTGACGATGCGCCCCTCACCGAGTTTGCGCCGCAGCCGGGACAGGTGAACGGCAAACGGATTGCTGCTGTGCTCGGGCATGTCGTCGTAGATATGCTGCTCCAGATGGGACTGCGACAGGGTCGCCCCGCGATGGGTGACAAAAGCATGCAGCATGCGCAGCTCGACCCCGGTCAGTTCCAGTGGCTCGCCGCCCAGCCACGCCTGGCTGGCGTCGCAGGCCACTTCGATATCGCCCCAGCGATCGCGCTCCACCGTCACCGGCGCAATCCGCCGCTGCAGCGCCCGGACCCGGGCCAGCAGCTCGGCCAGGTCGAACGGTTTGACCAGGTAGTCGTCCGCGCCGAGGTTCAGCCCTTCGATGCGGTTCTCCACGCTGTCGCGCGCGGTCAGCACCAGTACCGGCAGTTCGCTGCCGTGTGCGCGCAGCCAGGCCAGCAGCGCGGTGCCGTCCAGCCCTGGCAGGCCAAGGTCGAGAATCACCAGTGCCGGCTCCGGCCCGGCAGCGAGACGATCGCGCGCGGCCAGCCCGTCGGCAATCCACTCCGCCTCGAAACCGGCGTCAGCCATGGCGTCGGACAGGGTTTCGCCAAGGATGCGGTCATCCTCGACGATCAGGCAGCGGGGCAGTCGGTCGGTATCCATCGGCATGGCATCCTGGCAAGGCAATACGGTGGCAGTAAATCCGGAGCGGTTTAATCCAGCCTGAAGCTGGCGCCATTATCGGCCAGCGCGCGCCGGGGCGAAACGGCACCGGCGCATTCCTCCATGCAGCCGGAATCGCCACGGGCATACAATGGCGGCTGCCTATTTTTCCTCCCCCGTCCATGATCCGGCCTATCCCCCTTCTGTCCCTGCTGGTTGCCGCTGCCCTCGCCGGCTGCGCCACCCAGACTCCGGCTCCCGTCGCCCCGGCCCCGACCGCCAGGCCGGCCGAGCCCGTCACCCCGGAAGTGCTGTTCCCGGAACCGGCCCCCGAGCCGGTCCCGGAACCGGCCACACCGACACCGCCGGTCACCGCACCAGCCGGCACGCCGCACCCGACCGGCATGCCGGCCTTCCCGGCCTATCCGAACGAAGCGGCGGCCCGTGCCGCCGTGCAGCGTCTGCTGCCCGGCAATGTGCGCGATCGCGCCGGCTGGACCAACGATATCGTCAATGCCTTCAGCGCCCTGCACCTGTCCTATCGCGCCGACAACTTCTGCGCCGTGATGGCAATCATCGAGCAGGAATCGCTGTGGCAGGCTGACCGGGCGATTCCGGGCCTGAACCAGATGGTGTGGAAGGAAATCGAGACCCGGCGGCAGAAATACCTGATTCCGAAGCTGGTGCTGGACGCCGCGCTGCTGAAACATTCGCCGAACGGGCGCAGCTACAAGGACCGCATCGACTCGCTGCGCACCGAACGCGAAATGAACGACCTGTTCGGCGACATGATCGACGAACTGCCGTACGGCAAGACGCTGCTGGCCGGCAAGAACCCGATCCGCACCGGAGGGCCGATGCAGGTCAGCGTCGCCTTTGCCGAGCAGCAGGCGAAATACCGTCCGTATCCGTACCCGAAGAAGGGCACGATCCGCGACGAAGTGTTTACCCGTCGTGGCGGCATCTATTTCGGCACCTCGATCCTGCTCGACTACCCGGCGCCGTACTCGCAGATGCGCTATCGCTTCGCCGACTTCAACGCCGGCCGCTACGCCAGCCGCAATGCCGCCTTCCAGCAGGCAGTCGCCCGGCTCAGCGGTCGCAGGCTGTCGGCCGACGGCGATATCCTCAGTTACGACGGCGGCTCGGCCGGTGCCAGCGACACCCGGGCAGCCGTCCTGTCGCTGGCTGGCCGGCTCGGCCTGTCAGCGGGCGAGATCCAGCGCGATCTGAAGCTGGAGAAGGTCGGCCCGTTCGCCACCACCCCGACCTACCAGCGCCTGTTCGCACTGGCCGACCGCCAGTACGGCCACCAGCCGCGCGAAACGCTGCCGCAGATCCAGCTGACCGGCCCGAAGATCCAGCGCAAGATCACCACCGCCTGGTTTGCCGACCGGGTCGAAGGGCGCTATCGCAGTTGCCTTGCACGGCGATAGCCACACTCAGGCACCGGTCCGGTCCCTGTCTGCGCGCAGGCTGGCGGTAAAAGCCTGTGCGTCGGGAAAGAACGCCAGGAAATCGGTCTCGAAGCCGGCGTAGTCGTCCAGCAGTTCGAGGCCGCCGCCGGCCAGCGGATTGGCCCGCCGCAGCCGGTGCTGCGACATCCGGTCCAGCGCGGTGGCAATCGCGCGCGGATCGCGATAGCTGGCCAGCCAGTCCTGGGCGGCCATGTACGGCGCGACATCGCCGAACGAGGCCGGCAACTCGCCGGCGCGCTCGGCGACCAGCCCGTAAACGCTTCGGGTGTAGACGCGCAGCGGTTCATCGCGATAACGCGCCCAGTGCACGGCAAGGAAATGGTCATAGAACATGTCGACCATCACCCCGGCATAGCGGCGACGCAGGGTGCTGACCCGCTCGCGGCTCTGCCGGAATGCCGGGTGCGCATCCGCGTAGAGGTCGATCGCACGGTGCAGGCGTACCCCGGCAGCCAGGTCAGCCGGCAGCGAGCCCGGCAGCACGCCCTTGACGAAATCACCGGCCAGCCCGCCCAGCCGGTCGGCCGGGTCGTCGCCGGCCAGTACCAGGTGCGCCAGATAGTTCATGCCCTTCCCCCTGCGTTCGTTGCCGGCAAGGCCCGCGCCGTGGCGCGGACCAGATTCCAGATGACCTCGGCCGCCAGTGACAGCGAGCGGTTGTGACGTCTGGCCAGCATGATCTGCCGCGTAACCTGCGGCAACAGCGGCAAGGCCAGCAGCCCGGCATTGTCCGGCAGCGGCAGGGCCAGCGCCGGCATCACCGAAATGCCGATGCCCGCCTCGACCAGCCGGAACACCGTGGTCGCGTGCCCGACCTCCTGCGCGATCTCGCAGACAATTTTCCGTTCGGCCAGCACCCGGTCGATCAGTGGCCGGCTGCCGGAGTGACAATCGAGCAGCACCAGCCGTTCGCCGGCCAGCGCCTCCCAGCGTACCGCGTGCTGGCCGGCCAGCCGGTGACCGCTCGGGCAGATCAGGCAGAACGGATCGGTCAGTACCGTCTCCAGCTCCAGTTCGTCATGCCGGATCGGATCGACGATTACGGCAAAGTCCACCTCGCCATCGCGCACCGCCTCCAGCACCTGCCGCTGTGCCAGATCATGCAGCACCAGCCGGACCTGCGGGTATTGCCGGTTCGATTCGGCAATGACCGTCGGCATCAGGCTGGCGGAAATCGTCGGTGCGCAGGCGACCTGCACCCGGCCGCTGCGCTGTGCGCTGCGGCTGCGCGCCGTCAGCAGCAGGGTGTCGAGTTCCCCCAGCAGCCGTTCCAGCTCACCGGCCAGCACCCGGCCTTCCGGCGTGGTTTCGACATCGCGCGTGGTGCGATCCACCAGGCGGACCGCCAGTTCGGCCTCCAGCTCACGCAGGCAGCGGCTGACTGCCGACTGGGTCAGACCGATTTCGGCACCGGCACGGCCAAAGCCACGATGGCGGACGACGGCCAGAAATACGCGCAGCTGGCGCAAGGTAATGTTCATGCGTGAAATTCATCAATGCATCTGATAAATGAATTTGTATCCTATTCGGTTTCGCGGTGAAATGCAGCGCATGACGGCCATCCCGCCGTATTCCTGTCCTCCACCTCCGCCGGAACCTGCCATGAGACGTCCCCGCTTCCTGCCGGACAATTTCACCCTCGCGCTGGTCGCCACCGTCATTCTCGCCAGCCTGCTGCCGTGCGAAGGCCGGGTCGCCGAGACTTTCGATCTGATCACCAATCTCGCCATCGGGCTGCTGTTCTTCCTGCATGGCGCCAAGCTGCCGCGCGAAGCGGTGGTCGCCGGCATCACCCACTGGCGGCTGCATCTGGTGGTCCTGCTGTGCACCTTTGCCGTTTTCCCGCTGCTGGGCCTGGCGCTCGGCCCGCTGCTGAAGCCGATGCTGACCCCGGAGCTTTACCTCGGTGTGCTGTTCCTGTGCACGCTGCCGTCCACCGTGCAGTCGTCGATCGCCTTTACCTCGGTCGCGCGCGGCAATGTCCCGGCGGCCATCTGCAGCGCCTCGGCATCGAACCTGATCGGGATTTTCCTGACCCCGCTGATCGGCGGGCTGATTTTCGCCAGCCAGGGTGGCGGCTCGTTCTCGTATGACGCGATCGGCAAGATCGTGCTGCAACTGCTGGTGCCGTTCATCGCCGGCCAGATCGCCCGGCGCTGGATCGGCGCCTGGGTCGACCGCCACAAGCCGGTGCTGAAGTTCGTCGACCAGGGCTCGATCCTGCTGGTGGTATATACCGCCTTCAGCGAAGCGGTGATCCAGGGGCTGTGGCACACCACGCCGCTGCCGGCGCTGGCCGGGCTGGTCGTCGCCAGCGGGCTGCTGCTGGCGCTGATCATGACCATTACCGTGGTCGGCAGCCGCAAGCTGGGCTTCGACAAGGAGGACGAGATTGCCATCGTGTTCTGTGGCTCGAAGAAAAGTCTCGCCAGCGGCGTGCCGATCGCCAAGGTGCTGTTCGCCGCCCATGCGGTCGGCGGCATCGTGCTGCCGCTGATGATCTTCCACCAGATCCAGTTGATGGTCTGCGCAGTGATCGCACAGCGCTATGCGCGCCGCGATCGCCGGCCGGAATCAGGTTTCACGCAACAGGCATAAAGAAAACGGGCACCGTGAGGTGCCCGTTTTACGCTGACATGCAGCGACTGTCAGTCCTTGGTGTAGACGACTTCCCAGCCATTGAGCTCGTCGTCTTCCTCGTCCCAGTCGTCGTCATCATCCACCAGCGTGCCGTCACGCAGCACGGCGATCAGCTCCTGCATGTCGTCAGGAATGCGCGAACGCCAGCCCATCAGCTTCTTGCTGTCCGGATGGATCAGCGCCAACCTGGCCGCGTGCAGCGCCTGGCGGCCAAAATCAGCCAGCGCGCCGCGCACTTCCGGCGTGGCCGGCAGACGGGGGTTGCCGTACACCGGATCGGCAGCCAGCGGGCAGCCGATATGGGCCATGTGCACGCGAATCTGGTGCGTGCGGCCGGTTTCCAGCCGGCACTCGACCAGCGTGTGATGCTCGAAGCGTTCCAGCGGCCGGACATGGGTGATGGCCGGCTTGCCGCCGTGCGACAGCACCGCCATCTTGATCCGGTTGCGCGGATCGCGACCGATCGGCTGGTTGACGGTAATGTCGCCCGCCACGTCACCGCAGGCGATGGCGCGGTAGTGGCGCTTGACCGTGCGGGCCTGCAGCTGACGAATCAGGTCCAGCTGCGCGGCCACGGTCTTGGCGACCACCAGCAGACCGCTGGTATCCTTGTCGAGCCGGTGGACAATGCCTGCACGCGGTACGAAACGCAGCGCCGGCACGTGGAAAAGCAGCCCGTTGAGCAGGGTGCCGCTCCAGTTGCCGCTGCCGGGATGGGTCACCATGCCGGCGGGTTTGTCGACCACGAGGATGTGGTCGTCCTGATACACGATGGGGATGTCGAGGTCTTCCGGCGCAAATGCCAGTTCTTCCTGTGACAGCTGTTCATCCACTTCGATTTGCTGGCCAATGATGACCCGCGTTTTGGGTACCGTAACGGTAAGACCGTCCACTCGCACATGGCCATCCTTGATCCATTGCGACAGCCGGCTGCGCGACTGATCGGTGATCAGTGCGGCAAGAGCGGCATCAAGACGGTCCCCGGCCAATTCGGCCGGTATGCTGAGGACACGAGATTCGACGATATCGTTATAATCGTCGAACTTTGCAACGAGATCGGTCATGAAAAATATTGCGGTTGTGATGCTGATTGTGGCGGGCCTGGCCGGCTGCGCCAGTTCGTCCGAGCCGAACGACGAGACGCGCGGCTGGCCGGTGGAAAAGCTCTATTATGAAGCGCATGACGAGCTGAACAGCGGAAATTATACGCGGTCGATCAAGCTCTACGAAACGCTGGAGGCGCGCTTCCCGTACGGACGGTATGCGCAACAGGCCCAGATGGACCTGGCCTACGCGCATTTCAAGGACCAGGAGCCTGCGCTGGCGCTGGCTGCCTGCGACCGTTTCATCAAGCTGCACCCGGCGCATGCGAACGTCGACTACATCTATTACCTTAAGGGCCTGATCAACTACAACGAGGACGGCGGCATCCTGGCCAAGTACACCGGACAGGACCGTGCCGAGCGTGACCCGAAGGCCGCCCGTGAATCCTACCTGGCATTCAACGAGCTGGTTACCCGCTTCCCGGACAGCAAGTATGCGCCCGATGCGCGGGAAAAGATGACCAATCTGGTTTACGGTCTGGCCGAGCATGACCTGTTCGTGTCGCGCTACTACATGCGCCGCGGTGCCTACATCGCGGCAGCAAACCGCGCCCAGAACATGGTGAAGGAATTCTCCGACACGCCGTTCGTCGAAGAAGCGCTGGCCATCATGGTCACCGCCTACGACAAGCTCGGGCAGCCCCAGCTGAGCGACGACAGCAAGCGCGTGCTGGCGAAGAACTACCCGAACAGCCAGTATCTGGAAAAGAACTGGACCCCGCGTCAGGTGCCCTGGTACCAGTTCTGGTAACAGCAGGTTCCCGATGACGAAACGACGGCCGGACTTCCCCCCGGCCGTCGTTTCGTCGCGTCCCGCCGACCCGCATGGTAAGGTTCGAGCACGCCCGTGCGCGGCCACAAGCCCCGCTCCGGTCGTCCATTCCCGTTCATCACCTTGCCGGTCACCCCGGCCATCGCCATGCAGACCCTCTCTTCCCTTCTCGCCGACTGGCCCGCTCCGCCGCACGTCCGGACCCTGATCACCACACGGACCGGCGGAGTCAGCACCGGCCCGTATACCGGCTTCAATGTCGGCACCCATGTCGGCGACGACCCGGTTGCGGTGGCCGCCAACCGCGCCTCGCTGCGCCTGCATGTGCCGGTCGAACCGGCCTGGCTGAACCAGGTACATGGCACGACCGTGGTCGATGCCGCCACGGTCTCCACCAGCGAACCGCCGGCCGCTGACGCCAGCATCGCCCGGGGCCCAGGTGCGGTGTGCGCCATCATGACCGCCGACTGCCTGCCGGTCCTGCTCAGTGATCGCGCCGGCAGCGTGGTCGGCGCAGCCCATGCCGGCTGGCGCGGCCTGTGCGATGGCGTGATCGAGGCCACGGTCGAGGCAATGCAGCGTCCGGCCGGCGAGCTGCAGGCCTGGCTCGGGCCGGCCATCGGCCCCGATGCCTTCGAGGTCGGCGCCGAGGTCCGCGCCGCCTTTGTGTCCCGGGATGCGGATGCCGCACAGGCCTTTCACGCCATACCGGACGGAAAATACCTGGCCGACATCTACCTGCTGGCCCGCCGGCGTCTGGCCCGGCTCGGCATCACCGCCGTCCATGGCGGCGAGCACTGCACGGTGACCGATCGTGACCGCTTCTTTTCCTACCGCCGCGACCGCGTGACCGGCCGCATGGTATCGCTGATCTGGCTTGAGGGCTGAACAGCGATGGACGACATCGTGCATCGCGCCCTGGCCAGATGGCCGAACGTCCCTGACGTCTACGGCTGGTTGACGCTCGATGCGCGCGGCCACTGGTGGATACGCGATGCGCGACTCGATCACCCGGCCACGCTGGCCTTTATCGCCCGCAACTACCAGCCGGACGCACAGGGCGCCTGGTTTTTCCAGAATGGTCCGCAACGGGTATTTGCCCGCCTCGGGGCAGCGCCGTTCGTGGCCCGCCTCGCCCCCGGACTGCAGACCCGCCCCGATACCGCCCTGCTGCCGCACGAAGCATGGCTGACCGCGGAGGGCGACCTGTTCCTGTATGCCGGACCGGGCCGGGTCGCCCTGCTCGACGGTCGTGATCTTGCCCGCGCCGATTTTCTGGCCGCCGATGACCACCCCGGCGACGAAGCCATGCTGCTGGCAGGAAAGATCGACGGCTGGCATGTACGACTTGCGGGTCTGCAGCTGCCGCTTCACGCCGTCGATGCCGCCACGGTGCCGGAACGGGGTGGATTCGTCCGCGATCCGCAGCCGGACTGAGCCGGCTCCGACCACCTCCGCCACATCACATACGGGTAGGATCCTGTCACTGCCCGGCCCCTCTTGCTCCCGCTCCGGCACAACGCTACTATCCGCGAATCAGGCCTTCCTCGGCCTGCCACGCCCGCCGTGGAACCACGGTACGGGCGGGTTTCTGTCTGACGTTTAGGGAACGTAGTTCATGAGCAAGCAAACCGGTACGGTGAAATGGTTTAACGAAACCAAGGGCTTCGGCTTCATTACTCCGGACGAAGGCGGCGACGATCTGTTCGCCCACTTCTCGGAAATCCAGAGCAAGGGTTTCCGGACGCTCGCCGAAGGCGACCGGGTCGAGTATGAAACCAAGACCGGCCCCAAGGGCATCGCCGCAGCCAATATCCAGAAGCTGTAAGCCCCTTCCGGCCCAGAGAGAACCGCGGCATCGTCCGCGGTTTTTTTTCGCCTGCCCGTCCTGGAAATAATGTTCAATAAAATTGAACAATCCGAACCGATTCTTTCGCTATCTTCCCGATTTTGCTGTGCGTAACATGCGTCCATTCACTCAGGAAACAGACGCCAGGAGGGCATCATGCTGACAATCAGACGTGCGGAAGACCGGGGCGTCGCCGAGTTCGGCTGGCTGTCCAGCCGCCACACCTTCTCCTTCGGCCAATACCGCAATCCCCGTTTCGACGGCTATTCGGACCTGCTGGTCATCAATGATGACGTGGTATCGCCGGGCCAGGGCTTCGGCCGGCACGGCCACCGCGACATGGAAATCATCAGCTATGTGCTGGACGGCCAGCTCGAGCACCGCGACAGCCTCGGCAACGGTTCGGTGATGATGCATGGCGACGTCCAGCGCATGAGCGCCGGCACCGGTGTGATGCACAGCGAGTTCAATGCATCGGAAAGCCACTGCGTGCATTTCTACCAGATATGGATCCAGCCGGACCGTGACGGCTATCCGCCGAGCTACGAACAGACCCGGCTCGACCCGGCGGCACTGGCCGGCAGGCTGGCGCTGATCGCAGCGCCGGCCGGCGAAGGCGCCGCCGTCGCGATACACCAGGATGCGCGCCTGCATGCCGGTCGTTTCAGTACCGGCGCACGCCTGACCCATGCACTGCCGGCCCGGCGACGCGGTTATCTGCAACTGGCCCGGGGCTCGCTGACTGTCAACGGGCTGCCGCTCGACGAAGGAGACGGGCTGTTTATCGAGGACGAAGCCCGGCTCGATCTCGAATCGGTCCAGGACAGCGAAGTGCTGCTGTTTGATCTGCGCTGAATCAGGCGTTTCGCCCTGCTCATCGCGCTTTTACCAGGAATCCAGTCATGACCCGCAACGCACCGCTGTTCGCCATCGCCCGCATTCTGATGGCCGTTATCTTCATCATCTCCGGCTTCGGCAAGATTACCGGCTTCGCCGGTACGACGGCCTGGATGGCCTCGATGGGCCTGCCGTTCCCCGCCGTGCTGCTGGTGCTGGCCACCGTGGTCGAGCTCGGTGGCGGCATCGCGCTGGCGCTGGGCTTCCAGGTCCGTTACAGCGCGGCACTGCTGGCCCTGTTCACTCTGGCCATCACGCCAGTCTTCCATGCCTTCTGGGCAGCGGCGCCGGAAGCGGCGGAGATTCAGCAGCTGATGTTCCTGAAGAACCTGGCCATGGCCGGTGGCCTGATCCACATGGCAAACTGGGACTTCAACCGCAGGCAAGCCGCGTAGGCCTGCGACAGAAAAGAGAAAGCCGGACCTTTCCAGGTCCGGCTTTCTTCATGTTCTGGCGGTAGGAAATGGGAGTCGAACCCACCCGGGACCGCTGGCGGCCCCAACTCGGTTTTGAAGACCGGTCGCCCCACCGGGGACGCCTTCCTACCCTTGCCTGCAAGGCCGTGATTATACCGGCATAGCCTGCACCCACAAAGAAAAACCCCCTGTCACGCCATGCGTGACAGGGGGTTGGATTCAGGCTGTATTACAGCGTATTACAGCGGCTGGATCTTGGTGGCTTGCGGGCCCTTTTGGCCACGGCCGGACACGTAGCTGACCTTCTGGCCTTCGGCCAGGGTCTTGAAGCCGTTGCCGGCGATTTCGGAGAAGTGAGCGAACAGATCGTCACCGCCCGCGTCCGGAGTGATGAAGCCAAAGCCCTTAGCGTCGTTGAACCATTTAACGGTACCGGTTTCCATATTATCTTCCTTAAAGATAAAAATTATGCCCTACACATTATGTGTACAGCGAAAACACAGAAATCAAGAAGGGAATATGAACCTGAAGTACCGACGGGCGGAAACTGCAATTGAACCAAACTCCACAACCTTGAAACTCTTGCGCGGAAAGTTATACGCGGGTCAGAAACCCGGGTCAACACTTTTTTTCATCTTTCTGCCCCGCGAAGAGCGGAAAGACGGGCGAGGCGTGATCCCCCGCCGAACTGCGCCGCAAGTCTACCCCAGCGGGGCGCCGCAGGCTATCGCAATACGCCAGGAATTATCAGAAAAGGAAAGCCCGTCGTGTCGACGGGCTGTCTGTACGTCTGGTCTGGCGGCGTTAGCGGATCAGCGGCGGCCGTTGTAGGACGAGTTGTTGGATGCAGGGACATGGGGACGTTCTTCCTTGTGACGGAAGCGGACCCGGCCTTTGCTCAGGTCGTAGGGCGACATCTCGACGGTCACGCGGTCACCGGCCAGCACGCGAATGCGGTGCTTCTTCATCTTGCCGGACGCGTAGGCGGAAATCTCGTGTCCGTTGTTCAGCTTGACCCGGAAGCGGGTATCCGGCAGAACTTCTTCAACGATGCCTTCCATTTCAATCAGTTCTTCTTTAGCCATAATGTTCCTTGTTCGCTCCCGGCTGCTTGATCAGCGGGAAGCAGATAGTAAAGTCGCGCAAAGCCGACCGGCCGTCATGACATCGACAACCCGGGGCGGGTTCGCGTTCGACTGCTGAATGCGTCAGTTGCAGCGGGGGGGAAAGTCAGGTGAAACGCCGCGTTGCGATCGTGATGGTTCGCAGAAACGGGCCAGTGACTTATCCCTACAGGAAGAGGACAGGCAGCGGCGGGAAATGCAACCATTCGTGCCACATCAAAAGTTGATGTACCCGGTATTATACATTGCGAGCGGCCACTTGACACAAGGCCGGATTCGCGCGCTGCGGCGGCGCCCCCTTCCCGCTAGCGCCGCTGCGTGCCCAGCGCGTCCTCGTAGCGCTGGCGGATGCGCGCCGCGCGCCCGCTCAGCGGTGGCACGACGTGCATCAGCACGGGCATTTTCTTGACGAACTCCCGCGTCAGCTCGACCAGTTCGAAGTCGAAAGTTCGCAGCACCATCGACTGACATCGCAACTCGACTATCGTCGCCGTCTTCCCCGAGGGGAGCTGTACGATCGTTCCTATCCGGTATTCAAGCACACCGTCTCCCTGACATGGCCGGGTGCCGCGCCGGTAGGGGCGGTCAGTCCCGCGATCCCAGAGAGGCTAGTCGCGCCCTGCGGCCCTGTATGCAGGAAGAGTCCGAAAACGCGCCGGGAAATATCAGATAAAAGTGTGGTTTTTTGCCGGTCAGGCAGTGTTTTCCGGTTTGATAATCAGCTGTCGGCAGCGATCTCCCGCAGTTTTCGTGCCGGCGGCCGGTTCAGTACCCGGGACACCGCCCAGGCGCCGGCCAGCAGCGCCGCCCCGCCCGCCATGGCCACGCCATGGACGAACAGCCACGGATTCACGCCGATATCGACATCCAGCGCCTGACGGCCCAGCACCATGGCCAGCGTACTGGCGCCGGCGGCGGCCAGTGTGCCGGCCAGCACACCCAGCCAGACGAATTCGGCCATCAGTACGGCGACCAGCTGGCGTCGCGTCGCCCCCAGCGTCCGCAGCAGGACGGCATCGCGGGTGCGTTCCGCCTGCGTCGCCACCGTCGCCGCCAGCAGGGTGATGCCGCCTGCCGCCAGGGTGAACAGGAACAGGAATTCGATCACCTGAGCCAGCCGGTCGATCAGCGCCCTGACTTCCGCCAGAATCGCGCTGACATCGACCACGGTGACATTGGAGAAGGCAGTCGAGGCCCGCTCGAACGGCTTCACCGCAGCGGCAGGCAGATAGAAGCTGGACACATAGCTGGCCGGCGTATCGTCCAGCAGGCCAGGGCTGGCGAGAACGAAGAAGTTGACCTGGAACGAGTCCCAGTGCACCTCGCGCAGGCTGGTGACCGGCGCCTCGACCCGGCGGCCGGCCACGTCGAAGGCCAGCCGGCTGCCAAGGCGGATACCCAGTGTATTCGCCAGCCCGGTCTCGACCGAAAAGGCCGGCTTGCCCGCTGTGGCGGCAGTCCAGTATTCACCCGCCGTGATCCGGTTCGACGCCGGGACGCCGGGACGCCATGACAGGTTGAATTCGCGCTCGGCCAGATTGCGCGCCCGCTCGTCCGGATACTGGTCGGCACGGATCGGCCGGCCGTCGATGGCCAGCAGCCGCGCGCGCGCCATTGGTGCAATCTCGGGCGTACCCAGGCCCAGCGTCCGCAGCGACGCGGCAAATGGCGCACGCTGTTCCGGCTGGATATTGATGGCAAAGCGGTTGGGCGCGTCGACCGGCAACTGGCGCTGCCAGGCATCGAGCAGGTCGCCGCGCACCACGGCCACGGTCAGCAGGGCCATGGTGCCGACCGCCAGCGCCCCGGCCTGCAGGCTGGCCAGCCACGGCCGCCGCCCAAGCAGGCCCAGTCCGTAACGGAAGCCGACGCCGCGCGCCGGCAGGCGTACCAGCAGGGCCAGCAGGCTGCGCACCACCAGCCAGACCACGGCCATGAACACCACGAAGCCGCCCAGCCCCCAGGCGGCCAGGCCAGCATCGCCAATGGCCACCCATGCCAGCCAGGCCAGCGCGGCCAGTGCCATGCCCCCCGCCAGCCGGCCGGATGTCGAGGTCGACAGCCCGGCTCGCAGCGCGGCCATCGCCGGCGTCCGGATCAGCGCCAGCAGTGGCGGCAAGGCAAAGCCGGCCACCAGCACGACGCCGATCGCCGGTGCCAGCAGCCAGGTCCCGATGCCGGCCGGCGGCAGGGCGGCGCCGGACCAGGCCGTCAGTTGTGCCGCCAGCAGGGACTGGGTCAAGCCACCGGCCAGCAGACCAAGCAGCGAGGCCCCGAATGCCACCAGCGCCAGTTGCCCGCCAAAGACCAGCAGCCGGAGGCGATAGGTCGCCCCCAGCGTCGACAGCACGGCGGCAGCCCGCGTCTGCCGCATCAGCCAGTGCCGGGCGGCCAGCGCCACGGCAGCGGCGGCCAGACAGACAGCCGCCAGTGCGGTCAGACCGAGAAAGCGGCTGGCGCGTTCCAGCGCGGAACGGATTTCCGGCCGCGCTTCGCGAATATCCTCGATCCGCTCTCCTCGCGCCAGTCCGGGCCGTACCGACGCGGCAAACGCGGCGACATCCGCCGGCTTGCCGGCCAGCAGCAGCCGCCAGCGCACCCGGCTGCCTTCCTGCAGCAGCCCGGTCGACGGCAGGTCGGCCTGATTGATGATGACGCGCGGCACGAAGTTGTACAGGTCGAGCGTCCCGTCGGGCTCCCGTTCCAGCACGGCAGCGAGGCGGAAGGCCCGGTCACCGAGCGACAGCGTGTCACCAACCTTGAGCCCGAGCCGGTTCAGCAGCCGCGGGTCGGCCCAGGCCGTGCCGCTGGCCGGCGCCAGGCGACCGCTGTGCCGGCTTGCGCCGTCGCCGAGGGTGACTTCGCCGCGCAGCGGCCAGTTTGCACTGACGCCCTTCAGCGTCACCAGTTGCGGCATGCCGCCGGCGAAAGCCATCGACGGCAGCGTGGCCGTCAGCCCGGTTTCCAGCCGATAACGCCCTGCTGCCGCTGCCAGTCCGGCGCGCGGCACATGGTCGGCATTGATCACCAGATCGGCGGCCAGCAGTTCGCGAGCCCGGCTTTCCAGTGCCCGGCCGGTGCGGTCACCCAGCAGGGTCACGCTGGCCAGGGCAGCCACGGCGATCGCCACGGCTGCCAGCAGCACCACCAGATCGCCGGCACGCAGTTCGCGCCAGGCCATGCGCCAGGCAAGGCCGATCATGCCGCCTCCCGGGTTTCTTCGTGCAGGCGTCCGTGGTCGAGCCGGACCACGCGGCGGCAGCGCGCAGCCAGCGTATCGTCATGGGTGACCAGGATCAGGGTGGTGCCACGCTCACGGTTCAGTTCGAACAGCAGGTCGGTGATCATGGCGCCGGTATCGGCATCGAGATTGCCGGTCGGCTCGTCGGCGAACAGCACGGCCGGTTCGGCGACAAAGGCGCGCGCCAGTGCGACCCGCTGCTGCTCGCCGCCAGACAGTTCGCGCGGGCGATGCCGCTGGCGATCGGCCAGCCCGACCCGCTCCAGCAGGGCGGCCGCCTGTTCGCGCGCATCGCGCCGGCCAGCCAGTTCCAGCGGCAGCATGACGTTTTCCAGTGCGGTCAGCGCCGGCAGCAGCTGGAAATTCTGGAACACGAAGCCGACCGCGCGCTGGCGCAGCCGCGCCCGCCCGTCTTCGCTGAGTCCGGTCAGTGATTCCCCGGCCAGCCAGACATCGCCCGCCGTCGGCAAATCCAGTCCGGCCAGCAGGGCCAGCAGGGTCGACTTTCCGGAACCGGAACGACCGACGATCGCCAGCGTGTCGCCGGCCTCGACGTCGAGGTCAAGCCCTGACAGCAGGGTCAGGGTTTCCGCACCCAACTCGACTTGCCGGGACAGCCCGCTGGCTCGCACAATGGTCCGGGGTTCGGAAGGAGTCGACATGCGCATTCGCTTTCTGCTGTTGTTGTTGGGGTGCTGGCTGGCCGTGCAGGCGCAAGCCGCCACGGTCATGGTATTCGGTGATTCTCTGTCTGCCGGCTACGGACTGCGTCCGGGTGAAGGCTGGGTCAGCCTGCTGGCGCGGGACCTGGGGCCGAGACATCGCGTCATCAATGCCAGCCAGTCCGGGGAAACCAGCGCCGGCGGGCTGACGCGGCTGCCGGCCGCCCTGGCCCAGCATAAACCGGATGTGGTGGTTCTGGCACTCGGCGGCAACGACGGACTGCGCGGGCTGTCGCTCGACGCCTTGCGTTCCAATCTGGCCAGCATGGTGGCACTGGTCCGCCAGCAGCATGCCCGACCGCTGCTGGCCGGCATCGAGCTGCCGCCGAACTACGGCCAGCGCTACACCCGCGACTTTGCCGCCGTATACACCGGCCTGGCCCGGCAGCAGAAAGTGCCGCTGGTGCCGTCGCTGGTCGCCGGTTTCGGCGCCAATGCCGCGCTGTTCCAGAATGACGGCATCCATCCGGTCGCGGCGGCACAGCCGCTGATCGTCAAACTGGTCGAACCCAGGCTGCGCCCGCTGCTGTAGCGTCAGGCGCCGCCGCCCTTGTCCTTGCGGCGGATATACAGCGTCTTGACCACCCGGGCGACCACCTCGCCGCTGGCGTCCAGCACGTCAACACCGAGTTCGGGCAGGTATTTGTCACCACTGGCGGTGCGGGCGCGGATGTCGTCCAGCTGTGCATCGCTGATGCTGAAGCGCGCCCTGACCGTGCCCCGCCCCGGCTTCAGGTAGTCGATGCGGCCGGCCCGGTCCCAGACGATGTAGTCCCGCCCCAGCCGCTGGATCAGGATCAGCATGAAGAACGGATCCGTCATCGCGTACAGGCTGCCGCCGAAATGCACGCCGACATAGTTCCTGTTCAGCCGTCCCAGCCGCAGTGCGACGTCGACCGACGCCCAGCACGGGTCGATATGTTCGATGCGGATGCCCGCGCCCAGGAACGGCGGCCACAGGTTGATCACGGTCTTCAGTACGCGCGGCGACAGGGTCATGGGAAAATAGAACGGTCGTTTTAATTTTCCCATCATTGCCTGCACCACCCCCAGCGTCAAGCGGGAACGAAAAAGCGCCGGCACGATACCGTGCCGGCGCCAGACTGTTCCCTGCCCCCGCAGCGGCGGGGACGGAAGGGACTGGATGCAATCAGGCAGACCGCCGGATCAGAAGCCGGGGCCGAAACCGGGACCGCCGTGACGCAGGCCACCCTGGCGACCGAATCCGTCGGCAGCAATGGCGAACTCGGCCTTGGAGATCTTGCCGTCCTTGTTGGTGTCGATCTGGTCAAAGCGACGTTCCAGGAAGCGGTCGCCCCTGGCCTCGGCCTTGCTGATGAAACCGTCCTTGTTGGTATCGAGGCGGGTAAAGCGGGCATCGAGGAAATGCTTGCGTTCGCTGTCGCGGGCTTCCTGCATCTTCTTGTGGAAGGTATCCAGCTCTTCCTGCGTCAGCTGGCCATCCTTGTTGGTGTCGATGGCGTCGAACAGCACGGCCAGATGCGGGGCATTGGCTTCGGCTTCGCTGCGGCTGATCTTGCCGTCCTTGTTGGTATCGACCCGGGCGAGGAAATCGGCGCGCATGCGCTCGAAGTCCTTCTTGTCCATGTCGTGGTGACGACCATGGCGCGGCATCATCATGTCGCCGTTGTCGGCCGGGGCGGCAGCAAAGGCGGCGGTGGAAAGAACGGCGGCGGCCAGTGCGGTAACGAGCAGATGGCGTTTCATGTCTGACTCTCCTTGTTTGGGTGACGGAACCAGATTACCCATCCTATATGGTGCAAATATGAGGAAAATAAGGAGAGAGTGTGCAGAAAAACAATCAGCCGCGCTGGCGCACGCGCTCGAACAGGCAGATGGCGGCGGCCGCGGCGACATTCAGCGACTCGGCCTCGCCCGGCATCGGGATGCGCACCCGGTCGCCGGCTTCGGCCAGCACGGCCCCGGACACACCGGCCCCCTCGTTGCCGAACACGAATGCGCACGGTCCGCGCAGGTCCAGCTGCCACAGCGGCACGCTGCCGGACAGATGGGTCACCAGCCGGCGTCCGTCGAAGGCCGACAGCACGGCCGGCAGGTCGGCACGCTCATGAATGGCGAGGGCGAACTGTGCGCCCATGCCGGCACGCAGCGTCTTGCCGGCCCAGACATCGGCGCAGCCGCGTGACAGGTATACGCTGCGCACATCGGCGGCCGCCGCGGTCCGCAGCAGGGTGCCGAGGTTGCCGGGGTCCTGGACGTCATCGAGCAGGATGCAGGACGGATCGGCCACCGCCATCGCCTGCGGGATGCGCGCCACCGCCACCACTTCCGGCGGCGAGCTCAGCTCGCTGACCTTGCCGAGCAGCGGCGCACTGACCGTTGCACAGTCGCAGGCCGTGCCAATCCGGCCCAGCAGGGCGACGACTTCGGGATGCGCCAGCGCATCCTCGCGCAGATATAGGGCATCGAGTGTGTGGCCGGCGCGCAGATAGGCATCAACCAGATGCAGGCCTTCCAGCGCCAGCAGGCCGCTGCGGCGGCGCTCGGCCGGCTTGCCGAGCAGCCGTTCCAGGGTCTTGAGCGCATCGTTGTGCGCCGAGGAGATGTGTTTCATGGCGGCGAAGTGTATCACCGCCGCGCGGCGGCCCCGGCCTCAGGCCGACAGCGCGCCGGCGGCATGCTTGATCCGGGCATAGATTTCGTCGTCGATGCCGGTGTGGCGGTCCTTGTTGTCGGCGTACAGCACGCCGGCCAGTTTGCCATTGTGGAAGATCGACACCATCACGCAGCCCAGCGGGCTGGCCGCGTCCCAGAACGGGTGCGGGTAGCGCGACGTCAGGGTCGGCCACTGCTCGGCCGTGGCGCGGAAAGCCTGCGCCCGTGCGGTCAGCGAGGCAAAGAAGCCGGGGGCGGCCGGGTCGACATGGACGCTGATCAGCGGGTCCTTGCTGTCAAAACCGATCTGGAAGCGGCACAGCAGGCTGCCGTCCGGCCCGATCGGGAAATAGGCCGTCCGTTCAACGCCGAACACGGTGATGATGCGACGCATGACATCACAGACCGACAGTTCGAAACGGGCCATTTCGGCACGGCTGTCGTCAGTCCAGTCCAGTTCGAGAAATTCGTTCTCCGATACCAGCGGCGGTTCGGCCACCAGCGGCAGCGAGCGGGCCGGGTCGGCATAGGCACGGGTATAGGGAGAACGCGCCAGGGTCAGCGAGGACTGGACCACACTGGCCCATACCTGGTCCTCGGGCACCAGCAGCAGGCCGGCCACGCCGCGCAGGTGCGACTGCAGGTCCTGCTGCCACCAGCCGGAGGCAAGGTGATTGGCGGTGTAGATCGCATGCCGCAGCAGCAGACGCTGACGCGACAGGTCCTGCTGGCCGAGCAGCAGTTCGGTCATCTTGGCCGGCAGGCCGGCAGCCTGGAACACCGAGCGCACGAACAGGCTGTAATCCTCGCCCAGCGCGCGCTGGGCGGCACGCTCGACATCGCCATCCAGCACCAGATCGTTGTCGATGGCGTAGAACGCCAGCGGCACGTTGTACAGCAGCGCGCCGGTAAAGAATTCTTCGACCTTGTGCACTTCGATGATCGACAGCCACTCCTTGACCAGCAGGGCCGCCAGCCGCGCCCGGGCCAGCAGCGCCGCCACATTGCGCTTGCGCTGGCGGGTGATGCCCGGATGGGTGTCGATCGATGACAGGTGGCCGAAGTGGGTCAGGAACGGGTCGACGCCGGTCAGCAGCAGCGCATGTTCGACGCACACGGTATCGGTCAGGGTCCGTGCCCGGTCAACGGTACCGATATGCCGCAGCAGCTGGAACACCAGCAGCGGATCGTGCAGGACGACGTTGGCGATATCCACGCTATTGAGTCGCTCGCGGTCGGCCATCACCAGCGCAGCCATGTGCTCGCTGGAGAAGCCCATGACCGGCCAGGGCTGAGCGGCAAAACGTTGCAGTTCGAGTCGGTTCATCGCCGGTTCTTCCAGAAATAGAGTTGCGAGTCCATCGCATCGTCGAGCGGCACGGTCCGGTCAGGGGGCGCACCGTCGACGCTAAAAGTATTGCTGATCAGGCAGCCATCGGCCGGCGCATCCTTGCGGAAGCGTGCCCAGACCCGGCTCATCGGCGCCGGCGACAGGTACACATAGACCACGTCAAAACCGTGCCAGTCCTGCTTCCAGATGTCGCCGTAGCGCACCCGGAGGTTGTCGAGGTCGCGACCGCGCCAGCGGCACAGCAGCCAGGGCAGCCAGGCACTCTCGACACCGATCACGGTCAGGTCGGGCCGGCGCCGTGCCAGCGGCACGACCACGCTGCCGGTACCGGCGCCGAGATCGGCGAAACGCACGCCCTGCGGCACGCTGCCGGCCAGGGCATCGACCGCGGCGCGGCTGGACAGAAACAGGGGCACCCGTTCGGTCATCGCATGCCGGCACACGGCGAACAGCGCCAGCGCGGCAAGGGCCCAGGCCCAGGCCGGCAGGGCCAGCGATGCCAGTCCGACCAGTAGCGGCCAGAACAGTGCATACACCGCCAGCACCAGGCCACGAGCCCCCAGCGCCAGCGCCAGCAGCACCGTCAGCGGCGGCGCGATCCAGATCGGCGCCACGGCGACCGAGGCAGACAGTCCGAACGCCAGCAGCGCCGCCAGCGGCAACGCGGCCAGGTGGCGCGGCAGGCGCGAGATCACTGCGGCGGGCCCGCCTTGGCCGTACCGGCCGCCGTCGCCGGCGACGGCACGACCGGAGCAGCGGCATCGGGCGCATCGGCCTCGTTGTTTGGCGTTCCTCCCTCGCCGAGGATCTGCTCCTCGTTCTGCTTGTTCAGCACGATGATGGTGATGCGGCGGTTGGTCGGGTTGTACGGGTTGGCGGCATCGAGCGGGTTGGCGGCCGCCAGCCCGACCACGCGCAGGATCTTCTGCTCGGTCATGCCGCCATCAAGCAGCTCGCGTCGCGCGGCGTTGGCGCGGTCGGCCGACAGTTCCCAGTTCGAATAGCCCTTTTCGCCGCCGGAGTACGCGGCGGAGTCGGTATGACCGGAAATGGACAGGCGGTTCGGCACTTCGTTGAACATCTTGCCCAGCTCGTGCAGGATCACCTTGGTGTGCGGCAGCAACGCCGAGCGGCCGGAGTCGAACATCGGCCGGTTCTTCTCGTCGACAATCTGCACGCGCAGCCCTTCAGGCGTCATCTCCAGCAGCAGCTGGTTCTGGTACTTGCGCAGTTCCGGGCTGGACTGGATCGCCTGCGAGATACGCTGCTGCAGCTTGGACAGCACCATCCGTTCGCGCCGGCGTTCCTCGCTCTTGTCCGAGCGCTTGACCTGACCGGCCGAGCGGGTCACGTCGGCACCGCCGCCCTTGATGACGCTGGTGGTGTCGCCCGAGCCCTCGCCGCCGGCCAGCGCGACCTTCAGCGGGGTCTTGAAATATTCGGCGATGCCGGCCAGCGTGCCCTGCGATACGGACGACAGCAGCCACATCAGCAGGAAGAACGCCATCATCGCCGTCACGAAGTCGGCGTAGGCGATTTTCCACGCGCCGCCATGGGCGCCGTGGCCCCCCTTCTTGATGCGTTTGACGATAATGGGACGTTGCGATTCGTCAGCCATGGAGACTCCGGATTACGCGGATCGGCCCGCAGGCCGATCCGTCATGCAACACGGCCCCGAGGCGGGGCCGGTCACGGGCTTAGCGGTTCTTGGTGCTCTTCACGTGCTCTTCGAGCTCGAGGAAGCTCGGACGGTCGACGCCGTACAGCGCCTTGCGGCCGAATTCGACCGCCACCTGCGGCGCATAGCCGTTCAGGCTGGCCAGCAGCGTGACCTTGACCGTGGTCAGGACCCGGGACAGGTCGGCCACCTTGCTTTCCAGGCGTACCGACAGCGGCGTGATGAAGCCGTAGGACAGCAGAATACCGAGGAAGGTACCGACCAGGGCCGCCGCAATCAGCATGCCCAGCTCGGCGGGAGGAATGCCCACCGACTCCATGGTGTGCACCACGCCCATCACCGCCGCCACGATACCGAAGGCCGGCAGGCCGTCGCCCATCTTGGCCAGCAGTGACGCCGGCACGCTGGCCTCGTGGTGGTGGGTTTCGATTTCGATGTCCATCAGGTTTTCGATCTCGAACGGGTTCAGGTTGCCGCCGACCATCAGTCGCAGGTAGTCGCAGACAAACTCGATGACGTGATGGTCACCGACGATGATCGGGTATTTGGAGAAGATCGGGCTTTCCTGCGGCGCGTCGACATCGGCTTCGATCGACATCATCCCTTCCTTGCGCACCTTGGTCAGGACTTCGTACAGCAGCGCGAACAGCTCCATGTACAGCGCCTTGTTGTACTTGTCGCCCTTGAACAGGGTCGGCACTGCTTTCAGGGTCGCCTTCAGCGGCGCACCGCCACCGCTGACCACCGTGGAACCGATCGCCGCGCCGAAGATGATGATCAGCTCTGCAGGCTGCCACAGGGCGGCCAGGTGACCGCCGGCAAACAGGAAACCACCGAACACGCAACCGAGTACGATGACGTAACCAATAATAACGAACATGTAGGGAGATCCCGTCTTCTCTTTATCTGGTGAACGAGGAGGCGAACCGTATTTGCATCGGGTCCACGCCGGCCTCCGTTGTCTGTTATCGGCCACCGTGCGGAAAACATGGGGCCTAACAAGAGACAATTCCGAAATCGCTGCAACCAGCGTCTGTCATGCCGCAAGAATACCGGCAAGATTCTAACAAAGTCGCCTTGCAAACCGCATGACCCAAGTCCGAAAAGACAAAAAAAAACGTCAGGGCGCACGTGGCGACCTGACGACCAGGTGACCTCCCGGAGAGAATCTGCTTATACCAGTCCGCGTTCCTGCAGCAGTTTTTCGGTCTGCTCGACGCATTCCACGGCGGTCGACAGCATGGCGTCGATTTCGGTGCGGGTAATGATCAGCGGCGGCGCGCTGACCATGCTGTCGCCGCAGGCGCGCATGATCAGGTTGTGCTTGAAGAAGATATCGCGGCACAGCGTGCCGACGTCATCGCTGCCGGCGAACATTTCACGCGTGGCCTTGTTCTTCACCCAGGTGAAGGCCTGGATCAGCCCGACCCCGCGGACATCGGTCACATGCTCGAAACCGCCGAACGCCTCGCGCCAGCGCTTCTGCATGTACGGGCCGGTGTCTTTCTTCACCTGCTCGACGATGCCCTCGTCGCGCAGCGCGCGCACATTGGCATGGGCGACGGCGGCCGAGACCGGGTGGCCCGAATAGGTGAAGCCGTGGTTGAAGTCGCCGCCTTCGATCAGGGTGCGGGCGACCTCGTCACCGATAATGACGCCGCCGATCGGCAGGTAGCCGGACGACAGGCCCTTGGCGATGGTGAACAGGTGCGGCCGGAAGCCGAAGTGTTCGTGACCGAACCAGTCACCGGTACGGCCAAAGCCACAAATGACTTCGTCGGCGACCAGCAGGATGTCGTACTTGTTGCAGATGCGTTCGATTTCCGGCCAGTAGCTTGCCGGCGGGATGATCACCCCGCCCGCGCCCAGGATCGGTTCGCCAACGAAGGCCGCGACCTTGTCGGCGCCGATTTCCAGAATCTTTTCTTCCAGCCAGCTGGCGGCGCGCAGGCCGAAGTCCGCCTCGCTCTCGCCGTCGCGCCCTTCCTTCAGGTACCACGGCTGACCGATATGGGCGATGCCCGGGATCGGCAGGTCGCCCTGCTCGTGCATATAGGTCATGCCGCCGAGACTGGCGCCGCCGATGGTCGAGCCGTGATAGCCGTTCCAGCGCGAGATCAGCGTCTTCTTGCCCGGCTTGCCCTTGATCGACCAGTACTGGCGGACCATGCGGATCACGGTATCGACCGACTCCGAGCCCGAGTTGGTATAGAACACGTGCTGGTAGCCGGGCTGGGTCACTTCGGCCAGCAGCGTGGACAGTTCGACCACGCGCGGGTGGGTGGTCTTGAAGAAAGTGTTGTAATAGGCCAGGTCTTCCATCTGCTGTCTGGCGACTTCGGCCAGGTCCTTGCGACCGTAGCCGATGTTGACGCACCACAGGCCGGCCATGCCGTCGGTGATCTTGTTGCCTTCAGAGTCCCACAGATAGATGCCGTCACCCTTGACGATGACGCGTGAGCCCTGCCTGTTCAGCGATCCCATGTCGCTGAACGGGTGCAGGTGGTGGGCGGCGTCGAGTTCGCGGTATTCGTTCGTGGAACGGGCAGTCGTGCTCATGGTCGATTCCTCTCGGTTCTGCGCGCGTCCGGCACTGGCGGCGCACGCGATCGGCCACCGGGTCCATCCCGGCGACCGGAATGGGGTCCGGCTTATACGTGCAGCAGCAGGAACTTGCGTTCCCACGGGCTGATCACGCGGAAGTACTCGGCGAATTCCTTCTGCTTCATGCCGATGAACAGTTCGACGAACCGTTCGCCAAGCACGGCGGCGATTTCCTTGCAGTGGGTCAGCCGTACCAGCGCCTCTTCGGTGCCGTGCGGGAATTCGGTCGGCACGTCATAGGCGTTGGAGGCCACCGGATCGCGCGGATCGATGCTGTTCACCAGCCCGAGATAGCCGCAGGCCAGCGAGGCTGCCATGGCGATGTACGGATTCACGTCCACTCCCGGCACGCGGTTTTCCACCCGGCGTCCGGCCGGACTCGAATGCGGCACGCGCAGACCGACGGTGCGGTTGTCGTAGCCCCACTCGACGTTGGTCGGTGCGGCCACGTTCGGCGTCAGCCGGCGATACGAGTTCACGTACGGCGCAAAGAACGGCATGGTTTCCGGCAGGTACTTCTGCAGCCCGCCGATAAAGTGGAAGAACGCCTGCGACGGCGAGCCGTCCTCGTTCGAGAACAGATTGCGGCCGGTGTGCTTGTCGATGATGCTCTGGTGCATGTGCATCGCACTGCCGGGCTCGCCTTCCATCGGCTTGGCCATGAAGGTCGCGTACATGTTGTGGCGGAAGGCCGCCTCGCGCACCGTGCGCTTGAACAGGAACACCTGGTCGGCCAGCGCCAGCGGATCACCGTGCTCGAAGTTGATTTCCATCTGCGCGGTGCCGACCTCGTGGATCAGGGTGTCCACTTCGAGGTTCTGCGCATGGCAGTAGTCGTAAATGTCCTCGAACACCGGGTCGAATTCGTTGACCGCATCGATCGAGTACGAGCGGCGGCCGAATTCGGCGCGGCCGGTCCGGCCGACCGGCGGCTGGACCGGGATGTCCGGGTCCGGGTTCGGCGACAGCAGGTAGAACTCCATTTCCGGCGCCAGCACCGGTTCCCAGCCCCGGGCCGAGTACAGTTCCAGCACCCGGCGCAGCACGCTGCGCGGCGAGGTCTCGACCGGCGAGCCGTCGGAACGGTAGCAGTCGTAGATCAGTTGCGCGGTCGGATCGGTCGCCCACGGCACGAAGCGCAGCGAGGTCGGGTCGGGACGCAGCACCATGTCCGGGTCGGTCAGGTCCAGGTAGCAGTCATCGGGATAATCACCGGTGACAGTCTGGATCAGAACCGCTTCAGGCAGCCGCATGTCCGGTTCCGACAGGAACTTGTCCTTCGGAATGATCTTGCCGCGTGCCACGCCCGTCATGTCCGGCACGATGCATTCCACTTCGGTGATCCGATGTTCTCGGAGCCATTCGCTGATGTAGTCACTCATGATGGTTTCTCAACTGATTCAAGCCGTTTTCAGTTTCTTGCTTTGGGTGGCGTAACGGGCCGTCCTCCCGCCCCGTCCGCCGTGCGCGGGGAGACGGCTTACGCCCGCCGCGCGCTCTGGTGCGCACGGCAGGCTTCGCCGAACGCACCGAAAATCGCCTGCGACACCGGGTTCCCGGTGCAGCGCCATTCCGGATGCCACTGCACCGCAAACGCAAACTGCTTCGCGCCGGACACCGAGAACGCCTCGATCAGTCCGTCGTCAGCCCGCGCTTCCTCGCTCAGGCCCGGTGCCAGTTCCCTGACCCCCTGCTGGTGCAGCGAGTTGACCTGGGCCTCTTTCAGGCCGGTCAGCCGCGCCAGCAGACCCTCGGCGGTGAAGGCCACACGGTGGGCCGGTGCATATTGCTGCTCCAGCGGATCGTCCGGCGATTCGCGGTGATCGCGCATGCCCGGTTCTTCCTGGACGTGCTGGTACAGCGTGCCGCCAAAGGCAACGTTGATTTCCTGGAAGCCGCGGCAGATGCCGAGAAACGGCACGCCCCGCTGCAGCAGCTTGCGAATCAGCGGCAGCGTGGTCGAGTCGCGGGCCGGGTCATGCAGGGTGCCGGCGCGGCTTGGCGTGCCGTGATAGTGGAACGGTTCGATATTGGACGGGCTGCCGGTCAGCATGACACCGTCGACCCGGTCGACGACCTCGTCCAGCCACGCCCCGTCGCCGAGCGCCGGCACCAGCCACGGGATGCCGCCGGCACCATCGGTAACACCGCGCACGTATTTGTCGCCGACGGCATGGTACGGGTGCGCACCGATCTGTCTGATGTCGCACGGAATGGCGATAAGGGGTCGCATGCGTGTTCTCCTCTGTGTTGCAGACTCGTATTGTTATCGTGACAACAGTGCTTCAACGGCCGTGGCCGCCGGCACATAGTCATAGCCCAGCTCATGGGCCACGGCGGCATGGGTCACCTGCCCGGCACAGACATTGAGCCCGGCAAGCAGATGCGGATCGGCCGCCAGTGCCGGGCCGGTTCCGAGCGCCGCCAGCTTGCGTATGAAAGGCAGCGTCGCATTGGTCAGCGCCATGGTTGCCGTGCGCGACACCGCGCCGGGCATATTGGCAACGCAGTAGTGGACGATGCCGTCCACCTCGAAAGTCGGCTGCTGATGCGTGGTGGGACGGCTGGTCTCGAAGCAGCCGCCCTGGTCGATAGCCACGTCCACCAGCACCGTACCGGGCTTCATCAGCTTCAGCTGCGCACGCCGCACCAGCTTTGGTGCGGTGGCACCCGGCACCAGCACGGCACCGATCACCAGGTCGGCCTCGCGCAGCCCGTCTTCGATGTTCTGGACAGTCGACATCAGTGTCTTGATCCGGCCGCCGAACACCATGTCGATGTCTTTCAGCCGCGCCAGCGAGGTATCGAGCAGCGTCACGTCGGCGCCGAGTCCGGCGGCCATCCGGGCTGCATTCAGGCCGACAACCCCGCCGCCCAGCACCAGCACCCGGCCCGGCGCGACGCCGGGGACACCGCCCAGCAGCACCCCGCGGCCGCCATGCGCCTTTTCGAGGCATGCTGCACCGGCCTGGATCGCCATGCGGCCGGCCACTTCGCTCATCGGCGCCAGCAGCGGCAGCCCCCCCTGGGCATCGGTGACGGTTTCATAGGCAATCGCCATGCAGCCGGACTCGACCAGCAGCCGGCACTGTTCGGGATCGGGTGCCAGATGCAGATAGGCAAACAGGGTCTGACCGGGACGCAGCATGCGGCATTCGACCGGCTGCGGTTCCTTGACCTTGATCACCAGCTCCGCCTGCTCGTAGACCTGTGCGGCAGTGGAGGCCATCTGCGCGCCGGCGGCCACGTATTCGCTGTCATCGAATCCGGTGGCGGCGCCGGCCTGACGCTGCACCAGGACCGTGTGGCCCAGCGACAGCAGTTCCCGGGCACCGGCCGGGGTCAACCCCACCCGGTACTCGTTATTCTTAATTTCCTTGGGCACACCGATCAACATGGTAACGTCCTCGTTCTTCACGGTTTGAAGACTGCGTCGGTACTGTTGCAGACGTTTAAGAAAATGCACAAAACAGGCTTTGTGTGTTTATGATTTTGACTATAAAATCTTGGCAGTGGCAAGGTTTTTCATTGCTGCCACGCAACATTAAGCAATTCGAATGCCTAAAATCGTAAACACCATACGTCTAATATCATTAACATTCCGGACCCCTTTCCCCACCACGCCGGAGGTCGCGCCATGAGCCGCGCGCCCCACGACGGACACGGCGGACTGGCTCTGGCCGTCCTGACTCCGCGCACGACGGGCCGGAGCGGCGCCACGGTCGGGTTCAAAGAGACCGGACAGATGAGAGCTGATGCGATGGATGTAGGCATGCGCCTGAAAATGGTGCGCGAGAAGTTCGGACTGTCCCAGCGCGAGCTGGCCAAGCGGGCCGGTGTCACCAACGGCACCATTTCGCTGATCGAGCAGAACCGGGTCAGCCCGTCGATCAGCTCGCTGCGGAAAGTCCTTGAAGGGTTGCCGATGACGCTGGGTGATTTTTTCACCTTCGACGCCGAGCCCCAGCACATGCAGGTGTTTTACCGGGCCGAAGAACTGCCGAATCTCGGCAACGAGCGGATCAGGCTGTCGCTGGTCGGTTCGGCCCACCCGAAGCGTGACATGGCCATCCTGTCCGAGCGCTACGAAGTCGGCGCCGACACCGGGCCGGACATGCTGCAACACGAAGGTCAGGAAGGCGGCATTGTCGTCAGCGGCGAGATCGAACTCACCGTGGCCGACGAGACGCGCATCCTCGGCGCCGGCGAGGCGTACTACTTCGACTCCCGCCAGCCGCATCGCTTCCGCAATGTCGGCAGCGAGGTCGCCGAGGTCATCAGCGCCAGTACCCCGCCGTCGTTCTGACCTGCACGCATTTTGGCCACGGCATGACGCGGTGGCCGGAAATCCCGGCAGGGACAACACAGGGGACATAAAACCATGGCAGACATGACGCTTAGTGACTGGCAGGCCCGCGCGGCCATCCTCAATATAGAGGGACGCGCCTTCATCGACGGGCAGTACACGCCGACGGCATCGGGCGAAACCTTCGCCTGCGTATCGCCGATCGACGGCCGCAAGCTGGCCGACATCTCGCTCGCCGGTGCCGACGACGTCGAACGCGCAGTCGCGGTTGCGCGCAAGGCATTCGACAGCGGCGTCTGGTCGCAGATGGCGCCGCGCGCGCGCAAGGACACGCTGAAGCGCTTTGCCGACCAGGTGCGCGCGCACGCCGACGAACTGGCGCTGCTCGAATCGCTCGATATGGGCAAGCCGGTCGCCGACGCGGCGTCGGTCGACGTCAGCGGTGCGGCCTATGCGATCGAGTGGTACGGCGAGGCCATCGACAAGATCGGCGGCGAAGTCGCGCCGGTCGACCCGAAGCTGCTGGGTCTGGTCACCCGCGAAGCGATCGGCGTGGTCGCCGCCGTGGTGCCGTGGAATTTCCCGATCATGATGGCCAGCTGGAAGATCGCTCCGGCGCTGGCGGCCGGCAACAGCGTGATTCTGAAACCGAGCGAAAAATCGCCGCTGACCGCCATCCGGCTGGCCGCGCTGGCCCGCGACGCCGGCATTCCGGACGGCGTGTTCCAGGTGCTGCCCGGCGCCGGCGATACCGGCCGCCTGCTGGCCCTGCACATGGATATCGACTGCCTGGCCTTTACCGGCTCGACCGGGGTCGGCAAGCTGATCGCCGGCTATGCCGCCCAGTCGAACCTCAAGCGCGTCTGGCTGGAACTCGGCGGCAAGTCGGCCAATATCGTGCTCGATGACTGCCCCAACCTGCTGCGCGCGGCACGCTCTGCCGCCGGCGGCATCTTCTTCAACCAGGGCCAGGTGTGTTCGGCCGGCTCGCGCGTGCTGGTGCACAACAGGATCAAGGACCGCTTCGTCGAGGCGCTGGCCGAGGCCGCACGCGGCTGGCAACCGGGCAACCCGCTCGATCCGGAGACGACGATGGGCGCCATCGTCGACCGCATCCAGTTCGACAAGGTGCGCGGCTATATCGATGCCGGCCGGCGCGAATCGACGCTGCTGTTCGGCGGCAATGCGGCGGAACCGGTCAAGAACGGCCTGTATATCGAGCCGACCGCCTTCCTGACCGAGCCCGGTTCGGTGATCGAGCGCGAGGAAATCTTCGGCCCGGTGCTGTCCATCGTCGGTTTCGACGACGTCAACGACGCCGTCCGTCTGGCCAACGACAGCATCTACGGCCTGGCCGGTGCAATCTGGACCAGCAATCTCAGCACCGCCCACACCGTCTCCCGCGCACTGCGTGCCGGCACGGTCTGGGTCAACTGCTACGACGAGGGCGGTGACATGAACATGCCGTTCGGCGGCTTCAAGCAATCCGGCAACGGCCGCGACAAATCGCTGCATGCGCTGGAAAAATACACCGAACTGAAGAGTACGGTGATCAAACTGTAACGCGGGCAAACCCCGTCAGCAAAAAACCGCCAATATTGATTGGCGGTTTTTTTCAGTCCGTCTTTCCGTGCAGTTTCAGCAGTCAGGCAAATACCAGCACCACCGCTGCCGGCACCCCCAAACAGCCCGGCACTCAGAACATCAGCTTCGCAATCAGCGGTGCCCCCAGCACGGTGACAAAACCGGCGATCATCATCACCAGGCAGGCGACCACGCCCTGGGCATCGCCCATCTCGCGCGCCTTGGCGGTGCCGGCGCCGTGGGCTGCCGCGCCGAAGATCGCGCCGTGGGCCAGCTTGCTGCGGATCACCGGCAGCAGGTGCAGCACCGTCTCGCCCATCGCCATGCCGGCCACGCCGGTAATGACCACGAACAGGGCGCTCAGATCGACCGGCCCGCCAATGCTGCGCGCCGCTTCCATCGCGAACGGGGTGGTGATCGAACGCACGGCCAGCCCCTTCTGCAGCATCAGCGGCAGGTCCAGCAGGCGGGCCAGCCAGACCGAGCTGACCACCGACATCGCCGAGCCGGCCAGCACGCCAACCGAGATCGACAGCCAGTGCTTGCGGATCATGTCGCGGTAATCGTAGATCGGCAGCGCAAAGGCGATCGTCGCCGGGCCGAGCAGCCACATCAGCCAGCGGGTATCGGCGATGTATTCGCTGTAGCTGATGCCGGCCAGCAGCACGATGGCCAGCAGCAGCATCGGCGTGGCCAGCAGCGGCATCAGCCAGATTTTGTGCTGCTTCACGTACATGCGCTTGTTGATGTAGTAGAACACCACCGTCAGCACGAAGCAGCCGGCTGCAATCAGGGTTTCAGTCATGGCGGCGGCCTCGCGGCATCTGCAGGGCGCCGGCCGGCGCCGGGCCGGCGGCAACGTGACGGTTGCTGCGGCGGCGCGACAGCTTCAGCTCGAAGCGGTACAGCCGGTCGACCACGAAGGCGGTCGTCACCATGACCATCAGCGTGCTGACGACGATGACCACCAGCACGCGCCAGCCGTCCACCACCACCACATCCGGATACTTGATCACCGCCAGCACGGCCGGGATGAAGAACAGCAGCATTTCGGCCAGCAGCCAGTTGGCGCCACGCCGGATCCAGTCCGCCCGGACGATGCCGGTAAACAGCAGGCCGACCATGACCATCATGCCGATCATGTTCGACGGCAGGCCGAGGTCGAAGCGGTGGCGGGCCAGATCGGCCAGCAGCCACAGCACCGAAATCCCGACCACCTGCAGGATGGTGACGAGTGCGCGCATGAACGGAAAGGACCGTTGCGCCTGCGTTTCCATGATGTTCATTCCTTGCCGGGTGCCCGCCGCGCGGAACAGCCCGGCCAGCCGGGGCACCTTGTTACTGCGCAGTATATGAACCCGCCTTCAATTAAAAAAATGAATTAAAATCATGCGAATCATTCCAATATGGAATACATGACATGGACATTCGTGCGCTGCGCTACTTCGTGGAGGTGGTCAGGCAACACAGCTTTACCCGGGCCGCCGAAGTGCTGCACGTGACCCAGCCCACGATCAGCAAGATGGTCAAAAGCCTGGAGGAAGAACTGGGCGGACCACTGCTGCTGCGCGAAGGCCGTCAGTTGCGGCTGACCGATGCCGGCCAGGTGGTGTTCGTCCGTGGCCAGGCGGTGCTGGCCGAAGTGGCGCGGCTGCAGCTGGAGCTGGACGAGGTCGCCGGGCTGGCGCGCGGCGAGCTGGATGTCGGTATTCCGCCGATGGCCGGCCGCTACTTTGCCCGCCTGATCGCCCGCTACCGCAAGCTGTATCCCGGCGTGACGCTGCGCCTGCGCGAGCAGGGCGGCAAGGCACTGGAGCAGGCGGTTCTCGCCGGCGAACTGGATCTTGGCGTCACCGTGCTGCCGCAGATGGCGCCGGAACTGCTGACGCTGTCGGTGACCCGCCATCCGCTGATGGTGACCTTTCCGGCCGAGCGCGCGCCGGCCAGTCGCGACGGGGTCCGGCTGGCGGATCTGCGCGACGAACCCCTGGTGCTGTACGAAGACGATTTCGTGCTGTACCGCGTCATTCTCGATGCCTGCGCCGCCGCCGGTTTCAGCCCGCAGATCGCCGGCCAGAGCCGGCACTGGGACTTTATCGGCGAACTGGTCGCGGCCGGCGCCGGCATTGCCATCCTGCCGGCGCCGATCGCCGCCCTGCTCGACCCGCTGCGCATCTGCTGCCGCGAGCTGGTCGACCCGCCGCTGCGCTGGGAGCTCGGCATGGTCTGGCATGACGGCTATCTGTCACAGGCCGCCCGTGCCTGGCTGGCACTGTGCCGGGAAGCGTTTCCGGAAGCTCAGCCCGCGACGTCGACGCCAAGCTGAGCAGCGGCGGCGAGGATGCCGTCCCACTCGCCGTCGGCAATCTCGATGCCGTCGACCAGCCGCTGCGCGCGGCGCTGCCGCTCCGGGTCGCCGGCCAGTTGCACCGGATCGGCCGGATCGGGGGACGGCGACGATTTGACGTAATCGACCAGCGCATCGTACTCGGCGGCAAACCACTGCATGTCGACCAGCCGTGCCGGGTCGATGACCAGTGTGGTCATGTTGTTGACGATGCCGCCATCGCGCGGATGCGCCGGCTGGGCCGAGCCGCCGCCGGACAGCAGGCCGGCCAGCAGCTCGGCCGCCATGATCAGGCCGCCGCCCTTGTGCCCGGCAATCGGCCGCAAGGCCCCCAGCGGCGGCTCGAACATCACGCGCGGCTCGCGGGTCGGGTGCCCCGCGGCATCGAGCAGGACGTCGTCGTCGAACTGGCGCCCGGCCAGGTAGGCCACGCGTGCCTTGCCGTAAGCGACCATGCTGGTGGCGAAATCAAGCACGAAGGCCGGATGCCGCTCACCGCCCGGAATGGCGATGCAGACCGGATTGGTGCCGAAGCGTGGCGACGAGCCGTTGAACGGCGCGACCAGCATCTGCGGAAAATCGATGACATTGACGAAGTGGATGGAAATCATGCCGGCAGCAACCGCCTGCTCGCCATAACTGCCGATGCGACCCAGATGATGGGTCGCCGACAGCGTCATCAGCACCAGGCCGGTCTGCTGTGCACGCGCGATGGCTGCGTCCATGGCCTCCCGCCCGGTGCGCTGACCAAAGCCGCGGTCGCCGGCAAACTGCAGGATGGCGCCGCCATCGTTCAGCAGGCGTGCCGGCGCATTCGGTTTCAGCGTGCCCTGGCGGGCACTGGCGATATAGAACGGCAGCATGCCGACGCCGTGGCTGTCGTGGCCGCGCAGGTTCGCCTCGATCAGATGGGTCGCCACCAGGTCGGCTTCGTCGGGTGCGCAGCCGAGGGCGCGCAGGGTGGCCGGCGCCAGCCGGCGCAGACGGTCTACAGAAATTTTCATTACGTGATATCCGGCAAACAACTTGCCCTGACTATAGCGCCGACCGGCTGCCGGGCTAAAGCCCGATGCGCGCCCGCCTCCGCTGTCAGCGCACCGGGCGCAGTGTCAGCCGCAGATCGTCACCGACCGGGCGCACGTCATGCCAGGCCAGACGAACCTTGTCTTCCAGCGATGCCAGCGGCGGCAGGTTGAATGCGCCGAGCGCCTGGTGGCCGATGATCGCCGGCGCGACATAACAGACCAGTTCGTCCAGCAGGCCTGCACGCAATACGGCGCCGGCCAGTCCCATGCCGGCCTCGACCAGCAGATTGTTGCAGCCCTGCAGGCCAAGGTCGGCAACGATGGCGGACAGATCGACCCGGCCGTTCGGGGCCGGCACCACCCTCACCAGATTGCCATGACCGATATACGGCGCATGGCGTGCGCCTTCGCTGACACAGGTATACAGCCGCACCCCGCCATTCAGATAAATGGCCCGCACCGGGCTGGTGGCCAGCCGGCTGTCGACCACGGCGCGCAGCGGACGCCGCAGCGGCTGTTTGCGCATCAGCGCAGCGGCCGGCGACATGCAGTCCGCCGGCGGCTGCAGCGGATCGATGCCGCGCACGGTCAGTTGCGGATCGTCGGCCATCACCGTGCCGCTGCCGGTCAGGATGGCGCAGCTTTCCGCCCGCAGGCGCATGACATCGCGACGCGCGGCGGGTCCGGTAATCCACTGGCTGCGACCGTCGTCGAGTGCCGTCTTGCCATCCAGGCTCATGCCCAGCTTGACGGTGACCCATGGCCGGCCGCGCGTCATCCGCGACATGAAGCCCCGGTTCAGCGCCAGCGCCTCGGCCTCCATCAGGCCGGACTCGGCCAGGATGCCGGCAGCACGCAATCGCGCCATGCCCTGCCCGGCCACCAGCGGATTGGGATCGGTGCTGGCGACCACCACCCGCGCCAGCCCGGCACCGACCAGCGCATCGGCGCACGGCGGAGTGCGACCATGGTGGCTGCACGGCTCCAGCGTCACATAGGCCGTGGCGCCGCGGGCGAGCTCTCCTGCCTGGGCCAGTGCATGCGGTTCGGCATGCGGCGTACCGGCGGCCACATGCCAGCCCTCGCCGACAATCCGGCCCCGGTTGACGATGACGCAACCGACGCGCGGATTCGGTGAGGTGGTACGCATGCCGAGCGCGGCAAGCTGCAGCGCCCGGGACATGTGGAGGTGATCTTCAGCAGTAAACATCGACAGTCCGTCACGGCAACGGGCGCTGTGCCCGCCCACCGGTTCAGTGTTGCTTGCGCGAAATTTCGCGAATGGCTTCGGAGAATTCCGATACATCCTGGAAGCTGCGGTAAACCGACGCGAAGCGGATATAGGCAACCTTGTCGAGCCTGGCCAGCTCGCTCATCACCATCTCGCCCAGCTCGCGGGCGCTGACTTCGCGCTCGCCCAGTGCCAGCAGTTTCTGCTTGATATGCTCGACCGACTCGTCGACCAGTTGCGTCGATACCGGCCGCTTGTGCAGTGCACGGTTGAAACCGATCCGCAGCTTGTCCTCGTCGAACTCGGCGCGGTGGCCATCCTGCTTGACCACCTGCGGCATGCGCAGCTCCGCCGTCTCGAAGGTGGTGAAGCGCTTGTCGCAGCCGAGGCAGCGGCGACGGCGACGGATGCTGGAAGCGTCCTCGCTGACGCGCGAGTCGACCACCTGGGTATCCAGATGGCCGCAGAACGGGCATTTCATATTCGGGGACTCCAGATAGGCAAATAGCGACGGACTCGCGTCCGTCGCCTTGGGTACCGCCCGGCGCCGCCTGAACGGCAGCCGGATTGTTACTTGCCGTAGACCGGCAGGCGGGCGCAGAGCGCCTTGACCTTCTCGGCCACCGTGGCCAGATTGGCGTCGTCGGCCGGGCTGTCGAACACGTCGGCAATCAGGTTGGCCAGTTCACGCGAGTCGGCTTCGGTAAAGCCACGGGTGGTGATCGCCGGGGTACCGATGCGGATGCCCGAGGTCACGAACGGCTTTTCCGGATCGTTCGGGATCGCGTTCTTGTTGACGGTAATGTGGGCGCGGCCCAGTGCGGCTTCAGCGTCCTTGCCGGTGATCTGCTTGGCGCGCAGGTCGACCAGGAACACGTGGCTCTCGGTACGGCCGGACACGATGCGCAGACCGCGCGCGGTCAGCACTTCCGCCATCGCCTGGGCATTGACCTTGACCTGCTTGGCCCAGTCCTTGAACGCCGGGCTGGCCGCTTCCTTGAACGCCACGGCCTTGGCGGCGATGACGTGCATCAGCGGACCGCCCTGCAGGCACGGGAAGATGGCCGAGTTCAGGCCCTTCTCGAATTCGGCCTTGGCCAGGATCACGCCGCCGCGCGGACCGCGCAGGGTCTTGTGCGTGGTAGTGGTGACGAAGTGGGCGTGCGGAACCGGGTTCGGGTATTCACCTGCGGCGATCAGACCGGCATAGTGGGCCATGTCGACAAACAGGTAGGCGCCGACTTCATCGGCGATCTTGCGCATGCGCGCCCAGTCGATTTCCAGCGCGTAGGCCGAGGCGCCGGCCACGATCATCTTCGGCTTGTGTTCACGTGCCAGGCGTTCGACCTGTTCGTAATCGAGTTCTTCCTTGTCGTTCAGACCGTACTGCACCACGTTGTACAGCTTGCCGGAGATGTTGACCGACGCGCCGTGGGTCAGGTGACCGCCATGGGCGAGGCTCATGCCGAGGATGGTGTCGCCCGGCTTCAGCACCGAGACGTACACGGCCTGGTTGGCCTGCGAGCCGGAATGCGGCTGCACGTTCGCGTATTCGGCACCGAACAGCGCCTTCAGGCGATCGATGGCGAGCTGTTCGACCTGGTCGACATATTCACAGCCGCCGTAGTAGCGCTTGCCCGGGTAACCTTCGGCGTATTTGTTGGTCAGCACGGAGCCCTGGGCTTCCATGACGGCGGGGCTGACATAGTTTTCCGAAGCGATCAGTTCGACGTGGTCTTCCTGACGGCGAGACTCGGCATCCATCGCGGCGGCGAGTTCGGGATCGAAGACATGAATGGTTTGGTCGGCTGCGAACATCGTATTTTCCAAGTGAACAAGGGGCACAACTGGTGTGAATTCTAACCCATGGACCGCGACACCGACACGGCACAGCCGTATCGGTTTGCGACCGGTACAGTCGGGTTCAGTGGAGATTTTCCGGCGGCGTCAGCGTGATCGCGTCGTTGCAGGTCAGAAAAACCGGCACCTCGTCGATGCGGTCCGGCTGGATCGTCCCGACCACCCGCACGTCCTCGACCTGACACTCGGCCATCAGCGCACGGAAGTTTTCCTCGATCCGCTCGACCGCATCCAGCGGCGCAAGCGGCCAGACGAAGGCAGCCCAGTTCTTGTCGTCGCCGGGGCTGGACACGGTAAAGCGCAGCTCGCCATTCTCGTGCGCAGCCGCCACGCCGGCGATCCCGGCATTGCCGGCGCGCAGCTTGCGGATGATATTGGACGCCCACATCTGCATATTGACGTCCAGCCGCAGCGCAGCGCCCTGACGCAGCGCTTCCGGCACCACGTTCGGCACGGCCGGAATCGGGAACAGCGTCACGCCCGGGGTCTTCATCTGTTCGTTGAGCTGCTGCATGAACGGCATCCCCCACTCGCCCATCGAACCGCCCAGGCAGATGGCGGGTGCCTCACCGGGGTTCTGCATCGCCACGCCGAGCAGATAACGGACGAATACGCCTTCCTCATGCACCGGCACTTCACTGCCGGCCAGGTCCAGCGGCACACCGCGCGCGGCATCAGTCAGGAAGCTGCCGAAGCGGAACCATTGCGAGAACGCGACACTGGCGAGCGTGTCGGCATGCAGCAGACGACCGGACAGCGACACTTCGGCATCGGCACGCACCACGCCGTGCTGTCTGAGGATCGCGAGCAGCGGCGCCGCGTCGACCTGCGCCGGCAGCGTGGTGGCCGTCTTGCTGCCGGCGGCCAGCACCACCGGCACGGCAAACACGACCGCATGGCGCGCCGTCGACGGCGACGCCAGCGTATCGACCAGGCTGTGCCACAGCGTGCGGAATGCCGTCTGGTCAGGCGCCAGTTGCAGGGCGACCGACAGCGACTGGTTGTCGTCGAACTCCAGCTTTTCCGCCGTCAGTCGACGCAGTTCACCGCGCTTGCGCTCGGCCTCCGCGCCATCCGGCTCGGTCAGCAGCGACATGACGGCACGAATCAGTTCGTTCTTGGGGGCGACGCGCGGCATCAGGCGCGGATCAGGCAGCATCATGAAAACGGGTTCCTCGGTTTTTCCAGCAGGCGATCGTGCATTGTCTCACAAGCCGCGGCGGGCTTTGGCAAGGGCGCAACGCCAGCCGGCGGTGAGCATGTTCATTACCGAATATTGAACCACGTAATGATGGTGGCAAGAAAGGATGACCAGACTGTCCGCCGGACGCACCCCCGGTGGTTCCAGTGGCGGCGAGGCCCGCTGGCGCGCCATGTCCGATGACGAACCCATGCGAAGTTCAGAAATCACGACACCGGATTACAAATCTTCACTTTTGAACGTTTCGCGATTGACAACGAACAAACCGACCCCCATAATTCGCAGCAATTGAGACGCAGCAATTGCTTCTTGATAGTTTCTCCTCTATTTCTCCTTTGTAGAATTCGGCGCGACCGCAAGGTTCGCGCCATTTTTTTTGCCCGCGCAACTCCGATCCGGCAAAATTCTTGATAATCAATGCATTGTAGAGAATATGCTCTAGTGGATTTCCGGCCACACCGGCAAAATCCGCAGCGAGCCGCCGCCCGGACAGGCAGCCATGCACCGCCCGCGGACGGCCATCCGCCCGGTTTTCAGTGATTTGCGAAACCGAACCTTCATCCGCGCGTCACCATCATTGTCATGAAACGAACATCCGGAACCGGGAATCAGTCGCGCAGCCAGCCGTCGATCTGCTGCCAGACCTGCAGCTTGGCGGCATAGGCCCGGGTATTGGCCGGGCTGGACGATGGCAGTTCCAGGCAGTGCAATGCCATGCCCTGCAACTGAACCGCGGCCCGCGCCGCCGTCTTGCCGTTGAAAGCAACCAGCCGCAGCGCCGGCAATGACGCCAGAAAATCGACCAGATCGTTCTGCCGCGCATCACGAATCGCCACGTCCAGACTGCCGCGCCGTCTGGCCTCGGCCACCACGTCCCAGAGCCCGATCCGCTGCGCCAGCAGCGCCTGCAGGCGCGCCGGGTAATCGAGACTGACCAGATCGTGCCCGAGCACATCGCCAAGCAGGCGCCAGAACTGGTTGTGCGGATACGCGTAATACTGACCGGCGGCCAGCGAGGCCTCGCCCGGCAGGGAGCCCAGCACCAGTACCCGCGTATCGGCGGCGACCACCGGCGGGAAACAGCGTTTCAGCGCCGGCGCCTCAGGTGTGGAGGGATGGGCCGGCATCCGTTCAGACCGGCAGATCCAGCCCGCCCTGACGGGCCGCCAGCACGCGTTTGACCGGACCAAAGCTCTGCCGGTGCACCGGCAGCACCCCCAGGCGTTCGATGGCCGCCACGTGTGCGGCGGTCGGGTAGCCCTTGTGCTGGGCAAAGCCATAACCAGGATACTGCCCGTCCATGGCAATGCAGACTGCATCGCGCGCCGTCTTGGCCAGGATGGAAGCCGCGGAAATGGCCGCAACCTTGCTGTCTCCCTTGACGATGGCGCGGGACGGCACATCCAGTTCGAAGCCCGGCAACCGATTGCCGTCCACTTCGATTTCGTCCGGCAGCACCGTCAGGCCCGCCACCGCGCGGCGCATCGCCAGCATGGTCGCCTGCAGGATATTGAGCCGGTCGATTTCCTCCACCGTCGCCTCGGCAATGCACCAGGCCAGCGCATTGGCCTTGATCAGCGGCGCCAGCGCCTCGCGCCTCGCCTCGCTGAGCGTCTTGGAGTCGGCCAGACCGGCAACCGGCCGCGCCGGATCGAGAATCACCGCGGCGGCGAACACGCTGCCCGACAATGGCCCGCGGCCCGCCTCGTCGACCCCGCACAGTTTGATCCATTCACTCATCCGACGACTTTCCTTTTCCGGCCCGATACAAGAGCGCCAGTTTACCGGAAGCCCGTCCTCCCTGCCCCCGGCCGGCCTTGCGGACCCCATTCGTCAGCCCCGGCTGGAATCTTCAGGGGTCGCTTTGTAAACATAGAAACATGTCACGGCTATCCATGGCCAGCGACCCAACGCGCACCCTGTGACAGGTTTCCCCATCGTGCAAAATGAACGTTTCACGCCTGCTGTCACCTTCAGCAGCCCGACCCTGCCCACCATCCACGACGCCCTTCCCGGCCCCGGTGACGGCAGCGGGCCCACCCTCTCCGCCGGCCTGGTCTCGTTCGACATCCCGCTGTCTCTCCCCGTCGCCCGCGAATC